>JBDSTO010000289.1:0-5884 GCA_039928255.1 Aestuariivirga sp. | reverse complement strand
ATTGCCAACGCCAAGGAATTCCTCGCGCATTGGGATGAATATTTTGACGAGGCGAGCATAAAGGCGCTGCTCGATTCCAAGGCCGACCAATATGGTTGGCGCGGCATTGCCTTGGCCAATGGCACGGTGTGGTTCGCCAATGGACACATTGCATCGATATTTACCAAGACCGATGCTTACACGAAGGCATTCAAGAACGCCTCACAAAACGAGGGCACCAAGCTCTACCCCACTGTCCGGGGCTATTCCAAAATTGCGTTTCAGTGCAGCACCAAGACTGAAAGTGTGCGGACGCAATATCACGGCAAGGACCTGCGCTATTTTGCCTGGAAGAAAGGTCGCGCGCTGTCCAGCAAGCCTGACATCGAATTGAGAGATGGTGTTTATGATCCGCAAGGCACCGGCGGCAACTACAATCTGATATTCAAGAACAAGGGATACACCTATCAACTGGAAGTCGGTCAATATCTCTGCGGCGAAGATTGCAATGACTATCTTAACGTCATGAAGGGCGACAAGACCGTATCGCGCCAGATCTGTACCGCTGCGGAATAGCTGACGAGACGGGTTTTTCCCAAAGACACAGAGACGGGAGAAATTCCGTTGATGGGGATCGATCTACCAACGCATCATTTATGAAAATGTTTAGGTAATTGTAACAGATTGCCTAAAGACCTGCGGCGATGACTTGCCGCAATGACTTGCACCAATGACTTCTGCTACCATGGACACACAATTCGCCACCGCGACCGGCAACGCGACCAAAAAGCGAATGCTAAATATGGGGATCTTTGCGTCATATGACATTTTGCAGGCTGAGATATATTGGCATTGAAATCAGGCTCGGAGGCGCGACATTGTGATGCCCTTTTCCTATCTCAAGGCGGCGTTGGGCACCGTTGACTATTCCAAGCGTCGTCTTGTCGCCCATCGCAAAGCGCAACTCACAGAATTTTTGGGCAGCAATCAACGCCCCAGCTTTCCCAAAACAACGGCACCTCGCGTGTCCATCGTGATTTTGGCTTACAACCACGCTTATCACACTTTGCAATGCCTGCTTTCGGTTCTGCCGATGGTGGAAGAGCAGATGGAAGTCATCGTCTTCGACAACGGCAGTTCTGATGAAACCGCGCTGATGCTGAAGCGTTTTGACAATCTTGTCGTGCACACGGTCCGCGACAATTTGGGCTTCGTGGGAGGCATGAATGCCGCCTCCAAACATGCGCGCGCCAAATTCATCGCAATGCTGAACAATGATGCCCGCCTCATGACGGGATCATTGCACAAGGCCCTCGACACGTTTGAGGCAACACCATCATGCGGCTACATGGGCTTCAGGATCGCCCACGCCAATGGCGGCCTGCAGGAAGCAGGATGCCTGATCTTCCAGAATGGCACGACCAGTTGTTATCTCCGCTATGAAAAAGAGGATGACCCCCGCGCCCTCTTTATGCGCGATGTGGATTTTTGCTCGGGCGTATTCTTCATTCTTGAGCGTGAGGTCTTTCACAGGCTGGGCGGCTTTGATGACTATTACGCCCCCGCCTATTATGAAGAGACCGATCTTTGCATGCGCCTGAGAAGGGAAGGGCTTCGCTGCATCTATTATCCCAATCTTCTGGTTGAGCACTTCGAGTTTGGCAGCGGCGCAACGTCTAGGTCTGCCCGGGCGATGATCAAAAGGAATCTCGGAAAATTTCTTGATCGCTGGAGCTCAACGTTGATGAGCCAGGGCTTTGCGCAGAAATACCAAGTGGCCGGTAATGAACGAGCCGCCCTGCGCCTGCAACCAAAACCGCGACGGTTGCTGGTTGTTGACAAGGCTGATTTTGACGTGAGCGCCATTGAGGAATTCAGGCGGCAGGGAGGAACGTTGACAATCTATCTTCTCAACGCAAATGCCAGCCAAGTTTCAGAGACAATCAAGAAGCTCGACATGTCAGCGGAATGCACCGGGGGAAAATCCAAGAGAGACTTGGAGAGATTTATGCAAAAGAGGCAAGGCACTTTTGAGGAAATTATTGATTTTAAGCGATAGCAAAAAGCCTTGAGTATAAAAGCTTCCGCAATCATTAAAACTTTAAATTCTAAATTCGACTGCTGCGATAAAGTGACATCAGTCGATAAGAATGCGCTAGAGATTGAGGAGAACCTTTGCTCACGAGGTCATCTCTAATTGACTGTTTTTCGATTTCGGAGAAGGCTGTGCTCGCAAGCAGCAATGTGCCAATCTCGAATGTCCCACGATAGACTAAATCTCTTTTGAGCGGAGCGCCATACAATACGTTGCATAATACACCGATACGGTGGGTGGGGTTACGGAACTCCGCTACCGTTGCGATTTGCTGAGCGAGTTCCAGGCGAGCTTCTCTTTTATAGCTTTTCAAATCGAATACTGATCTTTCTTGAGTGGTGAAATTTAAATCTCCAAACCTTCGCGCAGTGATTGATGTCAAATCCAACGCATGCTTAATTGCGAATACGAGACGTTCACTGTTTGGTTTGGATAGCCCAGCTACCGCGTCTGCACTGATCAGGTCGGAACGGAATAGAGCTTGGGGATAGAATTTTCCTTTCAATAGGGCGCTTGATAGACTGACTTCACCTCTATCGATAGCATGGGCACGGGTCGAAAATGGCCAATAGGAACTCCAAAAGCGGTGGAAGACTTTCGACGCAAAGACCTCTTTTCCAAAAATCTGGAAAAAGCTTTGGGAATGATAATGACGTTCGAAATTTTCGAAGAGCGTTCCCCAAGAGTAATGGGCGGCGATTATTTGGCGAATATGTTTACTAAACCCTGCCGGGTAAAACATCCTGTCATTTGCAAGAACAAGGTATTCGGCATCTTTTAGGTCGTTACTTCTGTTCAGCCAGTTCCATCCCATTTTGTATGAGGCGAAATCTCGCCCAATGCCGTGCCTTTCTATAACGTGATTGCAATGAAGCCCAAATTTCTCGCGTTGTTCCTGCGAAAGCTTCAATGTCGAGATAACCAGAACCCAGAATCCACAATCCTGCAGCGACTTTAGCAAGTGCACTATAGAAAAATCCGCTGCAGTAGAATTCGGATAAATGGCGACAATTGCAATCTTCTTGCGGTCCAATCCGCGCTTTGATTGTCCGGGATATTCCGCTTGAGGCCTTTTGTGTTTTCCTAAGGCAATAGCCCAAAAATCTTTTACATAGGATCGAATGTCGAATTCGGCCCCGTAAATCCAATTCATAACTGGCTGCAAAATCACAATACGAACCTCTTTGCCCAAATATAGTTTAAAAAGATTTTCTAGTCATTTTCCCTATACACTTGCCCAGCCTCGTCCCATGCCTTCTTCTCATCCCATTGCCCAACATACCGTTCCGCTGAATCCGTATTCACCCGCATCATCGGTTCAGAAAAATCAGTTTGCGTTGCAAGTTCAACCGCGCAATCCATGCCCAGGCGCTGCCTCAGCTCGCGCGCATAGCGCATTGCAAATGCGCCCTGGGATTCAACATAGCCGCTGGGGTTAAGTTTCATTGCAACGCTGGGGCTCGCTGCCACTTCGCTTGCAAATTTTGCATAGGCCGCAGCCAGCTGCGAGACATGAATGTTGTCGCGAACATAAAGCGGTGTGTTGACTTTGGCCACCTCGCCCTTTTTCCAGCAGCGCATCAGATAGGCGGTGAAGCGCGGCTCCTCCAACGGGCCAAAGGGATTGGGAATGACAAATTTGCCGTATGAAAGCCCAAGTTCGCGCGCGCGATGCTCGACCAGTTGCGCGGTCATTCCTTTCGAGAGACCGTAAGGCGAGAAGGCGACAAGGGGCTGCGTCCCCGCACCCTCGTTCTGTTCAAACACGCTTCCCGTCATGACTACACCTTTAAGCCCCGTCTCCATGAGCTTGGTCAAAATGGGTCGAAGGTTGTGGGTGTTTTCGCCAAGCGCCGCCGCAACATCAAAATCCGGGCTGCGATAATCGCCAACGCGTGCGGCATGATGGCAGAGCAGTTGAAATCCGTCGGAGCTGGCGATGTCCATGAAGCGTTCATCGCCAAAAGCCGCATTCTCGATGATCTGTGCAACGTTGGAAAGGCGGCGCACGCGCTCGGCTCTGGGGCCTTCATGATAACCTGTCAGGAATCCCCGCAAGGGTGCCACCACCTCGTGGCCCGCAGCGTGAAGTGCATGGGCAAACCAGTAGCCGGTGAATGAGCTGGCCCCGGTCAGCAGGATTTTCATTTGAGATCCCGCATCAGTTCTGTTCCATGGAACGTGGCATCAAGCGCGGACCAGCTCCTGTCCTTCTCGGAAATTTCTGTAGGCGCGATAGGCCATTGAATGGCCAAAGCGGGATCATCCCAGCGCAAGCCGCGCTCTGATTGTGGCGCATAAAACTCACTCACCATGTAAAGCGCTTCGACATCGTCTGTCAGCGTGATGAAGCCGTGACCAAAGCCGCGCGGCACATACATCATCAGCCGGTTTTCATCGTTCAATTCTGCGCCAAACCATTTGCCAAAGGTGGCAGAGCCAGCGCGCAAATCGACAATTACATCCCACAGGGCGCCGCGGATGGCGCGCACCAGTTTGACTTCAGCAGCAGGCGGCAACTGGTAATGCAGGCCCCGCAACGTTCCCTTCTTGGCGCTCAGGGAATTATTGACCTGCACAAATCTCGTTTCCAGGCCTTGCGCGCCAAATTCACGCTCGCAAAAGAAGCGTGCAAAGAAGCCGCGATCATCGCCGCGTTTTTCAAGCTCAACCAGATAGGCGCCATCAAGCGGTGTCTTGTGGAATTTCATGTCAGCTGTCCGGCTGATGTGCTGGTGTTCGTCCAATGAAGCTCAGCGTCCAACCGGCCCTCTGCCATGTGCTGTTCCAAAACTTTCAGGCGCATGTAGGGCGAGTTGCGAAATTCCTTGTCCTTGAATGCCATGGCCGAAAGGCCCTTGTGCAAACGCTCGATGGACTGATCCAATGTCACCTGCGGAATGAATTGCGGAGCCAGTGATTTGAACAGGGCAAAATCAACCTTGTAGGATCGCTTGTCGGGCGGCGCATTGGTGTTGATGGTGACCCTGGTTCCGGGCTCGCGGCGGGCAACGGCATGGGCCAGTTCCGCCACCTGGTAATTGCCTTCATTGCACCCGGCATTGACCGCCAGAAACTGCCCGCCATTTCCGCTCTGGCGGCTTACAGCCCAGCTCATCGCGCGGGCCATGTCTTCGACATCAATCAGTGGACGCCACGGCGTTCCATCGCTCAGCACGGTGATTTCTCGCGCACTCAATGCGCAGGCCACAAAATCATTCAACACAAGATCAAGTCGCAAGCGATCCGACATTCCACAGGCCGTGGCAAACCGCAGCGATGTGACCGTCATCTGGCCGAGGTTGGTTTCAGCCAGCGCCTGCTCGGTGCCGATTTTTGAACGGGCATAAGCCGTGAGTGGGTTGGTGGCATCTTTTTCGGTGCGGGCACCCCCGTCGGCCTGGCCATACATGCTGCAACTGGAAGCGAAGACAAAATTCTTCACACCCTTGGCTGCGGCAGCCTTTGCCAATGCAGCGGAAGCCTTCAGGTTGATGTCTTCGGTCACACGCTCGAATTTGTTGCCCATGGGGTCATTTGATATGGCGCTGAGGTGCACGAGGGCATCAACACCCTCAAGAATTTCAGACGGAAATTGCCGGATGTCGCCAAACACCTGGCGGTTCATCAAAGTCTCGGGGAGAGTTTCAGCCCCCGTCAGGCAACTTCCAAAATAACCCGTATCAAAACCAATAAGTTCAACATCAGGCATCGTGTTGCGCAAGAAACGCGTCAGGACCGGGCCAACATAGCCCATGTTCCCTGTAACAAGAATTCTCATACTTCACCGCATCCCATTACCAGATTTTC
>JBDSTO010000288.1:0-37787 GCA_039928255.1 Aestuariivirga sp. | reverse complement strand
GAAACATGGCCAACGCGCCCCTGCCCCATCAGGTCAACGGCCTGCGCGCGCGCTGCAAATTGCAATTGTGGGGCTTCGCGCAACGGCTTTTTCCCTAATGATACACGATGCGCATTGATCAGACGCAGTAACGCCGCCTCAATGCCGGGCGAAAAAGCCTGCTGGGATTGGGCGGTGGAAACTAGCCGCGTTGCCAGTTGCACATAAGTTTCCCGTGCGAAAACACTACTCGCATAGAGCGAACAGATGAAAAATATGGCAACTTTGAATATCAACCTTTTGAGCAAAATTTTTCCCTTACAATTTACCCGAATCAAGGACTTGGATGTATCCTAGGTTCGGAATGGAACTGGCGGAATCCATAGAAATAGCAGAGCTCAAGCAGCAAATCGCCAAACTTGAAGGCGATGTCCTGCATCTGATCCGTCACGACCAGTTGACGGGCCTGCTCAACCGCGCCGCCTTCATCAGCGATGTGGATGTCTTTCTGAACACCAAGAACCGCGATCGCAAGAAGGGCGCACTCGTTGAAATTGCCGTGCGCGGCCTTCCCCGCATTGCAGGAACCTTGGGCCGACATGCTGGCGATTATGTGGTCTCAGCTTTGGCGGCACGCCTTAATTTAATGAGCAATTCCGACATTCTGAAATGCCGGTTGGACTATTGGAGCTTTGCGATTTTCATTCCGGAGGTGGCAGACGCTCTCGATGCCCTGACCACCGCGAAGAAAATTCTCGAAACTTTGGGACAGCCCATTGATTGGGTCGACCGGAAAATGACTGTGGAACTGGGCGCAGGTGTCGCCCTCACCGCAGACTTTGAAGGCGATGCTGCGAGCCTCGTTCACAACGCCGGCCTCGCGGTGAAATCCGCGACCGAAAAAGGCGGCCCCGGCTATGCCTTCTTCAACCCGACGCTGGCCCAGGGTGCGAGGCGCAAACAGGACATTCTCGCCGCCATGCAAGACGCCATCGACAATGGCGGCTTCTCCATGAACTTCCAGCCCTTCTTCAAAACCGACACAGGCGAGTTGACGGGCTTTGAAGCCTTGATGCGCATGAAGCATCCGGAACTGGGCTCCGTCTCACCCGCAGAATTTATTGTAGTGGCAGAAGAGTCAGGTTTCATTTCCAAGCTCGGCGCATGGGCGCTGGTTGAATCCTGCCGCGCCGCAACGAGCTGGCCTGATCATTTGACGGTGGCCGTCAACATTTCGCCAGAGCAATTCTATACAGGCTCGCTCATCACTGACGTTCACAATGCCTTGGAGCTTTCATCCTTTCCGGCCTACCGCCTGGAAATTGAAATCACCGAAAGCACGCTGCTCAAAGACAATGAAGTTGTGATCCAGCAATTACAGGCCTTGCGCGACATGGGCTGCCTCATTGTGCTCGATGATTTTGGCACCGGCTATTCCAGCCTCAGCTATTTGTGGAAATTCCCGTTCCAGAAATTGAAGGTCGATCGCGCCTTCGTCATGGCGCTTGATTCAACGCCGATGGTTCGCGGCATGTTGCAATCGATCATTGGCCTCGCCCGCAATTTGAATCTCAAGGTCACCGCCGAGGGCATTGAAACGCAAAAGCACGTTGACGTGTTGCGCGAATTCAAATGTGATTACCTGCAAGGCTTCCTGCTGGGCAGACCCGCCACCGAAGCCGAAGTTGCAAGCATCATCCTGAAAAATTACGCCAGCCAATTGTTGGAAAAGCCAGCACTCCAGCCAGCTATCGCCCGTTTGGCACAATGACCCAACCGCCAATTCTCCTCCACGCGCTTCCAGCGCCACGCCAGCTGCCGGTCATCGCGGCCTTCACCCACATGGTGAATTCAATCCGCCACAACTGGCGCGTTGGTGCAAGGCATGGCCTGCCGTGGGTTGCCCTCCTCACCTTGTTCAAGGCGTGGAGCCTGTGGTCACCAGAGGTCGCCACCCCGGGTGCTGAACCTCCCGTCTCCTGGCAGGATATTTTGGCTCTGGGCGTTGGCATTGTGGCAACGTCGTCAATTGCCCTTTCGTGGCACCGCTACATTTTGCTTGATGAGCCACCTGCATCGGTTCCGCCCTTCCGCATGGATCGTTTGGTCTGGCGCTATGTGGGCCGCAGCTGTTTCATCGGCGCTGTTGGCATAGCACCACTGGTCGGCATCGCGTTGCTGTCCGAATTAATGCCCGCAGCGCTTGTGCCCGTATGGCTGGCGCTGGGCATGGCGATTGTGGTTATCCTGATCCGTCTGTCGATCAGCTTGGTCGGCACAGCACTTGGCCTAACTGACTTCGGATTGAAAGCGGCGTTGATCGCGTCACGTGGCAACATGATGCGCATTTTGGGATTGATCGGCCTGACAGGCCTCGTTGAAATCCTCCTGCTGATCACGGTGGCCCTGCCCATGGCCGCCGTGCAGCCCGATCCACCGGCCTGGGCATTGCCAGCAACCATTCTGCTCAGCATTCCTGTTCAGCTGGTGGCCGTATTGTTCAACGTCACCCTGCTCACAACGCTCTATGGTTTTTTCGTCGAGCGCCGCGATTTCTGATCTCAGTCCGCAAACGGGTCTTTCATCAAAATCGTATCGTCGCGCTCAGGCGAAGTTGAGAGCAACGCCACTGGGCATTGGATCAACTCTTCGAGATAGCGCACATATTTGACGGCTTGCCCCGGAAGCTCAGTCCATGACCGGGCCCCTGCTGACGTGCCCTTCCAGCCTTCAAAGCTCTGATAAATCGGAACCACGCGCGCTTGAGCCTCTTCGGCTTCCGGAAACAGATCAATGCGCTTGCCATCAAGCTCATAGCCAATGCCAACCTTGATTTCATCAAGGCCATCGAGAACATCAAGCTTGGTGAGCGCGATGCCTTGGATTCCCGAGGTCTTGATCGCCTGGCGCACCAGCACGGCATCAAACCAGCCGCAGCGGCGCTTGCGCCCCGTCACCGTTCCAAATTCATGGCCACGCTTGCCGATCCATTCACCAACATCATTGGCCTGCTCCGTGGGGAAAGGCCCAGAGCCCACGCGCGTTGTGTAAGCCTTGGCAATTCCCAAAACATAGCTGACAACGCTTGGCCCCACGCCACAACCAGCAGCCGCCTGCCCCGCCACCGTGTTCGACGAAGTCACGTAAGGGTACGTGCCATGGTCAATGTCGAGCAGAATACCTTGCGCCCCTTCAAACAGAATGCGCTTTCCCTCGCGGCGCATGTCATCAAGTCTCAGCCAAACGGCATCGGCGTAAGGCAATATCTTCGGCGCAATGGCCGCCAGATGTTTCATGATCGTGTCGGCCAAAATCTCGGGCTGGCCCATGCCGCGCCGAAGCGCATTATGATGAGCGAGCAAACGCCCCACCTTCACATCGATAGTGCCAAGGTCGGCAAGATCAGAAACGCGGATGGCGCGACGCCCCACCTTGTCTTCATAGGCAGGGCCAATGCCCCGGCCCGTGGTACCAATTTTGCCGGCACCGGCAGCAGCCTCGCGCAAATTATCAAGCTCGCGGTGAAGAGGCAGGATGAGCGTGGCGTTGCCCGCAATCTTCAAATTGTCAGGCGAAATTGAAACGCCCTGGCCGCGAATTTTTTCAATCTCGGCGATCAGTGCTTCAGGATCAATGACGACGCCATTGCCGATCACCGCCAATTTTCCGGGCCGCAAAATGCCCGATGGCAACAGAGAAAGTTTGTAAGTGACGCCGTTAATGACCAGCGTATGCCCGGCGTTGTGGCCGCCCTGAAACCGCGCCACCACATCGGCACGCTCAGAAAGCCAATCGACAATCTTGCCCTTGCCTTCATCACCCCATTGCGCGCCCACAACTGCCACATTGGCCATGCTTCATTCCTTCATCACATGAGAACGGCCCCAGAGGGAATCCTCGAGGGCCGTTGCAAGTTCCTATCGGCAAACGCGTTTGTGCGCAACAGGATTACTCAGTGAGTGCGATCGGGATGTCCTTTGGCGCGGAGATCTTATAGCCCAGCTTGATGGTCTTTTCTGCTTTGGGATCAAGGTTTAAGGTCCACGCCTTAACGCCCCTCTTTAACTCGTAATCTTCCGTTGTCGCAGGTGTTGATTGCGAAATTGGTTCCACCGTCACCGTGTCCTGGGTCGAAAACGGAATGCGGTCCACGATGACAACCGGAAACGCCGTGTCATGGAGATTCTTCACCGAAATATCCCACGCCAGCGTGCGCGTAAACCGCGATGAGATAATGCCTTCTTCAGCAGAGTTGCGCTTGACCTCAACCCGCTTCACTTTGACCAGATCATCCACACCAAAACCGAGCCTGGCATTTTCACCAGGTGCCAGTTGCTTCATGGAGCCTTGGCCCACATACACATCATCGCGGTAAAGATTGATGGCGCCAGGCAACAGCGGGTCTGCACCCTGAACCGTAAAACTCGCCATTAAATATGCCGTGGGATCGATCCGCGGCACTGAAACAGATTCCAGCTTCGTATCAAGCGTGCCACTGGCAATGCGAACCTTTTTTGATTGGCCTGAATTGTCGATGCTCACGCGCCCATCAATCACATATTGTGCATTGAATCCCGCGATCACCATTTCGGCCTGCGCTTGGCTGGCAGGTTTGGGAGCATCTTCTTCCTTCAGGTCGTCCATGACCGGCGGTGTGGGTGCCGCCGCAAGCTGGTCTTTCTTCAACCGCTGCACAACAGTACCCGAGGCAGCAGTTTCATTGGCAACACCACCACTGGCATAACCTAAATTCAAAGGGTCTTCGCCAAGCTCTGGTGCAGACGTTGCCCCATTGGGGCGCGCCGTTGAAAGTGTAAGGGCCACATTCTCCCAGCTTTCAGTGGTTGATTGATGCACATCAGCGCGCTGCACCAGCGAAAGCGAAGCAGCCTTCTCCTTGTCCGGCAGGCTGAGCTTTGCATCATAAAAAGCCTGCCAACCGGCATCTTCAATCCGGTACTTGATCTTGAAATGCGCCTTTGCAGCGGCTGGAGATTTCACATTGATGCTCAACTGCAATTTGGCATCGGCCTGCGGCGAGAGATCTTGCAGCGCAAGGTTGACGTCCGCTACTTCGCGGTCGATCTGGCGTTGTCGCAATTGTGCATCATGAATCAATTTGGAAATGCTGGCCAGTTTTGATCCAACCAGAGTGACCAATCCATCAAGGCTGGCGGCATCAACCGATTTCAGTGTCTCTGATGACGATGCAGGCACCAGTTGCTTGTTGGCCAATGACAGCAAAAGCTTTTTCTGGGCTTCGGCATCTTCAATTGATTGGTCAAGCCCCTGCCGTTCATCGGCAAGTCCTTCCAGTTTCGATTGCAAGGCCTGCCGCTTTTCATCAATTGCCGTTGATGGCAACTCGGCAAACTTGCTGTCGACATCATTGATCAGCAGGCCTTCGCCACCTTCGGCTTCAACCCGGATTGACTGCGGATCAACCGAACTTGGGAGGTCGGAAAGCAGCAGCCGCGTCTCACCCGCTGGAAGTTCAACATCCCCCACCCGCCACACATCAGCTCCTTGGGGATAAACCAGCGCTGCATCCACATGGCTGGAAAGTGGCATATCTCCCGCAAAGGCTGGGGACATGGCACTTGTTAAAAGAAGTGCCGCTGCAATCGAAAGTCTCATCTTTATCTCCTGTGAACATCGCTCCCTGATGAACAACAGGCAATTCTCAAGGCCGATCTAAGGCGCATCCATGGCTGCACGCGGGCATCATCCAAACAATTTGACCTATGAATGTAAGAAAGCGTCAGCCAATCGTCAGACTTCCAAGGAATAAAATGCCGACCCCCAGCTTACCCCTCGTGACGGCTAAACCTTGGGAGAAACCAATGACAATCAATAATCCTGTTTCACGACGCCTGGCTTTCATGCGCATCGGCTCAATAGCACTGGCCGCATCAGCCTTTCCCCTGACAATCAGTGCCACCAGCGCCTGGGCGGACAAGGGTGGTTCCTCCGGCGGTGGTGGAGATGGCGGCGGCAGTTCCGGCGGAGGGGGTGAAGGAAGCGACCACGGAAGTTCCTCCAACAGTGGCCCCGGAAGCGCCAATTCTGGAAAAGACTCAAGCGAAAGTAACGACGACGGACAGGACGTTGCCGAAACAGAAACTGAACACCAAGCTGGTAGTGTCAATACCAATCCGACGCCGTTAGCGAGCAAGCGGAAAAGGCGCGGTCGTATCAACTAGCTAAACGCCGTTCATAGCTATCTGGTCGGGCCGGAGTCATCTCTGCCCGACCCACCACCATGGACCTTGCGCTGCGGCCCAGCTTGTCTAAACTCCTGTTGAAACAGCGGAGATAAACATGCGCGGCAGTTACAAAGCAATTCCCCTTCTCACTTTTCTTCTGGTCGCCAGCCCTATGGCGATGGCAGACGCCACTGAAGAAGGTGCAACCCACCTCGAAGAAGTGTTCCAGAAATATCTCGGCGCCACCGAAGGCGTGGTCAGCGTTGCTGTTGATGGCAGCAACTATAATGTCAAATTCGATATAGCGTCCTTGGCCGGCAAGGCCCGCATGGATGGCAGCAAATTCGAAATGTCTCCGCTGGAATTCACGCTCCACGACAATGGCGGTGGCAAATGGCAAGTTTCGAAAGAAGGCCCCCTGACACTGCTGCTAGATGTTCCCGGCACAATCCATTTGGAAGGCGGTTCCGACGAATACACATTCACGGGCGTTTTCGACGAAGCGATCAGCGGGTTCTCAACAGCCACGACCGACGTCAAAAAATTCAGCATGAAGGAAGAATTCACTGATCCCAACAAGGGCAGCAACGTCAATGTTGAGTATGAAATTCTGAACGGGAAATCGACATCCACCGCCACTGCAAATGCGTCAGGCGGTATCGATATGGAAGCCAAGATGGATATGGGCGCCATCACCGAGAAAGTGGACATGGGCCAAGACCCGATTGCGGGAACGCCGCCCATCAATTTGATTCTCACGGCCCAATCAGCAAAGCTAAATGTGAAATCGGCAGGCCTTCGCAGCCAGTCTGTGCTGGATCTGGTGGCCTTCTTCGTCGCCCATCAGGACAAGGAAAGCATTACCAAGGACCAGTCGGATTTGAAGAAGATCCTCAGCAGCGCCTTGCCGATCTGGAACACAATGACGGGCACAACCGAAGCCAAGACTGTGAAGGTCACATCAAATTTCGGCGAGTTCGGTATGGATGCTCTGAGTGGCACTATTGATATGAATGGCGTTGTGAAAGACGGAAAGCTCACCGAGAAGATCGCCCTGACCGGCCTGTCACTGCCTGCTGGCCTGGTTCCACCCTGGGCCGCCACCATGGTTCCAAAGACCGTGAATTTTGATGTGACGGCGTCGGGATTTGATCTGGCTGATCCCGCCAGCATGATTTTGGCAAGCCTTGATCTTTCAACACCAGAGGGCCTGCCGCCCGAGTTTGAAAAAACTCTGCTGCCGGCATTTCTGCCTAAAGGTACTGCAACCTTCACCTTCGACCAACTGGGCATCGCCAATGATCTTTTTGATTTGAAGGCCGGTGCCACTTTGGATGTTGGCCCCGCCGCACAGCCCACGGGCAAAGCCACTATTTCTCTGAAAGGTCTTGATGAAATCGCAAAAGTCATTCAGGCAGCACCCCCGGAAGCAGGCTTGCAAGGTGGCAACGCCGTGATCGTCGTGGCAAAGGGCCTCGCCAAGACCGAGGCCGATGGCAGCTTGACCTGGAATGTCGAATCCACGCCCGACGGCAAGATCCTGGTCAACGGCACAGACATCAACACGCTGAAATAGAAAAAGGCCGGGGAAACCCGGCCTCTTCCATTCAGAATTTTAGCGCTTTGACCTGAAGGACATTGGGCACCGCGCGAATCTGGTCCATCACCGCTTCAGGCACTTCACCATCCGTTTCAATGATGCTGATGGCGTCACCCCCTTGCGCCATGCGCCCGAGGTGGAACGTGCCCATGTTGATGCCCGCCTTGCCCAGAATAGTGCCCGTGGCACCAACAAAACCAGGCTTGTCCATATTGGTGATGTAAAGCATGTGGGCGCCAAAGTTGCACTCAAGCTCAATGCCCTTGATCTGGATGATGCGCGGCTTGCCATCGGTAAACACGGTGCCTGCCACCGCGCGTTCATATTTCGGCGTCTTCACCGTAATGCGGATATAGGTTTCATAGGCACCGCGTTTGGTCTGCTTCACCTCATCAACCTTAATGCCGCGTTCTTTTGCTACAACAGGTGCCGAGACCATGTTGATGGTGCCAAGCTGCGCCTGAAGAATGCCAGCAAGTGCTGCGGAGGTGAGCGCCTTGGTGTTCATCTCGCCAACTTCGCCCGCATATTCAATCACGATGCCGCTGATGGTCGAATCCGTAAGCTGGCCAGCAAAGCTGCCGAGCTTTTCAGCAAGTGCAACATAGGGTTTAAGGCGAGGTGCTTCTTCAGCCGAGATCGAGGGCATGTTGAGCGCATTGCTGACAGCACCGGTCATCAGATAATCGGCCATTTGCTCGGCAACCTGCAACGCCACATTCTCCTGCGCTTCCCCCGTGGAGGCACCAAGATGCGGAGTTGCCACCACATTCTCGAGATTGAACAACTTGTGAGTTGAAGCAGGTTCGATTTCAAACACATCAAGGGCAGCGCCAGCAACCTGCTTGGAAATGAGAGCATCATATAAAGCATCTTCATTCACCAAGCCGCCGCGCGCGCAATTGATGATGCGAACACCTTTCTTGCATTTGGCCAAGGCCGCAGCATCAATGATGTTGCGTGTCTTGTCGGTCAGTGGCGTGTGCAATGTGATGAAATCGGCGCGCTTGAAAATCACCTCAAGCTCGACCTTTTCAACGCCCAGTTCCATGGCGCGTTCAGGCGACAGGAACGGATCAAAGGCGATGACTTTCATTTTGAGGCCAAGGGCACGGTCAGCAACGATCGAGCCGATATTACCACAACCAATGACGCCCAAAGTCTTGTTGAAAAGCTCAACACCCATGAAGCGGTTCTTCTCCCACTTGCCCGCATGGGTGGATGCATTGGCCTCAGGGATCTGCCGCGCCAGAGCCATCATCATGGATAGTGCGTGTTCAGCAGTTGTAATGGCGTTGCCGAACGGCGTGTTCATGACCACGATGCCGCGCGCCGTTGCTGCAGGAATATCAACATTGTCGACGCCGATGCCAGCACGGCCAATAACTTTCAGCCTCTTGGCGGCTTCCAGAATCTTCGGCGTCACCTTGCTCGCCGAGCGAATGGCCAAACCGTCATAATCTGGAATGGCCGCCAGCAAAGCATCCTTGTCCTTGCCAAGGTCAGGTTTGTAGTCAACTTCAACACCACGGTCGCGGAAAATCTGGACCGCAGTTTCAGAAAGCTTGTCGGAAACGAGTACACGAGGAGCCATATGACCCTCCTTTGAATTGAAATGAATGATCAGGCGGCTTGAGCTTTGGCATAGGCCCAATCGAGCCACGGCATCAAAGCTTGAACATCTGCAGTTTCAACGGTGGCACCACACCAGATGCGAAGCCCCGGCGGGGCGTCGCGGTAAGCGCCAATGTCGAAGGCCACACCTTCGGCTTCGAGCAGCTTCACCATCTTTTTGGGAATCTCTGCGGCACCATCCAGCGTCAAACACACCGAAGTGTTGGACCGTGTGGCAGGCACCTTGGCCAAATGATGCGCAAATTTGTTACGCGACACCCAGGCATCAATCACGGTGGCATTGGCATCGGCGCGCGCGAGCAGACCTTTAAGACCACCAATGGATTTGGCCCATTCCAGCGCCACCACATAGTCTTCAACGCACAGCATCGACGGCGTGTTGATGGTTTCGCCTTCAAAAATGCCGTCAATCAATTTGCCGCCCGAGGTCATGCGGAAGATTTTCGGCAAAGGCCAAGCTGGAACATAAGTTTCCAATCGCGCCACAGCGCGTGGCGAAAGGATGATCACACCATGGGCACCCTCGCCTCCCAGAACTTTCTGCCAGGAGAAGGTCACAACATCGAGCTTCGAGAAATCCATGCGTTGGGCAAAAGCTGCCGAGGTCGCATCACAAATTGTGAGGCCCTGACGATTCGCTGGAATGAAATCCGCATTGGCCACACGCACGCCAGAGGTCGTGCCATTCCAGGTGAACACCACATCATGGTCAAAATTGATCTGCGAAAGGTCGGGCAACTCGCCATAGCCCGCCGTGATCTTGCGCGCATCTTTAAGCTTGAGCTGTTTCACAACATCGGAAACCCAGCCCTCGCCAAAACTCTCCCAGGCCACCATGTCAACCGGACGTTCACCCAGCAGCGACCACAGCGCCATTTCAACTGCACCCGTATCGGAAGCAGGAACAATGCCGATTTTGTAGTCAGCTGGAACTTCAAGAACCTCACGCGTGAGATCAATAGCCTTCTTCAGCCGCGCCTTGCCCAAGCTTGAGCGATGCGATCGGCCAGTGACGGCATTTTTGAGTTTGTCGGGGGTCCAGCCTGGAAACTTTGCACAAGGTCCAGACGAAAAGTTTGCGCATGCCGGGCGCAAAGCCGGTTTTTGATCTGTCATGTTTTCTCCATCCTTACAGATGGACTGCGCCTCGTTGGGGAGGCTTAGCCCGAAGTCGCTTTAGACGGAAATGAGGTCGTGTTGCAACAGAATTTTGATTTTCACGATTTGACCAATAGAATTATCAGCACTTTCGCGAATACAAATGAGGTTAAAGAGGTGATCCCTGCAGGCGCGCGACCCAGAGTTTTTGCCGCTTTTTCAACTCGTCCGCGCGTAACATGTCGGAAAAATCATCGCTCAGCCGGTCAAGTTCTTCGAACCTGAAATTCTTTTCGCCGTGCAGTCGCCACGCGGTCAGCAACGACTTGAATGGACAAGAATCCATGCGCAGGCCGAACCACAAACTCGTTTGTTGGGCTTGTAGATTTCGCGTGGTACCCACCCAGACTTCTCCCGTGGCCGTGCAAATGACTGCGTAGACGCCGTGAACGGACTTCCGCTCCTTGTATAATTCAATCGCCGCTTTTCGCTCTTGCCTATCCATGATCAATCCTATTATTATCCGGGTGAAATAACATATAATATTACCCGGGTAAATAAAAAAATGAAGGATAGTGCGAAATTGCAAGAATCGAATCCGGCAAAGGATTTTGTGTGTTTAAGCGATTCCAGAAAAATTGCCGAAGGTTCGCTCGCAGACGTGGCCTTGACTGCGTGGAACTTCGCCAAGTCTCATCCTTCACAACCGACACTAGCTTTTGACCGCCAGACTGGCGCGGTGGTTGATTTAAATTTGAGTGGGACTTCATTCGATGTAGCCGCTCGCTATAGCGCTCAGACGGAAATACCCAAAAGGGGCCGGCCCAAGTTGGGCGTTACCGCGCGTGAGGTCACCTTGCTGCCGCGCCATTGGGATTGGTTGGCGCAGCAACCGGGGGGGGCCTCCGTCACATTGCGCCGATTGGTCGAAACAGCTCGCAAAGAAACGGCGCCAAAATTGGCCGCGCGCGACCGTTTGGCCGCAGCCTACAAATTCATGTCAGCCATCGGTGGCGATTTGCCGTCATTTGAAGAGGCATCCCGCGCATTGTTTGCCCAGAATTTCGCCAAGCTTGAAACCTGCTTAAGCAAATGGCCATCCGACATCAGCGCTGAGGTGAGATCGTTTCTTGGCGACCTGATGCCATCATCCGAATTGCAGCCGATCAACCCAAGTTAGTCTTCAAGAACCCCAGCAACCGTTTCCAGGCCAATTCCGCTGCAGCCCGGTCATGAACATCGCGCTGTTCGTTCATGAATGCGTGGTCGGCATCATATTGGAATATCTCGTGAGCAACCCCAGCCTTGGTCAATGCCGCACCAAATGCCTTGGCGCGCCCTGGCGTTACAAAATCATCTGTGTTGGAAAAGTGGCCCTGCACCGGAATCTTGATCTTGCTGACATCGAGATATTCTTCCGGTGGCAATCCATAGAACGGGGCCACGCAGGAAATTTCAGGAGCCGTTGATGCCAACATCGCCACAGCGCCTCCCATGCAAAAACCGGTGATTCCAACTTTGGGCGATGACTTTTTCAGATACTGCATGGCCCCACGCACCACATTTGCCGACGCGTCTGCAAAATTCAGAGACTTCATCTCTTTATCCGCAGCTTCGTGATCATGATAAGGAACTACGCGGCCAGCATAAAGATCCGGCGCCAGCGCATCGTAGCCAGCCAAGGCCAGGCGATCGCAAATGCCTCTGATCTGGTCTTGCAGGCCCCACCATTCCTGGATGACGACGACGCCCGGCGCGTGATCATGGCCAGCTTTGGCCAAATAACCTTCGGTCTTTTTGCCGTCGACGCGGGGGAATGAAATGCGTGTGCCCATCAGGTGCTCCAATTCGTTGAGTACAAACTGCCAGTGTTTGGCCGAAAGGTCATCTCACAAACGATAAATTAATTTAGGGGCCATCTTGAAATAATCAATCTAAGATATATCTTAAGACCTATCGTAACGAAAGGAAAAATCATGACCTACGATGATAGCAAGGAAAATTCTGCGAATTCTGAGAGATTCGAACGCCATGGCGGACCATACGGCCGCTACAGCAGCGGTGGACGCAGGTGGGACGGCATGCCCTGGGCCACCCGCCCAGGCTTTCACCCCCTGAAGGCACTCACCGTTCTGGGCGGCTTTGCCGTTTTTCCACCGCTCGGCGTATTGGCACTCGGCTATTTCCTTTGGAACAGCCGTCACAGCTTTGGCGGGCACCATGGACCAAGCGCAGAGCAATTTGCAGGTGGCCCAAGCATGGGGCGCGGATGCGGACGAGGCCGCGGGATGCGCGGTCGCTTCACAGGCAACGCGGCCTTTGATGAACATCAGGCCGAGGCCATCAACAAGCTTCGCGAAGAGCGTCGCGCTTTCTTTGAATACCGCGCCGCCGAGCGCCGCAAGCGCGATGAACAGGCCTATGACGCCTTCCGTGCCGATCAGAACAAAGGGCCGGACGGTCAAACAGAAGGTTCTGCGAAAGCCTGAAACTCACCCATGAAAAACCTGCACCGGATGTCCGGTGCAGGTCTGTTGTTTGGAATGTGCCATGCTGTATGATTTTGTGATGAATGAAGAAGATAGAAAATTCGGCCCGAAATGGGGATGGGCCCGGCGCGGTGGAGGCGGCTCCCCTTGGATGCGCGGAGGGCCATTCGCTGGCGGCCCGTTTGGGGCTGGACCCCGCACGCGCATGTTTGGCCAAGGCGATTTACGTCTACTTCTCTTGGCGCTGATCGCCGACAAGCCCTCTCATGGCTATGATCTGATCCGCACCATCGAGGCGCGTTTCGGCGGCAACTATGCGCCCTCCCCCGGGACAATCTATCCCACCCTTACGCTGCTTGAAGAGCAGGATCTGATCGCAGCTCAAGGCGACCAGGGCGGCAAGAAATCCTACGCGGCAACTTCCGCCGGACGCACCCACCTTCACGAAAATTCAGCGCAGGTTGATGCGTTGATGGCCAGAATAGATGTCATGGCTCGCGGTGCAGGCCATGCCCCCATGCCCGAAAGTGTCATGCACGCGATCCATACATTGCGTCAGGCGGTGATGGGCCGCTTTGGCGGCTGGACGCCGCCTGAAGAAAAGCGCGTTAGGGATATTCTCGAGAAAGCTGCCCGAGCAATCGCTTCCGGCGAGGCTGACAAATAAAAACGCGCCTCCGGCATAACCGAAGACGCGTTTAACTTTAAAAGCTGAAGAACGATCAGAACTTGAAGCGGAAGCCCGCAGTGACCTGATGTTCAACCGGTTGGTTCGTGTCACCGACCGTGTCGATGAGATGATAACCCACATCCAGCGCAAGATTGCTGGTCAAGGCATAGGCGACACCTGCATGGGCAGCAATGGCAACGCCACTGGTAGATCCATAAGTATTGCCGTAAGCCCAGCCATAACCAAGACCTGCACCGATATAAGGCGTAAATCCTGAACCATTCGCCAGGTCGAGATAGCCGTTGGCCAAAATCTTCGTCGTGTGGATGTTGTCGGCGAGGCCGATGTTATATCCGCCCGCCCACTGGCCCGTGATATCCGTGCGGAAATAATCATTCCACTGGTAACCGGCACCCACAGCCGCGATCAGGCCCGTGTCGTTTGCGAAAGAATTCCAACGCAGGAATGAAGCACCCACATCACTTCGCAGATAAAAACCTGTATTCGTCTGCGAGTCCGTCGGCACATTTGGACTGTAATCTGCCGCTAAACTTGCACCAGCGAGAGGAACCGCAAAAACCCCCGCCAGCAACGTCAATTTCAATGTCTTCATAGTACACCTCTCATACGCAAGCTAATTCACCGTCCCAATTATAGTTCCACCATCAGCCGCCCTTGTGGTCCAAGGCGGGCCAAAAAAAGGCACGAATAAGACGCATGCCGACTGTTGCAAAAAGAGCGCAGAATTTGTGTCAAATTGAACCGATTTGACGGTCCACGCTTTACCATCGCGCAAGATCCTCATCATGCCGCCGCCTTGGCGATCACGTCACAAATCTGATCAACGATTTTTTGCACCGTCGATTCGTCTGCCCCCTCCGCCATGACGCGAATTAGGGGCTCAGTCCCCGAAGGGCGAATGACCAAGCGACCTGATTTTCCAAGCTGGGCCTCAGCATCCTTGATCGCTGCTTTCACCGTGGCGTCCTCAAGAGGTGCCCCACCCTTGAATTTCACATTCTTGAGAAGCTGCGGCAACGGTTCAAACAGTGCGCACACCTTGCTGACTGGTTTTCCCTGCCTAACCACTTCCGCCAAAACCTGCAGGGCCGCAATCAAACCATCGCCGGTCGTTGAAAAATCCGAAAGCACAATATGGCCCGATTGTTCGCCGCCCACATTGAACCCATTGGCCCTCATGTGTTCCACCACGTAGCGGTCACCGACTTTGGTTCGCGCAAGCGAAAGCCCTTTGCTTTCCATGAAACGCTCAAGACCCAGGTTGCTCATGATCGTGGAGACCAAGCCACCACCTTTAAGCTGCCCGCGCGCAGCCCATGATGATCCGATCAAAGCCATGATCTGATCCCCGTCAATCACCGTGCCGCGCTCATCAGCAATGATCACGCGATCAGCGTCGCCATCAAGCGCAATCCCAATATCAGCACGGGTCTCGCGCACCCTTTGACACATGGCCTCCGGGTGCGTGGACCCGCATGCATCATTGATGTTCAAGCCATTGGGTTGATCGCCCATCACCAAAATTTCAGCACCCAGTTCCCAAAGTGCGGTGGGTGCCGTTTTATATGCGGCACCATTTGCTGTATCGATGACCACACGCAACCGATCCAACCCGCCACCGCCGAGATAAGTGCGCTTGGCAAATTCGATGTAGCGGGCTCCAGCATCTTCAATGCGCTTGGCGCGTCCCAGCTGGTCAGTACCAGAACGAATCAAACGATCCGGATTGTCGATCAGTTCTTCAATGGAAAGTTCCTTTTCATCGGACAACTTGTAGCCATCGGGCCCAAAAAGCTTGATGCCATTATCGTAATAGGGGTTATGTGATGCGGAAATCATCACACCCAGGTCTGCCCGCATCGAGCGCGTGAGCATGGCAACCGCAGGGGTCGGCGTTGGCCCAAACAAAAATACATCCATGCCGGCCGCCAGAAAACCCGCCGTCAAGGCCTGTTCAATCATATAGCCAGAAAGCCTGGTGTCCTTGCCAACCACAACACGGTGGCGGTGCCCACCGCGGCGATGCAATTGTCCCGCCGCCATTCCAAGGCGCATGGCAAGTTCAGGCGTCATGCTGCCTTCATTGGCACGCCCACGAACTCCATCGGTTCCAAAATACTTTCGAGACATCCCAACCCAAATCCTTAACAGCCGTTAGTAATTAACAAGAAGTTCTAAATTTCGGCTGAATTTGGTTCGTTTTGTGCCCTGAAAACCCGCAATGCTTCGGAAGTTTCGCAAACATCGTGAACGCGAAGTAAATGGCAAGCACCCATTGCAGAATGCAGAGCCCCACCCAAGGACCCCGCAATGCGTGCGGCTGCGGGGTGCCGACCGGTGAGCGCACCAATATAGCCTTTGCGCGAAAGGCCAATCAAAACGGCAACGCCCAAACCATGAAACATCGTCGCCTGCTGCAACAGTTCAAGGTTCTGTTTGAAGGTCTTTCCAAAACCAACACCAGGATCGATGCAAATCCGTGTCCGCGAAATCCCCGCGGCCTCGGCTCGGGCGATCTGGGCGGAAAGCATGTCGTAGACATCAAGTGCGACATCATCATATTTGGGTTGAAGCTGCATGGTGCGAGGCTCGCCCTGCGCATGCATCAAGACAACGGGCACTTTCAATTCAGAAACTGTTGAAAGGGCTGCAGCATCAAACTGCAAGGCCGAAACATCATTGATCACACGTGCGCCGGCCTCAACCGCCTGACGCATCAAGGCGGCTTTGCGGGTATCAACAGAAATAACGTTACTTCCAGCCAAGGCTTCAACCACAGGCAGAACGCGTGCAGCCTCTTCATCCAGACTAACCGGATCTGACCCCGGCCTGGTCGATTCACCGCCAATGTCTAGAATGTCAGCACCCTGCTCCGCCATCACCCTGCCGTGGGCAATTGCTGCTTCCGCCCCATGAAATTTTCCGCCGTCCGAAAAACTGTCGGGCGTTGTGTTCACAATGCCCATGATGCGCGTCTTGTCGAGGTTAACCCCGCCAAAAGCACCTCGCGGTTTCATGATGAGTTGGGCAATCGGCGTAGAGCCAATATCTTCAAACCGCCGAATATTTCGCGTGATGGTTTTGCCCTCACGCGTAATTTCCTCGGCCAGCGTGAAACCTATCTGTGACATGCCGCCCAATGAACCAGCGCGGCCAGCGGCAATCAGCAGTTCTGCATCCGGTCCAAACACCAATCCCAGCGGACGAAGATATTGAGGCATGTGATTCAATGAAAAGAGGCGGAGCTTTGGGCTCCGCCTGTTGATTTAGTTCTGGGGCTGCGGTTCAAGCCCACCCGCCCGGCGCGAGCCGGAACGAGGCAGAGAAGACTTGGGCTGGTCAGCCCCGCGGTTGCGGCCCGTGTTCTCGCGATTGAGCTTCTTGCCTTGAACAATGAGTTTTACCTCATCGCCTGTCAGCGTTTCATATTCAATCAATGCCGCAGAGATATCATGCAAAGCCTTGCGATATTTCGTCAGAATTTTCTTCGCGGTGGCTTCGGCGGTGTGAATGAGCAAACGGATTTCCGTGTCGATCAAACGTGCCGTTTCTTCCGAGATGTTCTTGCTCTGCGTAACACTGTGCCCAAGGAAAACTTCCTGGTCGTTGCTGCCATAACGCACGCGGCCAAGTTTCTCACTCATGCCCCATTGCGTAACCATCTTGCGGGCAAGCTCGGTTGCACCTTGAATGTCGCCTGATGCACCAGTCGTCACATTCTTTTCGCCACCAAGGATAAGTTCCGCCTCGCGTCCACCGAAGGACATGGCCAAATGGGCTTCGCACCATTCACGGCTTTGGCTGTGCTTGTCACCTTCTGGCAAATAGAAAGTAATACCAAGTGCGCGGCCGCGCGGAACAATCGTCACCTTGTGCAGAGGATCACCCTTCACAAAGATACCAACCAAGGCATGGCCAGCCTCATGATAGGCCGTATTGCGCAATTCCGCTGGGCTCATCACCAATGACCGGCGCTCAGCACCCATCATCACCTTGTCCTTGGCATCTTCAAATTCAGATTGTGTGACCACGCGCTTGTTGCGTCGGGCGGCAAGCAAGGCAGCCTCGTTCACAAGATTGGCAAGATCAGCGCCGGAAAAACCGGGCGTGCCACGGGCAATGACCTTGGCATCAATATCTGGAGCCAGAGGAACATTCCGCATGTGAACGAGCAGAATCTGTTCACGACCTTTTACGTCAGGATTGCCAACCGTGATCTGCCTGTCAAAACGGCCCGGGCGCAGCAATGCGGGGTCAAGCACGTCGGGCCTATTGGTGGCCGCAACAATGATCACACCTTCATTGGCTTCAAAACCATCCATCTCCACCAGCAACTGGTTGAGAGTCTGTTCACGCTCGTCATTGCCACCACCAAGGCCAGCACCACGATGGCGGCCTACAGCGTCAATTTCGTCGATGAAGATGATGCAGGGTGCATTCTTCTTGGCCTGCTCGAACATGTCGCGCACGCGGCTTGCACCAACGCCCACAAACATTTCTACAAAGTCAGAACCTGAAATTGTGAAGAATGGAACACCAGCTTCACCGGCGATGGCGCGCGCCAGCAAGGTCTTGCCCGTACCCGGAGGACCAACAAGCAAAGCACCACGTGGAATTTTGCCGCCGAGCTTTTGGAACTTCTGTGGGTCCTTGAGGAACTCAACGATTTCCTGCAAGTCATCCTTGGCTTCGTCAACACCGGCCACGTCTTCAAATGTTACGCGTCCCTGCTTCTCGGTGAGAAGCTTTGCCTTAGACTTGCCAAAGCCCATGGCCTTGCCGGAACCTGCCTGCATCTGGCGCATGAAGAACAGCCAGACGCCAAACAGCAGCACGAGCGGCAACCAGGAAATCAAAGCATTGGACAGGAACGAGTCGCTCTGTTGTGGACGGAAAGTCATATCGACACCCTTGGAGCGCAGTTTTTCCAAATCGGAATCTGTCAAAGGAACATAGGCGTCAAAGCTGGTGCCGCTGGTTTCTTTGCCGGAGATATAGCCGCCCGCGTAGGTTAGGCTTTTCACCGTTCCGGCATTCACCTTATCGAAAAATTCCGAATAAGTGATTTCCTTGGTTGAGCCGCGCATGACATTGCCTTGAAACAGGCTGAACAGCGCAATCAATAAAAGACCAATCACGATCCAAACGGCGAAATTCCGGAAATTATTCAAAGGCACACCCTCACTCTCCACATAGCACAACGGCCAGACGGCATGTTGGTGCCGCAAAGCCTAACATAGGGTGTGCGCCAGCCAAATCCAAGACTCAACCACGCGCGCCATCCTTGATAAATTGATAATTAAACAGATGGTTTGGCATCAAATGTGGCACGAAGGCCAGATTTCCATCAATCATCGCCGCCGGAAGGCCCAGACGCAAGAATTGCGGCACATCCTTGTGTGGCAAGTCGCCCCATGCGCGAAGGGGTTGGATTAGCGCCCCAGCGGGTCCTTCAACGGTAAATCGTCCATCCCAGAGAACCTGTCCAGAGGCGGGAACCGGAATCGAAGTATCAGAGATTCGCCCCGCCTCGCGCGCCACGCAAAGCGTGGTCTTGCGTTTGATGAAAACGGCACCACCCAAAGTCCGCCGTCCCAAAGCATCTGACGAAAGCCAATCCAAAAGGTTTTGCCTGTGTTCTCTTTCGGGTGGAGGACGCCTGCCAGTGAGATTGAGCAAGTTGAGCAGAACGGCATCCGCCGCCAAAGGCTTTATGCCAGTCAATGCTTTGAGTTGGCATGTGGTCAAGCCGAGGGTCGAGGTCTCGGTGTGTTCTTCAATCCATCTTCGTGCGAAATCTTCCGCCTCACGTACGCGCGCCTGCGCCAAGGCGGCCAGGCTGCCCATGTCACCTTTGCCACTTGCGCTATCCTGACGAATTCTCACTCTTTCAAAACGACGGTTGTCATTGCTGGGATCATCGAGCCAATCTTGGCCCACGGACATTAAAAACGCGCGCAGCTCTTTGCGCTTCAGGTCAAGCAAGGGCCGCAAGATTTTGATGCCATTCCACTCACGCTGAGGCCAAATGCCCGCGAGAGACCGCACGCTCTGTGTACGCTGGCCCCGCATGATCACGGTTTCATTCTGGTCATCGGCTGTGTGGCCCGTCAATAAAACTGGCACGCCATTCTCAAGACACCAATGCGTCATCAGCTCATAACGGGCAGCCCGCGCCTTGGCCTGAATACCAGTCGTTGGCTTTTCACCAACCCACGGCAAAATTACATGTCTCACACCAAGCAAGCCACACCATCCGGCAACTGCGCGTGCCTCATTGGCAGATTCAATTCTCAAACGATGATCGACCGTAAGAACTGAAATAACAGGAGGCTTGCTTTGCGTGGAGACCCATTGAAGCAGCATCCGCAAAAGGGCCATGGAGTCAGAGCCGCCGGAAACTGCAATGGCAACACGCCCAGCATCATGAAGTGGGGCGAAGTCTGGCTTCAGAGGAAGATCAGCCCGGGCAGCCAGCACGCTTGTATTCTGCCTGCGCGCGCTTCTTCACATCCACGGCGTTGGGATATTCATCGCCAACAGAACCCAATGCCGCACAACCCTGATCCTTTTGGCCGAGACGGCCAAGCGACAAGCCAAGCTTCAACAAGCTATCAGGCGCACGGCGCCCCTTTGGAAACTGCTTGTAGCCTGTGAGATAAGCCTTAGCGGCGGAAGTGTATTCCTGCTGGGCATAATAGGTCTCGCCCAGTTTGAACTCAGCACTGCCTGCTAAATTATGGTCGGGGTATTTGGTCAGAAACTCTTTAAAGCCCGTTTCGGCATCGGCATATTGCAGCTGCAACAGAGACTTTTCCGCCCGAAGAAATAGATCATCTGGCGTTTCAGCCATGGCGACCTGCTGAACATCGGCCGCGTTGCCATCACCACCAGGAGCAACCAAAACTTCGCCCTGAAAACCACCATCCGTCGTATCAGCGGCCTTGTTGTCCATGGCACCGAGAACTTTAGGCGGAGGAGCGGTCACAGTTGCCGCGGCAGGTGCCGTCACCGGCGCATCGCCAATCGTTTCGGTACCTTCAGAGGAAGCATCGGCAGCAGCAACCTGCTTGGGCATTTCCAAAGCTGGCTTCTTTTTCAAGACGGGTGGATTTGTAACCGCAAGTTGCTGAACCGCATCATTGTTTTGAACGGCAGGTGCCTGGGCCGCGGCAACGGCTGGAGGTTTGGCTGGGGCACCAGGATTTGCCTGTGCTACGGAATTGGCCTGCTGCAATTGCTTGATTGAATAATTCAGCTCTTCAATCTGGCCCGTGAGCTGGCGCACTTGCTGTTCGAGTTGGTCAATGCGGTTATTCACATCGTCAGCACGGGCCGATTGCACCGCAGCAAATGTCATCAGAGCAAAAACAAAAACACCACGCTTGAACATTTTCAATAACCCGGAATCATTCTTGGCCCAACTCATCGCAGCAAATCACGGATAAATTGAGGCCGAAACCCGGCCTCAATGGTTCATGTTTATGCCGCTCGGCGTCGAGATCAGTTGGCACCGCCGGTAATCACCGTCACAGCACGGCGGTTCTGGCTCCAGCATTGTTCCGCGTCACAAAGGGCCACAGGGCGTTCCTTGCCATAGGCAATGGATGAAATCCGCTTGCCGGGGACGCCATTGCTGATCAGGAACTGCCGAACCGTCGTGGCACGGCGCGCCGAAAGGGCAATATTGTATTCACGGGTGCCGCGCTCATCGGCATGGCCCTCGACCTGAATTGTAACTTTGGAATATTGCTGCAACCATTGCGCCTGCTTGGTCAATATCGCGGTCGCTTCGGGCGTCAGCGTCGATTGATCTTCGAGGAAGTAGATGCGATCGCCAACTTCGGTGGTGAATTGCTGCTTGGAGCCCGGGGCTGCGGCGCTCATGCCTCCGCCATTCAAACCAGCATCCAGATCGGGCTGGTTCTTTTTCGAACAAGCTGCCAATGCCAGAAAACAGCAACAAATTGCAGCCAACTTGAAACCAGCCAAACGATTCATCATTCCCATCCACTCCTCTATCCGAAAAGCGACACGCGCATTTCCGAAAAATTACAACCCGTGCTTGAACTCACACGGCGGTCCACCAGACTTAATTGTGCGGCCACAGGGTTAATATTTATTGAAACGCCGCGAACACATTCAGCCTATTAAGCTTAATGCGTCCTAGACTGTACCAGCGCGGCGTAATTATGGCCATTTTTAGCGATCTGGCCGCCAGACAGGGCTGTTGCCCAATCTTAGTTAAGAAGCGGTGACCAGGCCGGATCAGAACTGAACCCGGGGGTCGCTACCTGCTGCTCATTATAACCTGTAACATCGACTGAGAAGAGTTGTGGTCCACCATTCTCGCCGGGCTGATCCCGGAAGAATAATATGACGCGGCTGTTGGGAGACCAGCTTGGCCCCTCGTTATGGAACCCTTCTGTCAATATACGCTCGCCTGAACCATCAGGTGCCATCACACCAATTGAGAACTTGCCGCCAGCCTGCCTGGTGAAGGCCAGCCATTTTGAATCAGGCGACCATACGGGCGTTGAGTAGCGGCCGTTGCCAAAGGAAACACGTTGCTGGTTTGAGCCATCCGCATTCATCACATAGATCTGCTGCGTGCCGCCCCGATCCGATTCAAAGGCGATGCGCGTGCCATCAGGGGAAAAACACGGTGCGGTATTGATCGACGCTTCATTGGTGATCTGGCGCACCTGCTTTGAACGCAAATCCATCACATAGATATTTGAGTTGCGACCATCATCGCTTTCAAGACTCATAATTACCTTTTGACCATCAGGTGAAAAGCGCGGCGCAAAACTCATATTGGTGAAATCGCCGACGATTTCTTTTTGACCCGTATCAATGTTGTAAATGAACACGCGCGATGCCGTGTCGCCGATTGCGGCATAGGTAATTTCCTGCGACGTGGGAGAAAAGCGCGGTGTCAGCAAAATTTCTTTGCCATTGGACAAGGTGCGCGGATTGAATCCATCCTGATCCATGATGGCGAGTTTCTTCACGCGGGCATTCTTGGGCCCTGACTCATCGACATAAACGATGCGCGTATCAAAGTAGCCCTCGTAGCCTGTGAGCTGCTTATAGACCATGTCAGAAATCTTGTGTGCCATGCGGCGGCTGACCTTTGCCGGTGCAGTGAAGCTTGTGCCGGTCAACATCTGCTGGGTGGCAACATCATAGAGCTTGAAGGCAACGGTGATTTTGCCACCACCCTGGCTCACCTGCCCGACGACCAATGCCTTGGCTTGAACCTGCTGCCACGACGGGAAATTAGGGTTGGCGTTGAAATCAGCAAACTTCTCAATGTAGCTCTCAGGTGGCAGCGGCTTGAAATAACCTGAATGCGCCAGGTCATTCGCAATGACCCCTGCCACCGTGGCAGCATCAGCCTCTGCACCTGATGCTGCAATGAACGGTGCAATGGCAATCGGCAGTGGATCAATCTGCCCACCTGTAACAGTTCCGTTGACAGCAAATGCGATAGATCCCTGCCAAACCAGAAGAACCATTGCAGCCAAAAGTCTAATTTTCATTTTCATGTCAGCGCCGTTCCATTAACCGAAAAACAGGTTGGGGTTGAAGTCAATTACATTGTCTTGCCAAAGATTATATTGCTCTGCGGGCAATTCGTAATTCTGGCATTCCATGACGGCAGCAACAGCCGCCCTGGCAGTCGTATCAAAAATCGGGTCCGAACTCATCGAGGCAATGTCTGGCTGTCCGTTGACCGAACCATCCTGATTGAGCTTGAAATGAATGCGCACCGAGATATTGGCATCACGGGCGATGGGCGGCACTTGGAAACAGGTTTTCAACTTGCTTGTCAGCGCATCAACAATTGTTGCGGTCATCGCAGCATCCTCGCCAGAAGTGTCCTTTGCAGCAAGTTTGGGCGCACCTGCTTCCTTCGCAGGCTTTTGCGGTGCCGTATGCTCGCCCTTGTCCTTGTTGAGCAAGGCAGAGATTTCGTCCAATTTCAATTCGGGCTTTTTCTTTTCAACGGGTTTGTCGACAGGCTTCACGGGATCCTTGGGTGGCTTCGGGTCCGGCTTTTTTTCGGGCTTTGGTTCATCAACCGACTTTAGAAGGCTATCGAGCGCAGCCTGATCGACAGGCTTCGGCTCCACCTTTTTCGGTGGCTCCGGTTTGGGCGGTTCTGGTTTTGGCGGATCAGGTGGCGGTGGCGGCTTTGGCACATTGACCGAATTGTTCACCTTGTCATCAACCTTGGGCGCGGGCGGCACGTCTTGCACCACTTTGGTTTCTTTGGGAGCAGGCTTTTCAACCGCGGGTGCTGCATCTTTTGCGGTTGCCATCTTCTGGGTCTTGTCGGAAATGTTGCTGATGTCGACCTGAATGGCCTCTTGCGGCTTCACTTCGAAAGGTTTGGGTGTCGGCAAAACCACGAGGGCCGCCAACAAAATGGCTGCATGAAACCCAATGGAAATGGCGAAGGGCTTTTTCATCGTCAGTTCGCGCCGGGCACCTTGTCTTTGCTGCCGGTGATCAAGCCGATCTTGGTGTAGCCAGCAGAATTAAGAAGGCCCATCACTTCCATGACAGCCCCATAAGGCACATTCGTGTCAGCTCTTACCATCAACTGCTCTTGATTGCCGTTCTTGGCCAAGGCCTGAAGCTTGGGTGCCAATTCATCAAGCTTGATGGTGGCATCCTGCAGAAACAATGTGCGATCGGCCTGCACGGTGATAACCAGCGGCTCCGTTGAACTGTTCATCTGTTTGGCTTGCGTTTTCGGCAATTCGATGGGAACGCCAACGGTCATCAAGGGCGCGGCCACCATAAACACAATCAACAGAACAAGCATTACGTCCACCAGCGGTGTCACGTTGATGTCGCTCATCGTGCCATGGGCCGAACGCCTGCGCGAATTGCGCCTCGTGTAACCGCCTGCTCGTGCGCCACCTGCTCCCATAACTATGCCCGTTCATCCAGTTGCCGCGAGATGATGGCCGAAAACTCATCCGCGAAATTTTCAAGGCGCGTACCAATCCTGGCGGCGTCAGATGAATACATGTTATAAAAGATTGTCGCTGGTATGGCGGCAACAAGGCCAATAGCCGTGGCAAACAAAGCCTCGGCGATGCCGGGTGCAACGACAGCGAGATTTGTGTTCTGCGAATTCGCAATACCCTGGAACGACGTCATGATGCCCCAGACCGTGCCGAACAGTCCGATGAAGGGACCAGCAGAACCTACTGTGGCCAAGAACAACAGGCGCGCTTCAAGCCCGCCCATTTCTTTTTGAATGGCAACATCCATTACTTTCTCGATGCGCTTCTGCACCCCCGCAAAACCGGCCCGCATGGCTGCACCCTGGCTGCGCTTCCATTCCTGCATGGCGGCAATGAAAATGGCGGCCATGCCAATGGTGGGGCGGTTGGCCATCGCATTGTACAGATCATCAAGCGATTGGCCAGACCAGAACTGGTTCTCGAACTTGTTGTTGGCGCCGTTCATGCGCCGCACGGAATAGAATTTCTCGAAAATGATGGCCCAGCACCAAACGGATGCGAGACCCAATCCGATCATGACAATGAAGACAGGCCATGAGGCCTGGAACAACAAATGCCAAAGCGAAATCTGCGGGCCGCCTTGAACGACCGGTGTAACTGCGACTTGATCCATGAACTCCGTCCCAAACGGCTTGAGATGCCCCACCTTCCCCCCGGAAGGAACAAGCTCTCAACAGCCAAAATCTGTCAAAACTGCGGCGAATCGGGCTTATGTCCGAATCACCGCAGCGCTGAGCCTTTATAGGCTCGCATGAATTTCCTGTAGAATCTGCTTGTGGTTAAGGATGGGTTAGCGCGAGAGGGCTGCGACCAGCTCGGCACCGATACGTTTGGGCCGCCCGGTCTTGTCAATGATGGCCACTGTAACCGCCGCCGAAAACAATATCTCCTGCCCTCTCCTCACAGCCTGCGCCAGCTCAAACCGCGCACCCGAAATTTCGACAAGCAGTGTTTCAACTTCAAGCAGGTCTTCAAATTTCGCTGGCCGCAGGAATTCACAATTCATCCGCCGCACGACAAACGCATCGCCAACAGCAAACATGGCATTCTGGTCAATGCCTATCACGCGCAAATAATCTGAGCGCGCCCGTTCACAATATTTGAGATAGTTTGAATGATAGACATAACCGGAAAAATCCGTGTCTTCATAAAACACCCGAACCGAAAATGTCTTGAGCTCAGACATCATCACCATCGAGCGGCAAAACACCTTGCATAATTTCGGGGCGATTTGGAACGGAAAGCCCCAGATGCCTGAAGGCATGATGGGTGAGGATGCGCCCGCGCGGGCTGCGATTCAAAAAACCGAGTTGCAACAAATAGGGCTCAACCACATCTTCAATCGCATCGCGACCTTCAGAAAGGGAAGCGGCAATCGTGTCAATGCCAACAGGTCCTCCGCCAAAATTGAGCGCGATGCATTTCAAATAGCGATGATCGAGACTGTCTAACCCGGCATCGTCAACATCCAGCAATTTCAAGGCCTTATCGGCGATCCTTGAATCAATCTGTGAATGTCCGTCAACGCTCGCAAAATCACGAACGCGTCGAAGCAAGCGCCCTGCGATGCGCGGCGTTCCGCGCGAACGCTTGGCAATTTCGCGCGCACCATCTTCCGTCACCGGCATCTGCAAAATGCGTGAACCGCGGGTCACGATGTCGAGCAATTCTTCTTCGTTGTAAAAATCGAGACGCACCGGAATGCCAAAGCGATCACGAAGTGGCGTGGTCAAAAGTCCAGTCCGCGTGGTGGCTCCGATCAAAGTAAATCGTGCAAGGTCAATCCGTACCGAACGTGCGGCAGGCCCCTCGCCAATGATGAGGTCGAGTTGAAAATCTTCCATCGCCGGATAAAGAATTTCTTCGACCGCAGGGTTGAGACGATGGATTTCATCGATGAACAAAACATCGCGGTCCTCAAGATTGGTCAGCAGCGCTGCAAGATCGCCAGCCTTGGCAATCACCGGACCCGAAGTTGCTTTGAAGTTGACGCCAAGTTCGCGCGCCATGATTTGCGCCAAGGTTGTTTTTCCAAGGCCTGGAGGCCCTGCAAACAGAACATGGTCCAGAGCCTCGCCACGAGATTTTGCGGCCTCAATAAACACCGAAAGATTTTGCTTCGCTTTGGTCTGGCCGACAAATTCCGAAAATCTTTGCGGACGAAGATGCGTGTCGAGCGCATCCTCGGGCTTAGGTGAACTGGCGAGAATTGCACGAGTCATCCCAGCGCCAACTCCTTCAAGGCCGCCCGGATCAATTTTTCAGTTGGCAGATCAGTATCCGATTTTTTAAGAGCCCCAGAAACCGCCTGTGCCGCCTGAGACTGGCCATAACCCAAATTCACAAGCGCCGAGACAGCATCAGACGCAGCCGTCGGCACCCGCGACGAAAGCTCAGCCGCCACTTGGCCAAAGCCCACATCAACCGCTGTAAAGGCAGGGACCTTATCTTTGAGCTCCAGAACAATCCGCTCGGCCAGTTTCTTGCCCACGCCATTGGCCCGCCCAATCAACGCCTTGTCTTGAAGTGCAATGGCACTGGCAAGCTCAGACGGCGTCATGATTGAGAGAATGGCGAGTGCAACGCGGGCACCAACGCCCTGAACACTTTGCAAAAGCTTGAACCACTCTTTTTCATGGCTGGTGGCAAAGCCGACAAGCCGGATATTGTCTTGGGTGACCAGCATTTCGGTGTAAATTTCGGCGGCCTCGCCAATTCCCGGCAAAGCACCCAGCGTTTTGGCCGAGCAGGACACAAAATAAACAACGCCTCCAACATCAACCATCAGCCAGTCGGCTCCGGTTGAATCAATGCGCCCTTTTAGCTTCCCGATCATGCCACAGGCCTAAGGGCCAAATGTGAACAAGTCAAGAACGCGCCAATTTTTGTTCCAGATTTTTGACGCCCCGATGTTGGGCGTGGCAGATGGCAATGGCAAGCGCGTCAATGGAATCTACCGTATTCAATTGCGCGCGTGGCAGGAGGATTTTGACCATGTGTTTCACCTGGTCTTTCTCCGCGTGCCCCACCCCGACCACCGTCTTTTTGATTACATTGGGAGCATATTCGGCCACACCAATTTTTCTCAAGACCGGCGCCAACATCACCACGCCGCGCGCCTGCCCCAGTTTCAATGTGGCGCGCGCATCCTTGTTGACGAAAGTTTCTTCGATGGCTGCTTCGTCGGGTTTGAATTCATCCAGCACCGCCAAAATTTGCTCGTGGATTTGGAGCAGCCTAGTTGCCAGATCATCCTCATTCACCGAATGTACTGCGCCATCGGCAACATATGAAAGTCTCGTGCCGTCTGCTTCGATAATGCCCCAACCCGTGTGCCGCAAACCCGGATCAATGCCGATGATGCGGACGGGCGCCATTATTCTTCGGGGTTGAGCTTGGCCATCACCTCGTCGGAAATATCCGCATTGGTGAAAACATTTTGCACATCGTCATCTTCATCAAGCGCATCGACCAGCTTCATCAAGGTCTCAGCTTTGTCGAAATCAAGGGGCGTCATCACGTTTGGCTTCCACACGATCTTGACAGATTCAGCATCGCCGAATTTCGCAGCAAGAGCGGACGAAACTTCACCAATGCTTTCAAAAGCGCAGGTGATCACATGATTGTCTTCTGACGAGGCATCTTCAGCGCCGGCTTCGATAGCAGCATCCAGAATTTGATCGGCCGTAATCTTGCCCAGCGGATAAACAATCTCGCCAACACGCGCGAACATGAAGGAAACTGAACCCGTTTCGCCAAGGTTGCCCGCATATTTCGCAAAGAGTGAACGCACCACGGGTGCGGTGCGGGCGCGGTTGTCGGTCAGTGCTTCTATGATGACCGCAACGCCGCCGGGGCCATAGCCTTCATAGCGAATGTTCTCGAACGCCTCGCCGTCAGCGCCGGATGCCTTTTTGATTGCTCGCTCAATATTGTCCTTGGGCAAGTTTTCAGCGCGGGCGTTCTGAATGGCCAGGCGCAACCGCGAATTGGCAGACGGGTCGGGGATCCCAGCCTTGGCTGCAACCGTAATTTCGCGCGACAATTTCGAGAATATCTTGGACCGCATTTTGTCCTGTTTTCCCTTGCGGTGCATGATGTTCTTGAATTGTGAATGGCCGGCCATAAAGTCCTCGGATTGCAGAAAAGCGGGTTTGCCGCCTTATAGACAGTCACATTGCATTCACACAAGCGCCCCATTTTAACCCAGCCTTAAGGTTAAGCCTGCAGAAATCGAAGCGTATTAGTTTGTGTGTGGAGTTGCGTAATGACCAACAAGTTGGCTTCGATGGAAACATTCTCGTTTGACGGCGAGAACATTGGCGCTTCTGGCGCCAGCGCTTTGAGGAAGGTGAAATCTTTGGCTGACAATGCTCCCGTGGGACGGCTTTTTGCCTCCATCGCGACGCTCACAGAAATGAGCGCCCATTCCGCCAAATTGCTCGAAGAGGGCAATCTGGAAAAAGCCTCGCGTCAGGCCAAAGCCCTGGGCGATGCGGGTGAACCCAAGCTTCCATCCTTCATCCGCCGCAAGGCTTGAGTTTTACCAGAACGGAATTGCGGCGGGCTGCAAACGCCCGCCAATTCGGATCGGCGCAATCTTCAGCGCCAAGCCCGTAGCGTCGTCGGTTTCAATCGCGACACCACAAACAGTCGCCTCGCCCTCGGCAGGCTTCATGCGTTCAATTGGCAATTTTCGCAAAAACCGATTGAGCGGCTCGGCCTTGTCCATGCCGATCACTGAATCATAATCACCACACATTCCAGCATCGGTCATATAAGCCGTGCCGCCAGCGAGAATGTGATGGTCAGCCGTTGGTGTGTGCGTATGTGTGCCAACCACGAGGCTGGCGCGGCCATCTGCGAAATGGCCCATTGCCATTTTCTCTGAAGACGCCTCAGCATGAAAATCAATCAGCACAGCGTCGCAATCACGACCCAGTCGGCATTGTTCCAGTGCTTTGTCGATGGCGGGAAACGGATCATCCAGCACAGGCTCAACCATCACGCGGCCCATAGCATTGACTACCAACACCCGTTTGCCTGACGATGTCTGCACCAGCGCCGATCCACGGCCCGGGCAGTTGCCAGGCCAATTCAAAGGCCTCAGCAATTGCGGCTCGCGTTCAATGAATACCAAGGCTTCGCGCTGGTCAAAGCTGTGATTGCCAAGTGTAACCACGTCGGCTCCGGCCTCGCGCAAAGCGTTGTAAATCTCTTCGGTAATACCAAAGCCATGTGCCGCGTTCTCGCCATTGACAACAACCAAATCCGCCTTTGTTTGTTCACGCAAATTGGGCAGCACTTTAATGACAGCATCGCGCCCGGCACGACCCACCACGTCGCCTAAAAAAATCAGCCGCATTTGATAATCCCGCTTTCTGTCATCACAAAATCAACGGGCTGGTCCAGTTCGTCATGGGGCACATGAGGGACCTGCTGGGCGGAATACCCAACGCCAATGGCCGTTATTTTCTTCTTTGCCCGCAAGACCGCAAGTGTGCGATCATAAAATCCGCCACCATACCCGAGGCGATAACCCTCCCGGTCAAAAGCAAGCAATGGAACGATGACCACATCAGGTTCAACCTGTGGCGCATCATCGAGTGGGCGCATGATATTCATGTCGCCTGAGACTGTGGGTTCTCCCGGAAACCAACGCCTGAAAATGAGCGGCACTCCGGCCCCCAGAATGATGGGAAGGCATGTTGTCCAGCCATCAGCGACAAGCTTGCCGATGAGGGGCTTGGTGTCAATCTCTGAACGAAACGGGTGAAAGGCTGACACCGTGCTACGTCCCGCTTCAGGCTTCACCGGAAATTCGTGCGTGGCCAAATGCAGTCCAGCGCTATCGGCAAGCGCCTCATGGGCCACTTTGCGCACAGCCGCAGCGTTGCCACGCGCGGCCTTTTTTTGATCTTGCAGGTTCATGGCGCCCGCATAGTCGTTCAAGCTGGAAAAAGAAAGTGGCGAGCCGCCTTGGCCGTGGGAACTGACGATCCCTGGTCCCTACTCACGTAGGTGGGCGCCGTATGTGCCAGACCACGGTCTGGCTCAGGGACAGCTCCCTAAGAAATCGATTATAGGCCCTGGGAAAAATGGTTCCTTCACAAACCGGGCAGCATCGCCACCCGCAATGTAGGAACCTCCCGCCCAAATGTCCATGCTGGAAGCGACTTTGATTAATTTCCCTCCATCTCAAAAACTGTCAGGCCGCGTCAGGGAGCTGTCAGGGCCTGATTTCTAAGTCACGCTCACGGCCCGAGTTTCCGGCCACTGCAGCACGCTCTCGGGCTTGGCCGCTGCAGGTGAATGAAGCCCATTTGGAGATCATATGATTCGCATTCTCGCTATTGCAGCTTCGGCTGTTTTTGTTGCCTCATCCGCCATGGCCGCCACAACTGCAGCAACACCTGCCGCAGCCGTAACCTGCAGCAAGGCAACCCCCGATAAGTTCAAACCGCAAGCTGAACTTATAGCGCTGCTCAAGACCAAAGGCCTGACCGTGACCAAGATCAAGGTTGAAAACGGCTGCTATGAAACCTACGCCAAGGATGCCGCCGGCAAAAAAGCCAACGCCGCCTACAATGCTGAGACATTTGAAATGCTGGACAACGCTGAAGGCGGTGAAGCCGTCAAGCCGAAGCAGTAACCACCGTGACTGTCCCAGACATGCAAACATCAACGCAGACAAAGCGTGTCTGGGACCCTGTCGTGCGCCTGTTCCACTGGAGCCTGGTGTTGGGCATGGGTGCTGCATGGATCACCTCATCAATACGTGATGACACCCATCAATGGATCGGCCTTGCGATTGGGGGGTTGCTGGCGGTGCGAATCCTTTGGGGCTTCATCGGCACACATTATGCCCGGTTCTCGCAATTCATCCGCAAGCCCAGCACGTCAATCGCCTATCTCTTTGAAATTCTGAAAGGTTCCGAGCAACGCTACCTTGGCCACAACCCAGCGGGCGCGCTGATGATCTTGTGTCTGCTCGCAGCGATCCTGGCGACTGTCGCTACGGGTTGGCTGATGACCACTGATGCCTATTACGGCGATGATGCCATGCAGGAACTGCATTCGCTTTGTGCCTACAGTGTCATCGGACTGGCCATTCTCCACATATTTGGCGTTGTCATGGCCAGCCGCCATCACCGGGAAAATCTTGTGGCCGCCATGTTCACGGGGAAAAAACGTGGACCAGCGCCTGGCGATATCGACTGATCGTCAAGCCTTGAACTGCTTGGCCAATCTTTCAAGACGCCCCGCAGCCTTGTCGAGCTGCGCCGTGAGATTGGTTTCCAGTGTCTTCATTTGTGTTTGTGCCAGGTTCCGGCTTTCGCGCATACCATTCACCTGGTCTTCCAAGTCTTCAATCTTGCGAATGGCTTCGCTCAGGCGATCAGCCACCATCAGCCCACTCATCACAAGCAAACGAATGTCACCAATCGAACCCACACTCTGCTTGATGCGCATCACTTCCGTGTCGAGCAATTTCGCCAGCTCACGCAGATGGTCTTCTTCACCATCCGGGCATTGCATGGTGTAAGGGCGTTCAGCAACGGTGACGATCACATTTGCCATAAATTCTACGCCCCACTGTTTGAGTGAAGCACGGAGCGAATGCGCCCCATAGCCGTGTCGATTTTTCCGGCGGCCTGTTTGCTGGTGTCAACCAGCTCTGCCGCTTTGACACGAACTTGGTCAAGCTGGGCATTCAATTTCTGCTGATCGCGTTGAATGACCTCAACGTCAGCAAGTTGAACTTTCATCTGCTGATTTTCGTCCGCAGTTTTTTGCACGGCGAGTTCAAATTTGCCCAAGGCAGCTTCGAATCGCGCAAAAGCAGCGTCAAGTTTGTTGATCTCAGTCATAAAAACCTTTTGCTGCACGGCCGTCTACTGCAGCGATTTCCCTTTTAGCACAACTCTTTGCCAGTCAAAGGTGATTTTTAGGGCACGAAAGCACCCCTAAGCCCCTGACCAGCGAGGGTGGGTATAAGTATAATTGACATGAACACAACGCCTGTTATCAGCTAAACCATCACAAACTGGCTGCAAGGCAGGACCTCCGAATGACCGATTCCCATAGTGTTACCCCCCGCATCATGGCCAATGCGATTCGTGCATTGTCGATGGATGCTGTTCAAAAGGCCAATAACGGCCATCCGGGCTTGCCGATGGGTGCCGCCGACGTCGCCACGGCACTTTTCACCAATGTCCTGAAGTTTGACGCCGCAGCGCCGCATTGGCCCGACCGTGACCGCTTCATTCTCTCGGCGGGCCATGGCTCCATGCTGCTCTATTCCCTGCTCCATCTCACCGGCTATGCCGACATGAGAATCGAGCAGATCAAGAATTTCCGTGAATGGGGTTCAATCACCGCAGGCCACCCCGAATATGGCCACGCCACCGGCATTGAAACCACGACCGGACCTCTGGGCCAGGGCATCGCCAATTCCGTGGGCTTTGCCATTGCCGAGCGTCATTTGAACGCCCGTTTCGGTGATGATCTCGTCAACCACAAGACTTATGTATTGGCTGGCGATGGCTGTCTCATGGAAGGCATCAGCCAGGAAGCAATCGCCCTCGCAGGCCATCTCAAGCTCAAGAACCTCATTGTGATGTGGGACGACAACGGCATCACCATTGACGGCAAGGTTGGCCTCGCCGACAACACCGACCAGTTGCAGCGCTTTGCAGCCTCGGGCTGGAACGTCTCGAGTGTTGACGGCATGGACCAGACTGTCGTTCTCGCAGCATTGCAGGCCGCACAAAACTCCGACAAGCCAACCTTGATCGCCTGCAAGACCATCATCGGCTTTGGCGCCACCAACAAGCAAGGCACCAAGGGTGTCCATGGCTCGCCTCTTGGCCCAGAAGAAATCGCCGTTGCCCGCAAGGTGTTGGATTGGGAATCTCCACCATTCGTCATTCCAGCTGAAGTGCTGAAACCTTGGCGTGAAGCTGGCTCTCGGGGCAAATCGGCCCGTGAGGCATGGGAGGCGCGTCTTGCCGCTTCTCCAATGAAGGCCGAGTTCAACCGCGTGATGTCGGGCGAGCTTCCGGCAAATCTCGACGAAACAATCGCCACCTACAAAAAGGCGCTCGCCGCCAATCCGCCATCGGTTGCCACACGCAATTCATCGCAAGATATGTTGAACGTCATCAACCCCGTGGTGGTTGAAGCCATCGGCGGCTCGGCGGATTTGACCGGCTCCAACAACACCAATTCCAAGGACATGAAAATTCTCGACTCCGCCAATTATGGCGAGCGCTACATCCATTTCGGCATTCGCGAACATGGCATGGCCGCAGCCATCAACGGCATGGCGCTCCATGGCGGTGTCATCCCCTATGGCGGCACATTCTTCTGTTTCACCGATTATTGCAGGCCGTCCATTCGCCTGGCAGCCTTGATGGGCATCCGCTCGATCTTTGTGATGACGCATGATTCAATCGGCTTGGGTGCCGATGGTCCAACCCATCAACCAGTCGAACATCTCGCATCCTTGCGCGTGATGCCGAACCTTCTGGTGCTGCGCCCCTGCGATGCAGTCGAAACTGCAGAGTGCTGGCAGATCGCCCTTGAGAGCATGAAAACGCCATCGATTCTGGTTTTGACGCGCCAGAAAGTGGCAGCCTCGCGGCTTGGCTATTCTGCAAAAAATCTGTCAGCCCTTGGTGCCTATGAAATCGCACCTTCGGCCAAAAAAGCCAAAGCCGTGATCTTCGCCTCAGGCTCGGAAGTTGAAATTGCCACTGCTGCAAAAGCCACGCTCGACAAAAAGGGCATCCCCACCCGCGTCGTGTCCGTGCCTTCGATGGAACTGTTTGAAAAACAGTCCAAGGCCTACAAAGCCAAAATCCTCGGCACCGAAAAAATCCGTATCGCGGTTGAAGCCGGCGTCAAAACCGGTTGGGAAAAATTCATCGGCGACAACGGCCACTTCATCGGCATGACAACCTTTGGTGCTTCAGCCCCCGCCGAAGTTCTCTACGAAAAATTCGGCATCACGGCGAAGGCTGTTGTGAAGGCGGCAAGCAAGTAAACTCACCCACCCCTCTACACGTCATCCCCGCGAAGGTGGGGATGACGGATTTGTTAAGTAACCCTCTTGCCCTAACCTACTCCCCCACCAGCGCCTCAGCCGGGCGCACCGTTGTCCGCAGGGTCTTTTCCGGCATCTGGTGAAATGCCATGAGCGCCAGCGCCAAGACGAAAGCCGCCGCAGCAAATACCGGACGGAACGCGGTATGAATTTCGCCGGTGGCCAGCACATCTTTCAAAGTCGCCGCAGAGGATGATTCAAGCGCCCCCATATTCGGCAATTGCGAAAACAACACAGCGCCAAACAACGCAACAATCAATGCGCCACCCAGCGAGCGGAAAAAGCCCATGACCCCCGTGGCCGTGCCCATCTGATGTGGCATGACGGAATTCTGGATGGCAACGGTCGTGATTGGGAAAACCGTACCTAATCCAATGCTCAAGCCCCCAAGCAAAACTTCAACAATGAACAAGCCGAGGCTGGTTTTCATCACCGCCATGAGCCCGAGGCCCAGCACAGAAAATATCAACCCCACATAGGCTGGCCGTTTGTAACGCGCGGACTTGGCCATGAAACGTCCTGCGATCATCGCACCGACGACCGTTCCAGACATGAAGGGAATAAGCGCCAAGCCCGATTGGCTGGCACTCAATCCGAACGCCAATTCCATATAGATCGGCAAATAAGCTGTGATGCCGATATAGGTGCCCATGATGAGAAGAGCTGTGATCGTGCCCATGGACACCACGCGGTTCTTCAAAATTTCGGGCGGTATGAAGGGCTCTGGCGCCGTATTCAGGCGCCAGACAAATGCCAACCACAGCAGGATTGAAATGGCAAACAGGCCCAAGACCTGGAACGAGCCCCACGGATATTGAATGCCGCCCCAGCTTAATGCCAGCATCAAGGCCACGCTGGCACTGGCCATGGCCGCGGCGCCAAAGAAATCAAGCTTGTGCGGCTTCTCGTGGCGCGGCAGTTTTTTGAGCAGGCCACTGGTCATCGCCAAGGCCAAAACACCGATGGGCAGATTGATCCAGAAAATCAGCGACCAGTGCAAATGCTCGGCAAAGAACCCACCCAGAAGTGGCCCCGAAACGCTGGCGAACATATAAACTCCGGAAATATAAATCATGTAGCGCGACCGTTCCTTCGGTGAAACGATGTCGGCGATAATGGTCTGTGCCAGTGAGATCAGCCCGCCACCACCGAGGCCCTGCACGGCCCGCGCGATGATCAGAATGAGCAAAGTTGGCGAAAGCGCACAGGCAACGGAGCCCGCAATGAAAACCGCAATAGCAAACAGCAATGTCTTGCGACGCCCCACAATATCAGAGACCTTGCCATAGAGTGGTGTCACCGAAGTCGATGACAGGAGATAAGCTGTCACCACCCAGGGCAGATAGCTGGGGTTGCCCAAGTTGCGGCCGATGGTGGGCAGAGCCGTCACCACAATGGTTTGGTCCAGTGCCGCCAAGACCATGGCCACGACCACGCCAAATATGACGCGGAGAACTTCGGGATGCGACAGTTGCGAGGCGGGTTGTGCAGAGGACGTTGCGTTCATGGAAATCTATTGAGCCCCCCGTTTTGCGCTGGCAACAGGATTTGGCCCTGTGCGCACCCGTCATGCAATCTGCTCATGGCCAACGGCAAGCCAGTCTGCACAACCCCCTTTCCTCAAACTCAATCTTGATGTACGCCCCTCATTCAAAGCGAACAGGAGCCTCCCATGCCCAATTTCCGCACCCTCGATGACGTCAATGTAAAAGACAAACGCGTCGTCATCCGGCTCGATCTCAATGTGCCGATTGCGGATGGCAAGGTGACTGACACCACCCGCATCGACCGCGTGGTGCCCACCTTGCATGAGCTTTTGAAAAAGGGTGCCGCCGTCATCATCCTCGCGCATTTTGACCGCCCCAAGGGCAAAGTCGTGCCGGAGATGTCACTGAAGCCTGTGGCAGCAGCACTTGAAAAAGCATTGGGAAGCAAGGTGGAATTTGTGTTCACCGATTGGCAGTCCGCGCCCAAGCTGAATGCCAAGCCTGGCGATGTCATCCTGATGGAAAACACCCGCTATCACGGTGGTGAAGAAAAGAATGATGCAGGTTTCGCCAAGATGCTGGCGGGCCTCGGCGACATCTTCGTAAACGATGCGTTCTCGGCCGCCCACCGCGCCCATTCTTCAACCGAAGCCGTCGCTCATATTCTGCCGGCCTATGCAGGCCGCGCCATGGAAGCAGAGCTCAAGGCACTGCAGGCCGCACTCGAAACACCAAAGCGCCCGGTCATCGCCATTGTGGGCGGTGCCAAGGTGTCATCAAAGCTCGATCTCCTCGGCAATCTGGTGAAGAAGGTTGAAGCCCTCGTCATTGGCGGGGCCATGGCCAACACGTTCCTCTATGCCAAGGGCAACAGCGTTGGAAAATCATTGGTTGAAAAAGATCTCGCTGACACCGCCCGTGCCATCATGGTCGCAGCCGAAAAAGCCAACTGCGCCATCATCCTTCCCGTTGATGCCATTGTCGCCCATGAATTCAAGGCCCATGCGCCCTCCCATGACTATGGCGTGGATGGCATTCCAGCCGATGGCATGATGCTGGATGTGGGGCCGATGTCGGTTGATCTGGTCAAGGCTGCTATCGACAATGCCCACACCCTGTTATGGAATGGCCCCTTCGGCGCCTTCGAAATGCAGCCCTTCGACATGGCCACCGTGAAGATCGCCCACTATGCGGCCACGCGCACTAAAGAAGGCAAGCTCATCACCGTGGCTGGCGGCGGCGACACAGTTGCAGCTTTGAACCATGCAGGTGTTGCGGATGACTTCACCTATATCTCGACAGCCGGGGGCGCTTTCCTCGAATGGCTGGAAGGCAAGGAATTGCCGGGCGTTGCCGCACTCACAGTGAAATGAGCCCGACGAATTCGGGCAGCAGCTTTGCGAATTTGTTTGTTGCCCGAACTATATCCGCCTCTAGGCTGCCCTCGCC
>JBDSTO010000287.1:0-4869 GCA_039928255.1 Aestuariivirga sp. | reverse complement strand
ACGTGCATGAAGGCCCGGTAACCCACCACGGCCGCAATAAGCACCGCAGTAAGCTCAAATCGGAAAGACCAGGTGAGGGAACCTTGGGCGAGATTGGTTCGGACCAGAACAATAGGCGTCAAGATCAGCAACGTGATCAGCAGCGTTCCAATCAGATCCTTGATAATTGCAAAGGCAGAAAGTTTCTGTTTTTCATCGGTAGCCGACGCAGACTTAACAGGACCAGACATGGTTCAGACCTTCTCCACTTCGGGTTTGCCGAGCAGGCCTTGCGGCATGAAAATGAGCACCAGGACCAAAATGGTGTAGGCCGCCACATCCTTGTATTCGACGGAAAAATAGGCCGACCACATGGTTTCGATGAAGCCGATCAACAGGCCACCCATCATGGCGCCAGGAATTGACCCGATGCCGCCAAGAACCGCAGCCGTAAACGCCTTGATGCCAGCGTCAAAGCCCACATGCGCATCGGTGACATTGTAGAGCAAGAAAAACATCAAGCCAGCAAAAGCAGCCAGGCAAGCACCCATGATAAATGTGACCGAAATGGTGCGGTTGACGTTGATCCCGAGAAGTGACGCCATCTTGGTGTCCTGTTCGCAGGCGCGCTGAGCGCGACCAAGAGATGTGCGCTGGATCAACATTGTAAAGACGGTCATCAAGATCAATGTGGAAAGAATGATGAGAATTTGCATGTTCGAAATGGTGACGATGAATTCACCTTCCGAAGCTGCTCTGTGCATCAGTTCGTACTTGCCAGTCACGATGGCCTGAATGGGTTTTGGTCGCGCTTCTTGTGCCACGCGCACAAATTCTTGCAGGATAATCGACATGCCAATGGCTGAAATTAGTGGTGCCAGCCGGAACGAGCCCCGCAAAGGTCGATAAGCCACGCGTTCAATCGCCCAGTTGTAAACGGAGGCAATTAACATGGCGAAAGCGATCACAAAAGCGAGCGCAAGAATGATTATAAATGGCCCCGACCCGCCGGTCACGCCAAGCATCAAGATAACAATGAATGATGTTACACTTCCCACCATGAACACATCGCCATGGGCGAAGTTGATCATTCCGATGATGCCATAGACCATCGTGTACCCGATGGCGATAAGACCGTAAATTGAACCGAGCGTCAGCCCGTTAATGAGCTGCTGGAGAAAGTACTCCAAATCGCCCCCCTTACTCTAAGCGTTTATCCCAAGCTCGGCTCTAATGGCCAAGTTGGGTCAAGTCTTAGAGAACGAATTTAATAAATACAAGTGTGACATTCACCAAAATACCGCACTGCGGAAAACCATATTGCCAACACGTTAGGATTCAGCCTATATCGCTTTGACATATATCGAATTGGCATAGCAATGAATGTAAGAACACTTTGCCTGGGTATCCTTTCGTTTCGGGAAGCCTCGGGTTACGAAATAAAGAAAGAGATCGAGGAGGGGCAGTTCAGCAACTTCATTGATGCGAGTTATGGCTCGATTTACCCGGCATTGAACCAGCTTCATGCCGAAGCCTTGGTTACAGCGCGGGCCGAGGAACAGTCAGGCCGCCCTGACAAGAAAGTCTATGCAATTACTGAAAGCGGCCGAAACGCTTTGTCAGAAGGTTTGGCCGAGGTGGCTGCCAAGGACAAGTTCAAGTCGCAATTCCTGTTTGCCATGCTGTTGCAGGAATATTTGACGGATGAGCAGGTGGACCTTGCAATTGAGAAGCAGCTTAACGATCTGAGGCAGAAGCTTGATCGCATGGAAACATGCAGGCTTCAGGGGGCTCTAAGTCGCGGTTCAAATTTCATCATGGGTTATGGCGAGGCTGTTCTGTCGGCGGGGGTAAAATTTCTCGAACAACACATGTGCCACAAACGGTCTAACAAGACTGAGGCAGCTGAGCAATCAAAGGGCAATTTAATATTATGAACGTGAAAAAACTTGCGATTTCAGCTCTGTTTGTGGCTCAGCTTTTGGCGAATTCCGCTTTAACACAGGGTGCGGAAACCAAAGCAGTAGCTCCCCCGTCAATTTCCGTGCTGACAGCAGAGAAGAAGTCGATTGCCGAAGATCTGACCGTGACGGGAAGTTTCGCTGCAGGTGAACTGGTGCTTGTCTCTCCTGAAATCGAAGGCCTGGCCGTAACGGAGTTTCTGGCGGAGGAGGGCGACACCGTCAAAAAAGACCAGGTTCTGGCCCGCCTGAACAGCGCCTCAATCGACATCCAGATCACTCAATCCAACGCCAGTCTGGCGCGTAACAACTTTGCCCAGGACCAGGCCAAGAATGCCATCGATCAGGCTCAGATCAACCGCGATCATGCCAGCGCGGATCTTGAACGCACGAAAAAGCTCCGGACCGGTGGCATTGCGACCCAGCAGACACTCGACCAGTTTCAGGCTGCCTTTGATCTGGCAGACGCCCAGTTGAGCAATGCGAAGCTTGGGCTTGAAGCAGCACAGGCGGATCGCGTGGGCATCGAGGCCCAGCTCGCAGGGTTGAAACTCAACAAGTCGCGCACCGAAATCAAGTCGCCAGTTGATGGTTATGTATCTAACCGCACAGTGCAAATTGGGGGCATTGCTTCGGGTTCCAAAAACCCGATGTACCAGATTGTAGCCAGTGGCATCGTAAAATTGGTGGCCGAAGTTCCTGAATCAGAATTGCCACGCGTCAAGGTCGGCCAGAAGGCGACGATCACCATCAATGGTTATGACAAACCGATTGACGGCGAAGTGAGGTTGATCTCGCCCGAGGTCAACGAAACAACACGCGTCGGCTTGGTGCATATCCGTGTTGCTGATGATGTTCGCATTGCGCTCGGCACATTTGGCCGCGCCCGGATTTCCGTTGCTGCTGCTGAAGGTGTTGCCCTGCCGTTGACGGCTGTCACATTTGGCGACAGCGGACCCACAGTGCAGATCGTCAAGGACAACAAGATTCAAGTTCGTAAGGTCATCACAGGCCTTGTTGGCACAGACAATATTGAAATCACCAGCGGCGTGCAATCTGGCGAAATCTTTGTTGCCCGCGCCGGATCTTTCGTCCGTGATGGCGATGCCGTCACTCCCGTTCCGCTCACAGCGCAGTGAGGCTTTGACATGAATTTCAACTTTTCAGCCCTGTCAATCAGGAATCCAGTTCCGGCCATTCTGCTGTTCGTGATTCTTTGCTTTGTCGGCGTGGCAAGTTTCATCAAGCTGCCGATTGAACAATTCCCCAACATCGACGTACCGGTGATTGCCGTCACCGTCACGCAGTCTGGTTCAACACCCGCTGAATTGGAAACGCAGGTGACCAAGGTTGTTGAAGACGCGGTTGCAGGTGTAACGGGCGTCAAACACATCACCTCTACACTGTCTGATGGCACATCAACGACGGGCATTGAATTTCGTCTTGAGGTGCCGACCCAGAAGGCCTTGCAGGATGTGAAAGATGCCGTGGCACGTGTGCGTGGCACGCTGCCCGCGGGTGTTGACGAACCGATCGTCCAAAGCGTGGACGTTGAAGGCCAGGCCATCCAGACCTACGCTGTCAAAGCGCCCGGCAAGACGCTGGAACAATTGTCGTGGTATGTCGATGATGTGGTGAAGCGCCAAATCCAGGCCCTGAATGGCGTGGGTCGCGTTGAGCGCTACGGCGGTGTTGACCGCGAAATCCGCGTCAATCTTGATCCCTTGAAATTACAGTCATTCGGCATCACGGCGGCGCAGGTGAACGCCCAACTCGCGGCTACCAATTCTGATTCCGGTGCCGGCAAGGGTGAACTCGGTGGCATCGAACAAGCCATCCGCACCTTGGGCAGCGCCAAAACCATTGATGATTTGCGGGAAACAACAATTGCTCTCTCCGGTGGTCGCAATGCCAAGCTTGGTGATCTGGGCGAGGTTACGGACTCAAACAACGAACAGACAACATTTGCCCGCTATAACGGCGAAAGCGTTGTAACCTTCTCGGTGTTCCGCGCCAAGGGTGCGAGTTCCACCGAAGTCGCCCAGCGCGTGTCCGACAAGATCGCGGCACTCACGGCCGAGTCAAATGGCCAGGCCAGTTTCTCGCTGGTCGACGATACTGTCTATTTCATCTTCGGCAATTACCAAGCCGCGATGGAAGGCTTGATTGAAGGCGCAATTCTCGCCGTTGTCGTGGTGTTCCTGTTCCTGCGCAATTGGCGCGCCACATTGATTTCGGCGGTGTCATTGCCGCTCTCGGCGTTCCCGGCCTTCTGGGCGATGAGCCTGTTGGGCTTCTCGCTAAATCTCGTCTCGTTCCTCGCCATCACTCTGGCCACGGGTATTCTTGTCGATGACGCGATTGTGGAAATCGAAAACATCGGTCGCCACATGCGCATGGGCAAGACTCCTTATCGTGCCGCAATGGAAGCCGCAGATGAAATCGGTCTGGCGGTCATCGCCATCAGCCTGACCATCATCTCGGTGTTCGTGCCGGTCTCCTTTATGAGTGGTATTGCCGGACAGTATTTCAAGCAGTTCGGCATGACCGTCGCAGTCGCGGTGTTCTTCTCGCTGATCGTGGCGCGCCTCATCACCCCGATGATGGCCGCTTACCTGATGAAGCAGCTGCCGCATGAGGAGCATAAGCCGGGCCTGTTGATGCGGACCTATATCCGCCTGCTGCATGTTCTGAACTATGCCCCGTCGATTGGCCGAAAGAAACCCATTGGGGCCAAAGCAGCCAAGGCGTGGGACCTCGCGGCCTATGGCCTGAGTTTGACGACTTTGTTATTTGTCGTTTTTGCAATCTCGGCGGCACTGGCTGGAACACCTCCACTGGTGAAGTCAGTTTCGACCTGGGCGTTTCTTCTGTCCGCGGCTGCCACCGGCATTTTGCTGCTGGGCTTGTTTGCAAGGTTCCTGTTGAC
>JBDSTO010000286.1:0-6868 GCA_039928255.1 Aestuariivirga sp. | reverse complement strand
TGCCAAGGGCGCGATCTGGGCCAGCCAGGTGGCGGTGGGCAATGAGAATGGTTTGAAGCTCAGGGTTTACGGAACCAAGGGCGGTTTGGAATGGACGCAAGCTGATCCAAATTATCTGTGGTTCACGCCCTTTGGCCAGGAAAAGCGTTTGATCACGCGCGGTGGGGCCGGTGCTGGCCCTGAAGCCGCCCGCATGACGCGCGTGCCGCCCGGCCATCCGGAAGGCTATCTCGAAGGTTTCGCCAATATCTATTCAGAAGTCGCCCAGGCCATCAAGGCGCAGCGCTCTGGCAAGAAGCCACCAAAGGATGTGATGTTCCCCGGCATTGAAGATGGTGTGGCAGGCATGGCCTTTATTGAGGCTTGCGTGAAGTCATCATCCAAGAATGGAAAGTGGACGAAAGTCTAAGCGTTAGAGTCGCTCTCCACCAAAACGTCGTCATTCCCGCGAAGGCGGGAATCCAACTTAAGTTTCAATCAACGAGTTGGACCCCGCCTGCGCGGGGGTGACGGAAATTATGGGTCTCAACTGCCTTGCCCCGTCAACTTCCGGTGCACGCGCCAGATCCCCAGCGCCACCAATGCAACGATCACCGGAATTGAAATGAGCTCGGCAAGCTTCACGTCAAGCCAGGGCAAATAGCTTCCCAAGCCTTCAATCAGTTTGGCTGCAATGCTGATCGCATAATAGCTGATGGCGACAATCGACAAGCCTTCAACCGTTTGCTGCAGCAACAATTGCTGGCGCGCATTGCGGTCAACCGAGCGCAACAGTTGCTGGTTCTGCGTCTCAAGCATGATGTCAACGCGGGTGCGCAAAAGATTTGAAGCGCGCTCACTGCGTAAAGCCAGACTATTGATACGCTCGCCCACGGCAGAGCAGGTGGCGATGGCCGGGCTGAAGCGCCGGTCGAGAAAAACCCCAAGCCGCTGATAGCTCATCACACGATCTTCGCCCAATTCCTGAATGCGTTTGGCAACCAGTGCCGCATAAGCGCGTGTTGCCGCAAAGCGATAGCTTGAAAGATTGGAAAGCTCTTCCACATCGCGCGCAATGGCAGTGAGCCCGTCGAGCAACTTGCTGTCTTCAGCCGCACCCTGCGCTGAAAGCATGCTGGCGATGGTGGCGGAAAGAGCAGTCTCCAGAGGCTTGATCTTCTGTTGCAGCAGCCGCGCCAATGGCAGGCCGAGAAGCGCCATCATGCGGTAGGTTTCAATTTCATGAAGGCGTCGCGTCAACCGGCCCATGCGCATGGGCGACAAGCCGTGGTCATGAATGAGCATGCGGGTATAGCCATCAGCGCCAATGCGAAAATCACTCCACACCGTGGCCTTGCCTTGGTTCACGGCCGAACTTGCCATCTCGTCATGGCCAAACAGGGCTTTGAGGTTTGCTTCACTGGGCGAAGGAGAAGATTTGGCGAGGATGTGTGAATGAATGGCAACAAGGCGTTTGCCCGGCAAGTCAGCAACCCAACGTTCGGGCAAGCTTGCAATGGCCTCGTGCTTGAGGTTCTTGCCTTCGCTGGTGACACTGATCCGATAGAATTCGCCGTGGCGCTCAAATTTCAAAAGCCCTGAGGCAAACTCCACAGCATGATGATGCGCCGCTGCCATCGGTTGCTTCAACCCAAGCCCGAGGCACAAGGTTGCAACATGAGCCAAGGGATCCACATCACCCTCTGAAAGCGTGAAGGCCAGATGGGTAATCCGCGCCGGCGTCCGCACGGGAAGACCGGGCCTGCCGTGAAGCTCATCATTGAGAACCAGTCTGAGTTCGTGATCAGCCATGGGCACAACCTTTCGCGCAGACATTGCCAGCAAATAACAAATTCTGCCCTGCGACAAAGACGCTGCAGTGCAACATTGCGACGCTCCCTCTCGCCGCGCAGTTTTGCATGAGTTGCCTGCAAAAATGATTGGCGCACCTCAAATTTCACTTTGCCGTCACAGTAAAAGCGCTATAAGGCCCCCACACATTGAACATCGAGGGAGCCATCATGGCAAGAGTTAGGGTTGCAATTAACGGTTTTGGCCGCATCGGGCGCAATGTTTTGCGCGCCATTCATGAATCGGGCCGCAAGGACATTGAAGTCGTGGCCATCAACGATCTGGGCCCCATCGAAACCAACGCCCATTTGCTGCGCTATGACTCAGTACACGGCCGCTTCCCCCATGAAGTGCGCGTTGAAGGCGACATGATCAATGTCGGTGCTGAAAAATTCAAGGCCACGGCGGTCAAAGACCCATCCCAGCTTCCCTGGAAGGAACTGGGTGTGGACATTGCTTTGGAATGCACCGGCATTTTCACGGCAAAGGACAAGGCCTCGGCTCATTTGACCGCTGGCGCCAAGCGCGTTTTGGTTTCAGCACCTGCCGATGGTGCTGATTTCACCGTGGTTTACGGCGTCAACCATCAGGGCCTGACCAAGGACCACATCGTTGTGTCCAACGCGTCTTGCACCACAAACTGCCTGGCGCCTGTGGTCTCCGTGCTGAACGACACGGTTGGCATCGACCATGGTTTTATGACCACCATCCACGCCTATACTGGCGATCAGCCCACGCTCGATACCATGCACAAGGATCTCTATCGCGGACGCGCTGCTGCGATGTCGATGATCCCGACGTCAACCGGTGCCGCAAAGGCCATTGGCCTTGTCATTCCGTCTTTGAAGGGCCGTCTCGACGGCACCTCGATCCGCGTGCCAACGCCAAATGTCTCGGTTGTTGATTTCAAGTTTGTGGCCAAGCGCGCCACCACGGTTGAAGAAATCAATGCCGCCATCAAGGCCGCTGCCGAAGGCAAGTTGAAAGGCATTTTGGGTTACACGCTCGATCCAAACGTCTCGATTGACTTCAACCACGATCCCCATTCTTCAACCTTCCATATGGATCAAACCAAGGTCGTCGAAGGCACCTTCGTTCGCATCCTGTCCTGGTATGACAATGAGTGGGGCTTCTCCAACCGCATGAGCGATACCGCTGTTGCGATGGGCAAGCTGATTTAACTGTGTCTTCTCCCGCCTGCGGGAGAAGACAGGGGCCCAATTCGCGCAAAGCGAATTGGGAAAGATGAGGGAAGTCTGGCGCTGATCCTTTCTTCCCCTCACCTCCCCATCGCCTTTGGCGACGGGTCCCTTCCTCTCCCGCTGCGCGGGCGAGGACGAAAACAGATAAGGCCCGCTGTCAAAGCGGGCCTCTTTGCTTTTGGACGGGGGTCAATTAGAACAGGTCCATGAAAACCCGCCCGCTCATCATTGCCCCTTCCATTCTCGCTGCAGATTTTTCCAGACTCGGCGAGGAGGTCAACTCCATCCTCAAGGCAGGAGCCGATTGGGTTCATATTGATGTGATGGATGGCCACTTCGTCCCCAATATCTCATTCGGCGCACCGATCATGCAATCTTTGCGCCCGCACACCAAAGCGCCATTCGACACGCATTTGATGATTTCCCCTGCCGATCCCTATCTGGCGCAATTTGCCAGTGCCGGGGCCGACAGCATCACGGTTCATGCCGAGGCGGGCCCGCACCTTGATCGATCATTGCAGGCCATCAAAGCACTTGGCAAAAAGGCCGGCGTGGCGCTCAATCCGGCAACGCCGATTTCTGCCATTGAACACGTGATCGACAGACTTGATCTGATATTGGTGATGACGGTCAACCCAGGTTTTGGCGGGCAAAGCTTCATCAAGGCCATGCTCGAAAAAATCACAGCGGCCAAGGCATTGATAGGTGGTCGCGATATCGATATCGAAGTCGATGGCGGCATTGATGTTTCAACGGCGGGTGCCGCTGTAAAAGCAGGTGCCAATGTGCTGGTGGCGGGCTCTGCGTTGTTCAAGGGCAATGATCACGCTGCCAATGTGAAGGCTCTGCGATTGGCCGCCACTTCGATTTCGGTATGACGGCCAAATACCCAGAACTCACCGACCCAGGCATTGTTGCCTTCCTCGAAGAAGGCGAAAAGCTTTATCCTGCCGATGCCGTCAATTTCACCATGGCCGAGCAGCGCGCCTTTTATAACACATACTGCGCGCATTTTGCCGGGAAGCGGCCCGCCGGATTGCACATTGAAGATTTCAGAATCGGCGACATTCCCTGCCGCCGCTACACCCCTAAAAATCCCAAGGCCAAACTGCTTTATCTCCATGGTGGTGGCTTTGTGGTGGGCGGGATTGAAAGCCACGATTCAATCTGTGCCGACCTTGCAGATCAGGCCAAGGTCGAAGTCACTGCCGTTCAATATCGCCTGGCCCCAGATCACCCTTTTCCAGCAGGCTTTGATGATTGCTGGACAGTTCTACAATCGTTGAAATCTTGTATTGTGGTAGGAGACAGTGCAGGCGGATGCCTTGCAGCAGCGCTCTGTCTCAAATCGCGCGATCAAAACGGACCCGAAATAAAAGGCCAGGTTCTGATCTATCCGGGCCTGGGCGGTGACCTGACCCAAGGCTCCTACATCAGCCAAGCCCATGCGCCGGGGCTTTCGACCAAGGACACGATCTATTACCGCGATATCTATAAGGGTGGCGGCCATAAATATGCCGAGCCCCTGCGCGAGACGAATTTTGAGGGCCTGCCGCCAGCCTTCCTTGTCGCCGCCCACCACGATCCGCTGCATGATGATTGCGAGGCCTATGCGAACAAGCTCCGCGCCGCCGGGGTCAAGGCCACGGTCCGCGACGAACCCGAGCTCGTCCATGCCTTCCTGCGCGCCCGCTACATGAGCGAGCCTGCGGCAAAGTCGTTTGCGGCAATTGTTGCGGCAATCGCGGGTTTTGCTACATAGGGTGCCATGGCCCTCCAGACAAAAGTCAAAACCAAGTTTCCCCGCAAAACCAAAGAGATCAAGAATCTGTGGATTCCGCTGTTGGACGGCACAAAGCTGGCCGCCCGCCTGTGGCTTCCCACCGACGCCGAGAGGAATCCGGTTCCGGCCCTTCTCGAATTTTTGCCCTATCGCAAGACCGACGGCACCCATGTCCGCGATGCGCTGACCCATCCCTATCTGGCGGGTCACGGCTATGCCGCGATCCGCGTTGACATGCGCGGCAATGGTGACTCGGAAGGCCTGATGGAAGATGAATACACCCTGCAGGAGCAGGACGACGCGCTGGAGGTGATCGCCTGGCTTGCCAAGCAAAGCTGGTGCAGCGGCAAGGTTGGCATGTTTGGCATTTCCTGGGGTGGCTTCAATGCGCTGCAAGTCGCGGCCCGCCAGCCACCCGCCTTGAAAGCCATCGTCACCATCTGCTCGACCGATGACCGCTATGAGGATGACATCCACTACAAGGGTGGCACTGTACTCAACGAAAACCTCGGCTGGGCCGCAACCATGTTGGCCTATTCTTCAAGGCCGCCAGATCCCAAGATCGTCGGCCCGCGCTGGAAGAAGATGTGGATGGACCGGCTGAAGAACGAACCATTCCTCCTGATACCCTGGCTCAAGCATCCGCACCGCGATGATTACTGGAAGCACGGATCAGTCTGCGAAAATTTCGGCGCCATCACGGCGGCAACACTGGTGGTTGGCGGCTGGAACGATGCCTATTCCAACGCGGTTCCGCGGTTGATGCGTGGCTTGCGCTCTCCACGCAAAGCCATCATTGGGCCATGGGCCCATAAATATCCACATTTTGCCGTGCCTGATCCCAAGATCGGCTTCTTGCAGGAAATGTTGCGCTGGTGGGATTTCTATCTGAAAGACATCGACACCAAAGTCACCCAAGACCCGGATTACCGCGTCTATGTGATGGAGCCCTTCAAGCCCGGCACGTTCCCTTCGGAGATCAAGGGCCGCTGGATTGCCGACAGCTATTGGGGCTTCGGCAATACGGCCACCAAAACTTTTTATCTGACCGACAAAGGCATTGCGCCAACCAAGGGCGCGGAACTTCCGCTCACAATTACTTCAAAGCAGACCACGGGTTTTGATGGTGGTGAATATTGCATCATCTGGCTTGGCCCCGAATTTCCAGGAGACCAGGCCAAGGATGACAGCCAGTCCATAACCTTTGACAGCCCAATCCTCATTGAAGACATCGACATTGTGGGTCAGCCCACAGTTGAACTGGATTTGAGCGTCGACAAGCCCGTGGCACACATTGCCGTGCGCTTGAATGACGTCTGGCCCTCAGGCGAAGTGGGCCGCATCACCTATCATTTGCAGAACCTGTGCATGCGCGACAGCCGCGAGAAGCCGACGGCCCTGAAGCCCGGCCAGCGCTACCGGGTCAAAATCAAGCTGGATGACATTGCTTACAAAGTGCCCAAGGGTCACAAGCTGCGCGTGTCGATTTCCACATCCTACTTCCCGATGATGTGGCCAGCGCCAGAGCCTGTGAAGCTCACGCTCTATGCCGGATCTTCACAGTTCCATCTGCCCATTCGCAAAATCCGAAGCCTCGAAGCCCCGGTTACGTTTGCAGAACCCGAAGGTGCGGCCCCTGTTGAGTTGAAGCATGTGAAGCCAAGCTCCAACAAGCGCGATGTCACGGTTGACCCAAAGACCGGCGAGACGCGTCTTGAGATCGTTGATGATTTTGGAACCCAGCTCATCAAGGATCTGGACCTGACGATCTGGGGCGCTGGTCGCGAGTCTTACACGATCATGCCTGATAATCCCTTGTCGGCCAAAATGGAGACCCATTGGACCGAAGCGCGCAAGCGTGGGACATGGGAAACCCGCACCGAAACCTATGGCCGTCTCACCGCCACCAAAACCCATTGGATCGTGTGGGGAAAAATCGAGGCCTTTGAAGGCAAGAAGAAAGTCTTTACCAAGGAATTCAACGAGAAAATTAGTCGCAAGCTACAATGATCCTCGGAGGCAGGCCCTGCGTATCCTCTCGGTATGGAACCGT
>JBDSTO010000285.1:0-3908 GCA_039928255.1 Aestuariivirga sp. | reverse complement strand
ATCTCGACCTTCATTCGAGGGTCTGCAAGGCCAGCCACGAACATGGTGGCCGCCGGACGGGCCTCGCCGAGATATTTTTTCATGGTCGGCCAGCAGGCCTTGAAATCATCAGCCTTGGGCAAAATGTAATGGACACGCACTGTATCACCAAGGCTGAAACCCGCCTGCGCGCAGGCTTTGGCGATGTTTTTAAAACATTGTTCGGCCTGCTCCGCAACGTCATCAGAAATCGTCATCTTGTCATAGTCAAATCCCGTGGTGCCCGAAACAAACAACCACTCACCATCAACCACGGCACGCGAATAGGCCATCTCGGTTTCAAAGGTCGAGCCTGACGAAATCAGCTTTCTCATCTATTGTTCCTCCCAGCTATCGCCCCAATTTTTCTTCTTAGAAAGCTTGTAAGCGGGCTTATTGCGTGAGGCAACCAGCTCAACGTCAATGCCGCCATGTGCGCAAAGCTTGAGTGTTGTGCCAACCTTGTTCCCCGCCGGAGGCGCAATAATCCTGGCTAGGGGCAATTTGTGGGCCACGCGCGACACAGCAACAAAGCTGAAGCTCTCATCCTCGAAAGGCACCGTTGCATTCTTGGCCTGCATATGAATCCGCGAGCGCTGCAATCTTGTTTTGAAGTGACACCAATCAGTTCCTGTCATCGGGCATTCGCGGGAATGGGGGCATGGCCCCACCATCAAAGCCCCTGCCGCCAGCAGCGCCGCTCGTGCGGCCCGGATGCGCCCGAAACCCTCAGGCGTACCTGGTTCCACGATAATCAACGTTCCGCCGCAGACCTCCCACAGGTGCCGGGCCAGTTTGGCCGCCATCGCTTCGCTATGTTCTGCAAAGACATATGCCGCCACCACCAACTCTGCCCGTGACGCAACTTCATCCAAATCGGTGCGCGCGATGTGTACATTTTTTAAAGACTGTTGAGTGCTTGTCGCAGCAAGAGTCTTTGCCAAATCTGCAAAACGGCTGTCTCGCTCGACCATGGTAATTTCAGCCAGTGTTGGCCAAAATTCCACGGCTGCCCAAGATGCGGTACCTGGCCCCGCCCCAATATCCAGAAAGCTGCGGGGCGAAAAATCTGGAGTAACCTCCACCACCAACTCAAATACCCGGGAAATGGCAGCGTAAGTTGCGGGCAACCGCGTGGCCAGATAGGCCTCAATGGACACATTCGATGAACTTGCCGCTCGCCCGTAAGCTTCACGCAACTCGCTTGTCCGCTCCCGCAACGCACCTTTACGGCTCGCCAAGATGCTTTCAACCGCGTCGGTCAGGTGTTGTGGCAGATTACGGGATGACAATTTTATGATCTCGAATTTATTGTAATCTGCTTAAACTAACGACTATCCTTTTGCGAATCCAACGCTCATCAGAAAGCGCCACATCCTATGTTCGTTTCCTTCTTCCCCAACCCGAAACCGTTCTTCACCTCCGCAATCATCTGGTCTCTGGCGGCCGTTCTGTTCTGGTTCTTTGTGGCAAAGGAAGCTGGCCAATATGTCGGTCTTCCCAACCCCGCACCGGGAACACCTCCCATCATTGGCGTATCAAAGTTGTGGTCGCCGCCTTTTCTGTGGTTCTACTTTTATTACTTGTTCGTTTCGCTCTCCTTTGCAGGTGTCTGGTGGATACTGGACCCGCACCGGTGGTTTGCATGGTCGGTTTTGGGTTCCGCGCTGATCATTTTCGTCACATATTTTCAGGTGGAAATTAGTGTGGCCATCAACGACTGGTATGGCCCATTTTATGATTTGATCCAGGCATCAACATCTAAATCCCGACCCACACCTCTATCAGAATATCTGTTACAACTTGCGATCTTCCTTGAGATTGCCTTAGTCGCCGTGACTGTTGGCGTCATCACAAGGTTCTTTGTCAACCACTACAATTTCCGTTGGCGTGCGGCGATGAACAATTATTTCATGCAAAATTGGCCTGCCCTGCGCAAAGTCGAAGGCGCCTCACAGCGTGTTCAAGACGATACCATGCAGTTTTCCAGTACGTTGGAGAATCTTGGCGTCAGCTTTATCGATTCCATCATGACCTTGATTGCCTTCTTGCCAGTCCTGCACAATTTGGAAAGCAATGTGTCCGAAGTTCCAATTTTGGGAGCCATCCCCTATCCATTGGTTACAGTAGCCATTCTCTGGGCAGTATTTGGAACCAGTCTCCTGTCGTTGATCGGCGTCAAGCTTCCGGGACTCACCTTTGCAAACCAGCGCGTCGAAGCAGCGCTGCGCAAGGAATTGGTTTACGGCGAGGACGATCCGACTCGTGCCGATCCTGCAACAATTTCGGAACTGTTTGCATCAGTCCGCAAAAACTATTTCCGCACATATTTCCATTATGTCTATTTCAATATCGGCCGCATCTTCTATCTGCAGATCGACAACATTTTTCCGATCCTGGTTCTGCTTCCAACTTTGGTCGCTCAGAAAATAACCTTGGGGCCTATGAACCAAATTCAAAATTCATTCGATCAGGTGCGAAGCAGTTTCCAGTTTCTGATCAATTCTTGGCCCACCATCATCTCGCTTGTTTCTATCTACAAACGTTTGCGTGCCTTTGAAGCGACGCTTCAAGGAAACACTGACATCATTGCCAAAGACGATGCTTATGGAGCGCGATTTACCTGATTGGGAGCAAGTCGCATTTCAGGACCGGCGATATTTCACAACGCGTGGCAATATATCTTGCTCCGCAGCCAATAACGCTGCGCCAATTGCCTGATGCATGTCCCAATAGCGATAGGTGCCAAGACGTCCGCCAAAATGGACATCTGACTCCAATTCCGCGCGCGCCTTGTAACGCAGATAGGTCTTTTTGTCCGCCGGGGTATCAATCGGATAGTAAGGCTCGTCCAAATTCTTGGCTGCGCGCGAAAGCTCGCGCACGATAATCGTTTTGTCAGCAGGATAGTCCCGCTCGGGATAGAGATGCTTGTATTCCACAGTCCTCGTGTACGGCACATCAAGATCGGAGTGGTTGATCTGAAAGGTGCCTTGAAAGTCACCTATGCTTAGCGTCTGCGGTTCAAATTCGATGGTACGCCAACCCAGTGCACCTTCCGCATAGTTGAAGAAGCGATCAATGGGACCGGAATAAACGACGGGCAAACCTTTTGGAAGTTGATGACGAATGTCGAAAAAATCCACGCCAAGTTTCACATCAATGTTCGGCGAGGCCAACATGCGTTCAAAAATCTTTGCATAACCATCGACGGGCAGTCCCTCGTAGGTGTCCGAAAAGTAGCGGCTGTTGAAATTGAAACGCACCGGAAGGCGCGTAATAATGCTTTCGGGAAGATCCCGTGGATCAGTCTGCCATTGTTTGGCAGTATAGCCTTTAATGAAGGCCTCATAGATCGGCCGGCCCACCAGCGAGATTGCTTTCTCTTCCAAATTCCGCGGCGCTTTGCCATTCAATTCGCCAGATTGTTCCGCAATCAATTGACGGGCCTCGTCGGGCGTAAATTGCTTTCCGAAGAACTGGCAGATCGTGCCAAGGTTGACGGGCATCGGATAGACTTGACCGCGATAGCTGGCAAAAGCGCGATGCTGATAATTCGTGAATTTTGTAAACCTGTTCAGATAATCCCAAACCTTCTGATTAGAGGTGTGAAACAGGTGCGGACCATAGTTGTGAATTTCAATCCCGGTTTCTGGATCAAAACTGCTGTGGGCATTGCCGCCAACATGGGTGCGTTTGTCGATCAGCAAGACTTTCAAATTGCCATTTGCGCAAACGCGTTCAGCAATGGTTGCGCCGTAAAATCCGGCACCAACAACGACAAGATCATAGTCAGCGAAGTTCATAGATCTTACCAACCACAAATCATCGCAATTTCGCACGTCGGAAAAACAGGTAATACAACATCACCATTCTGGGCAGAAAACTTA
>JBDSTO010000284.1:0-6242 GCA_039928255.1 Aestuariivirga sp. | reverse complement strand
ATCAAGTCGCTGGTCTATCATCTGTGGGTCACGCTTTCCTCAACGCTTGTCGGATTTATTTTCGGGGGCTTGCTTGGAACACTGCTTGCCATCGGCATTGTGCATATGACCTCGCTTGAGAAAAGCCTGATGCCATGGATCATCGCCTCGCAGACCATTCCAATCCTCGCCATTGCGCCGATGCTGATTGTGGTTTTGGGGCGCACAGGGCTTCCTGAAATTTTTACCAAGGCAACAATCTCGGCCTATCTCTGCTTCTTCCCCGTAGCCATTGGCATGGTGAAGGGCCTGCGCTCACCTGATGTTCTCCAGCTTGATCTGATGCGCACTTATAATGCTTCCTCATCACAAGTGTTGTGGAAGCTGCGCTTCCCGGCCTCGCTGCCTTTCCTGTTTGCCTCGCTCAAAGTGTCGGTTGCAATTGCCTTGACGGGGGCCATCGTGGCGGAGCTTCCCACAGGAGCCGTGGCTGGCATTGGGGCCAGGCTTCTCAATGGTTCGTATTATGGCCAGACTTTGCAAATCTGGGCCGCACTTTTCGTTGCTGCATTTGCCGCTGCTATTCTCGTCTGGCTGTTGGGTGAGCTTCAAAGTGCTACACAACGGCGCATGGGGGTTCGGGCATGAGCACGCATCTTACCAAAGCCCTCATCATGCTTGCTGCCGCATTCTTCGCCATGGTTTTGCTGGCATTTTCCTACCCCGAAATTGAACCTTTTCACGGTGCGTATTGGGGCGTGTCATTTGCCTTTGTTATTTTCGGTTGGGTTTTGGCCTTTGCCCTGTCATGGGCGGCTGATCTCGTTTTACCCAACAAGCCCTCGCGTTATCTGGTGCCTGCATTATTTGGCGTCGTGGTGATTGCCAGTTGGGAGGCCTATGTTCACGCCTCCAGTATTCCGGTTGTGCTGCTGCCGTCTCCGTCCCAGATAGCCACGAAGTTTGCCTCGTCGCTGCCGACGTTAGAGGCCGACTTTGTGCAGACTTTTATTCGCGCCGTGATCCCGGGCTGGCTCATTGGTTGCAGCGCGGGGTTTCTCGTGGCCATTCTTTGTGACCGGGTTGATTTTCTAAGGCGCGGTCTTCTTCCTATGGGCAATCTGGTGGCGGCTCTTCCCATTGTCGGTGTTGCCCCCATACTGGTGATGTGGTTTGGTTTTGACTGGCCATCCAAAGCCGCCATGGTGGTGGTGATGACGTTCTTTCCCATGCTTATCAACACGGTGGCAGGCCTTCAAGCTTCGGGACACATGGAGCGTGACTTGATGAAGTCTTATGGGGCTGACTGGCTGACGACGTTGCTGAAGCTCAGGCTGCCCGCCGCAATGCCGTTCATTTTCAATGCGCTCAAGATCAATTCGACATTGGCGATGATCGGGGCCATCGTAGCGGAGTTTTTTGGAACACCCATTGTTGGCATGGGCTTTCGCATGTCCACCGAAGTTGGCCGTCAAGGCCTTGACATGGTGTGGGCGGAAGTTGTTGCAGCTGCTATCGCTGGCTCGGCCTTCTATGGGTTATTGGCGTTGGTTGAACGCGTGATTACTTTTTGGCATCCGTCTTACCGCGGGTAGGCGGAATTAACAGGAGAGAGTACGATGAACAAGAAACTGATCTACGCCATTGTGGCGCTGATAATTCTGGGGGGCGGGCATTATCTGTGGAAGAAAAATTCCATGGTTCCCGCTGAAGCCACGAAAGTGACACTGCAATTGAAGTGGGTCACGCAATCCCAGTTCGCTGGCTACTATGTAGCCCAGGAAAAGGGTTACTACAAAGCCGCTGGTCTTGATGTTGTGATCAAGCCAGGTGGCCCAGACATTGCCCCTGAGCAAGTCATCGCCGGTGGTGGTGCAGATGTGATCGTCGACTGGATGCCCGCTGCCCTTGCCTCGCGCGAGAAGGGCAACATGCTGGTCAACATTGCGCAACCCTTCAAGCATTCAGGCTTGATGTTGACGTGCCGCAAGGAAACCGGGATCGCTACTCCGGCAGACCTCAAGGGCAAGACCCTTGGCGTGTGGTTTTATGGCAATGAATATCCCTTCCTCTCCTGGATGTCGAAGCTTGGTCTCAAGACCGATGCTGACATCAAGGTTCTGAAGCAGGGCTTCAACGTTGATCCATTGTTGCAAAAGCAGGCCGATTGCATTTCGACAATGACCTACAATGAGTATCACCAGATTCTCGAAGCTGGCGTGAAGGCTGATGACCTGGTGGTGTTCAAATATGAAGACCAGGGTGTCGCCACTTTGGAAGACGGCCTTTATGTCCAACAAGACAAGCTGAAGGATCCGAAGTTCGTTGATACCATGGCCAAGTTCGTCAAGGCATCAATGATGGGCTGGAATGATCTTGCCAAAGACCCCAAGGGTGCGGTTGCTGCCGTTCTGAAGAACGATGCTTCAGGCTCGCAGACTGAAGCCCACCAGACCACCATGGTCGATGAAGTGAGCAAGCTGGTTGATGGTTCCGACGGCACGCTCGATACAACTGCCGCCGATCGCACGGTTGCAACGCTTCTGTCAGGTGGTTCTGATCCCGTAATCACAAAGGCTCCAGAAGGTGCCTGGACTGATGTCGTGACCAAGGCCGCTGCGGCACTGAAGTAACAATGTCTCTGCCACCTCTCTTGTTCCAGAGAGAGGTGGCCACACGATCTGCCCAGCGTTGGGATTAGCATGGCTAAAAGAGGATCGCGCAAATATGCTAGTGCTGATTGGAATTCATACGGGTATTTGTATGTACATAATTTCAGTCGGTGGCGCGCCGTTTGGCTTCTCGTCAGCGCTCTAACCATCTTAGGCTCAGCCGTTTGGTTTGGCCCTCATTTTCTGCTGGATTCTGCTTATCACCCAGTTTGGACTACCCCAAGGTGTTATGGCCGGGGTTGCGGTTTCGGTATTGCAATTTTCGTAACTGTCTACTTGTTACTACTTTTGCCAATATGGCTGAAGGCACCCATCGCCGGGATCATATCTGGCGAGGTCTTGCTTTGGCTCCTGACAACGTTGAAATTTTCATTCGACAACTATCCAGATTTTGCGGTGGGCCCGGAGGGCATTTATGGGCTTTGTCGATTGAATTACTATCATGTCCCGTGGAAACAGGTGACATCAATCCATCTTGAACGGCGAATCTCGCTATTTAATGAAACGGAAGTTCTGAGAATTTACACAAAGATGCCTTGTAAGCCCCACTGGTTTTGGACACGGGGAAAACCATGGCCCGTGCGCTTCCTCTTGCCGCCTTTGGCCGGCATTTCGGTGCAAAAATTGCGAACGGAACTCCTCGAGATAAAGCCTGAAAAGAAAATCATCGAGACCAATGCGGACTTGCGCCCATGGTGGTTTCGATAGTCACCCATTCCCGTTCCACGATCCTTATCGCGACCCTCCCCCCGCGCTCGCGTGGAAGAGGGTGCCCCACGAGAATGAGGGTTATTCCTTCACGACGTGCCAGATGCCCTTCAGTCCATCTCCCTTGGCGTCACCTTTGGCAGCATCGCCCTTGAAGAAATAGAGCGGGTGGCCGTCATAGGCCCACTGCATCGCGCCGTCCTTGCGCTTCGTCATGGTCCAATCCTTTTCCATCGCAGCACCGGCCTCGGCCAAATATGGCGGCCAGTTCACGGCGCAGGCGTCGTAGCAGGTCGAGTCTGTGCCGGTGTCGTTGTCAAATGTGTAAAGCGTCATGCCATTCTTGGCAGTCAGCATGTCTGCGGCCATGGCAGCGCCGCTGGTCATGGCAAGGCTGGTCAGCCCTGCAATCACGAGGGTTGTGAATTTCGACATTTGTTTCTCCTTGAGCATTCGGGTGGCCGACAGGACCTTATGGTCCAGCGGCGCACTCACAAGGGTTACGCAAGGCCTCGACACCTATTCCCTTTGCGCGGTGCTTGTCATAGGATTTCATCATAACTCCAATTGCAGACAGGGAATTCAATGACCACTCTCATCAAAGGCGGAACAGTCGTTAATGCGGATTTCTCTGAAAAAGCCGATGTGCTGATCGAGGATGGCAAGATCATTGGCGTGGGTGCCAATCTCAAAGGCGACAAGACCATCGACGCCACGGGTTGTTATGTGATGCCGGGCGGCATCGACCCCCACACCCATATGGACATGCCCTTCATGGGCACGAACACGGCCGATGATTTTGAATCGGGCACCATGGCGGGGCTTGCTGGCGGCACCACCATGACGGTTGATTTCTGCCTGCCAGCACCGGGCGAGAGTCTTCTCGCCGCCTATCAGACCTGGCGGCACAAGGGCGAGCTTGCTGCGGCCGATTATTCCCTGCACATGGCGATCACCAAATGGTCGCCCCAGATTCACGACGAGATGGAAACCGTCGTCAAGACCTATGGCATCAACACCTTCAAGCATTTCATGGCCTACAAGGGTGCCCTCATGGTGAATGATGACGAGATGTATAATTCATTCCGTCGCTGTGCGGAGCTTGGGGCGCTGCCTTTGGTTCATGCCGAGAATGGCGATGTTGTGGCGCGCATGCAGGCCGATCTTCTGGCGCGCGGCGTGACGGGGCCTGAGGGCCACAGCTATTCGCGCCCGCCCGAAGTTGAAGGCGAGGCCGCCAACCGCGCCATTATGATTGCCGATATGGCGGGATGTCCCTTGTACATCGTGCATGTGTCATGCGAGGAAACCCATGAAGCCATCCGCCGCGCCAAGCAGGCGGGAAAGCGCGTCTATGGCGAGCCCTTGGTGCAATATCTGGTGCTGGATGATTCAGAATATCAGAACAAGGATTGGAACCATGCAGCGAGCCGCGTGATGTCGCCGCCGTTCCGCAACAAGAAGCATCAGGATTCACTGTGGGCGGGATTGCAGAGCGGAACGTTGTCTGTGGTGGCCACCGATCACTGCGCCTTCACGCTGAAGCAGAAGCAGACGGGCCTTAAAAACTTCACGCAGATTCCCAATGGCACAGGCGGTTTGCAAGACCGATTGCCCGTATTGTGGACGGCGGGTGTCAACACAGGTCGCCTGACAAAAGAGGAATTCGTGGCGGCTACATCAGCCAACATCGCAAAAATTCTCAACGTCTATCCGCGCAAGGGCTGCATTCGTGTCGGCGCTGATGCTGATCTCGTGGTGTGGGACCCCAAGGCCAAAAAGACCATCAGCTACAAGACGCAAGTGAGCCGCATTGATTACAATGTGTTTGAAGGTTTTGAATGCGTGGGTCTGCCGCGCGTGGTTATCAGCCGCGGCAAGATCGCTGCCGAAGAGGGCAAGGTTCTGGCCAAGGCTGGAGACGGTGTCTACATCGAACGCCCCGCCAACGCGCCGGTGCATCAGGCGAATGCGATCTGGAAGGGCTTGAAGCAGCCCAAGGGTGTTCAGAGGATTGAGGTGACGCCGTGACGCCAAAGGATAAGCCTGCCCTTTGGACAGATACAAAGTGAAAACCGCTGTCCAGTGGATGTTTCTGTTGCCAGTCGGTTTTCTAATTGCCTACTTTTTGAAGGGCCACAACCCGAGTTTCATTAGTCAGGAATCTTGGGACGACGGCCTTTTGGGAGGATGTGGTGCCACTTTCGGGTTGTCGCTAACAGGCATTATGCAAAATTTGCGTGAGGCTATCGTTAGTACCGCGCTGGAAGCAAAGATATTTAATGAACAAATTAAGCTGATGGCCACAAGCCTTAATGCGATGGCGCTTGCTATCTTGATTTTTTCGGTTGTTCAACCAATTGTTAATAGGCTCCAATTCGAATGGCGCGATGCTTTTTTATTTTTAATGGGGATATTCATCCACACGCGCAGCTATGCAGTGCTGGGCTGCATGAAGGCTGATCCAGAATAGTTATTTTGCCTTTGGTGCCAGCGCTTTTATTGCCTCTTGGAAATCATTCTGCATAAGAACTTCTTTCCTGACATTACCCTACCGCACCGCCAGCGCGATTGCTTCAAATGCCGCAATCGCCTCCGCGTCCATCGCGTCATTCACCGGATCAGGCTGTGATGAGAATTTTACGGCTGTCACTTCTGCCGCGGGGTTCACGTAAATCCACTGGCCGTGAATGCCTATTGCATAGAAACTGCCGTCAGTGTCGTTGGCTTTGTACCATTTCGAGCGGTAGCTGCCGTTTGAAAACATATTGACCATGGAGCCTCGCGCCCAGGCTTCGCGCGAGCCGTTTTCGCGAATGTCTTTTACCCATGTTGCGGGAACCACCTGTTTGCCGTTTGCCTTGCCATCGTTTCGCATCAGCT
>JBDSTO010000283.1:0-9269 GCA_039928255.1 Aestuariivirga sp. | reverse complement strand
GGGTCGAGCCGAATTCCCGCAGCTTATAATGGCATTGTGGGGTTCAAGCCTACGGCACGGCGCATTTCGCGGGCAGGGGTGTTTCCGCTGGCCGACTCTCTCGATTCAATCGGGCCACTGGCCGCGAGTGTTCAATGTTGCGCCACGGCTGACGCCATTATGGCGGGGGATTGGGACGGCAAGGTTGGAACTGGCCCTTCGAGGCGCATGCGGATTGGCATCATGCGTAATTATGTTCTCGAGGGGCTTGATGAAGACGTGGCCAGCGATTTCGTCCGTAGCGTTGCCACGCTGAAGGACAAGGGCGTGGTGGTGGAAAATATTTCATTCCCCGCGTTGAATGAGTTGCCCACCTTGCAGCAGCGCGGCTGGATTGTCGGCATTGAGGCGTTTCATGTTCACCGCGACCGGCTTTCAGAGCGCGGCGAGGCTTATGACCCCCGCGTTTCTGGCAGGTTAAAGCTGGCCGGGGCAGGGCTTGCTGTTGATTATCTTGATGTGCGCAAGCGCCGTCACGATATGGTGAAAGAATTCGCCGCTCTCATCCAGGGTTATGATGCCGTTTTATGGCCCACCGTTCCCAATGTAGCCCCGGCCATTTCGGCACTGGCCAAGGATGAAGACTATGCCAGGCTCAACGGGCTTTCCCTGCGCAATGCATCGATTGTGAACTTCCTTGATGGCTGTGCGGCCTCGATTCCGATGAACGGCCGGGGCCAAGCGCCCACGGGCCTGATGGTTGTGGGGGCGGGCGGCAGCGATGCACAGGTGCTGAACACCAGCCATTTCTTGAGCGCGTTTCTGGCGGGATAGGTTTTTACCTTAATTCTGCACCCTTATGGTCCCTTAAGATCATGATTCAAAACATGTTTCCCGCGTTAGCATTTTCCCCTTTACACCGGAACTAAAATAGAACATACAGACAACATGGAAAGAACGAAACTTGTTGTTTGATCCAATTCAGGGACGTGGGATACAAAGGAGCTTATTGTGGCACAGACAAATCTTCGGGTGGTTGAGAATTCGGGCATGGACAAGACCAAGGCATTGGAGGCTGCATTAAGCCAGATTGAGCGGGCTTTTGGCAAAGGCTCCATCATGAAACTGGGGGCTAATACGGCTCTCGAAATTGAATCAATTTCCACAGGTTCGCTGGGCCTTGATATTGCCCTTGGGATTGGTGGTTTGCCACGCGGACGCGTTATTGAAATTTATGGCCCTGAATCATCGGGCAAGACGACACTGGCTTTGCAGACCATTGCTGAATCGCAAAAGCGCGGCGGCATTTGCGCCTTTGTCGATGCTGAACATGCCATGGACCCGGGCTATGCCAAGAAGCTTGGCGTCAATATTGATGATCTTCTGGTTTCCCAGCCTGATACGGGCGAGCAGGCCTTGGAAATTGCCGATACGCTGGTGCGTTCCGGGGCTGTTGAAATTCTGGTTATCGACTCGGTTGCGGCCCTGGTGCCCAAAGCTGAACTTGAAGGCGAGATGGGCGACAGCCTGCCCGGTCTTCAGGCTCGTTTGATGAGCCAGGCTTTGCGCAAGCTCACGGCGTCGATTTCCAAGTCCAATTGCATGGTGATCTTCATCAATCAGATCCGCATGAAGATTGGTGTGATGTTTGGCAGCCCTGAAACGACAACGGGTGGCAACGCCCTCAAGTTCTATGCCTCGGTTCGTCTTGATATTCGTCGTATTGGCGCAATCAAAGACCGCGAAGAGGTGGTTGGCAACCAGACGCGCGTTAAAGTCGTCAAGAACAAGGTGGCTCCACCCTTCAAGATGGTCGAATTCGACATCATGTATGGCGAAGGCATTTCCAAGGTTGGTGAGCTGGTTGACCTTGGTGTGACCGCCGGTGTCGTTGAAAAATCAGGCTCTTGGTATTCCTATGATGGTGAGCGCATCGGGCAGGGCCGTGACAATGCCAAGGCTTTCCTCAAGGCCAACCCCGACCGTGCTGACAAGATTGAGGCCGCTGTCCGGGCCAATGCCGGGCTGATTGCCCAACGCATTACAGTTGGTCCAGCCAAGGATGAAGATTCCGACGAGGAATAGCGTCTGGCATCGACCCGAAGATGCCTTGATTTCCGTCGTGATGTTTGTTTGTCGCGTTTTACGTCCCTCACATAAGGTGCCCCACAACCCTTATGAACCTGAAAGGCCACCCGCTCCGCCCGCTGGTGGCCTTTCCCTTGTCCGGCTAGGGCTAGGGCGCGGAAGGCCCGTCTGGCTCCACAGCCTTATAATTCTGGACGTGCGCCCAATCGGCCATTAAAGAGCCTGTCACTAAACGGCAAAGACAAGCCACAGCAATTCGGATTTTACCATGACGGGCCTTGCGCAAATTCGTTCGACTTTCCTCGATTACTTCCAAAAGCAGGGGCATGAAATTGTGGCCTCTTCGTCTTTGGTGCCGCGCAATGATCCGACCTTGATGTTTGCCAATTCCGGCATGGTGCAATTCAAGAATGTTTTCACCGGGGCTGAAAAGCGCCCTTACAGTCGCGCCACCACAGCGCAAAAATGCGTACGTGCCGGCGGCAAGCACAATGACCTCGACAATGTGGGTTATACCGCACGCCATCATACGTTCTTTGAGATGCTGGGCAATTTCTCGTTCGGCGATTATTTCAAACCCAATGCCATTGAATGGGCGTGGAAGCTGGTCACCAGTGAATATGGCCTGCCGAAAGACAAGCTGACCGTCACTGTGTTCCATGAAGATGATGAAGCCTTCAACCTGTGGAAGAAAATTGCTGGCCTTCCTGACAGTCGTATCATTCGCATTCCAACCTCTGACAATTTCTGGGCCATGGGTGATACAGGTCCATGCGGGCCATGCTCGGAAATTTTCTTCGACCATGGCGATCATATTCCCGGTGGGCCCCCGGGATCACCGGGTGCTGATGGGGACCGGTTCATTGAAATCTGGAATCTCGTGTTCATGCAGTTTGAACAGATCTCCAAGGATGAACGCGTAAACCTGCCGCGCCCATCGATTGATACCGGCATGGGACTGGAGCGTATTTCCGCTGTGCTGCAAGGCACACATGACAATTACGAGACCGATCTTTTCCGGTCCTTGATTGCGGCCATCGTCGAGAACACCAATGTGCCTGCCGAAGGCAAGGCCAAGGCCTCCAACAGGGTGATCGCTGACCATTTGCGTGCTTCATCGTTCCTGATTGCGGATGGTGTCATGCCATCCAACGAGGGCCGTGGGTATGTTCTGCGCCGCATCATGCGCCGCGCCATGCGTCACGCTGAGTTGCTGGGTGTGCGTGAGCCCTTGATGTGGAAACTGGTTCCGGCCTTGGTTCGCGAAATGGGCGCTGCGTACCCTGAGCTGGTGCGCGCGCAACCGATGATTACGGAAACGCTGAAACTGGAAGAAACCCGCTTCCGCAATACTTTGGTGCGTGGACTTAAACTTCTGGATGAAGATTCGGCGGGGCTTTCAAAAGGCGATACGTTCTCCGGCGATACCGCCTTCAAGCTCTATGACACCTATGGCTTCCCACTTGACTTGACGCAGGACGCCTTGCGCGCGCGTGACATTTCGGTTGATACGGCGGCTTTTGCTGTGGCTATGGCGAAACAAAAGGCTGATGCCCGGGCGGCATGGAAAGGTTCAGGCGAGGCCAAGACCGACACGGTCTGGTTTGAAATTCGCGAGCGCGTGGGTGCTACTGAATTCCTCGGCTATGACACCGAAAAGGCCGAAGGCGAAGTGATGGCGCTGGCGGCCGATGGCAAAGACGTGGCCTTGCTGAAGCAGGGTGAATCAGGTGCCATCGTCGTCAACCAAACGCCATTCTATGCGGAAAGTGGCGGCCAGACAGGTGACCATGGTGTGATCCGTGGGATCGATGGTTCGGTGTTCAGGGTTACAGAAACGCAGAAGCGTTTGGGTGATGTATTTGTGCATCAAGGCAAAGTCGAGAAGGGTTCATTCAAACCCGGCATGGCAGTTGAACTTGAAGTCGACCATAAGCGCCGCTCGGGAAACCGTATGCACCATTCGGCAACCCATCTGCTGCATGAAGCCTTGCGCCGCACCCTGGGCAATCATGTTGCGCAGAAGGGATCACTGGTTGAACCCAATCGCTTGCGGTTTGACTTCTCGCACTCAAAGCCGGTTTCAGCGGAAGATCTGGCGACCGTTGAGAATATCGCCAATGCCATAGTCCTGCAAAATGACGCGGTGAATACGCGTTTGCTTTCGGTTGATGCTGCCATCGCCGAAGGTGCCATGGCCCTGTTTGGTGAAAAATATGGCGATGAAGTGCGCGTGGTTTCCATGGGCCGTAATGAGCCCGGAGAAGCGCGAGCCATCTATTCTCTTGAACTTTGCGGCGGCACGCATGTATCGCGCACAGGCGATATTGGCCTCGTCAAGATTGTTGCTGAAACAGCTTCATCCGCTGGCGTTCGCCGCATGGAAGCTTTGGCTGGTGATGCCGCGCGCGCTTATCTTGTTGAACAAGACAAACGCGTGGCGCAAGCCGCCGCTGTCCTGAAAGTTTCGCAAAGTGATGTTGTCTCACGCATTGAAACGCTGGTCGAAGAACGGCGCAAGCTTGAGCGCGAATTGGCCGAGGCCAAGAAAGCAATCGCCATGGGTGGCGGTGGCAACGCTGCGGCTCAAGAGGTTGAAACCATCAAGGGCGTCAAATTTATTGGCCGCGTCTTGAAGGGCGTTGCCCCGCAAGATTTGAAAGCCATGGCGGACGATGGCAAGAAAACTTTGGGCTCAGGCATTGTGGCGCTGGTTGCCATTTCCGATGACGGCAAGGGAGCCGTCGTTGTAGGCGTTACCTCTGATCTTGCCAACCAATACAGCGCCGTGGAATTTGTCAAAGCGGGTTCGGTGGCGCTGGGCGGCAAGGGTGGTGGTGGTCGGCCTGACATGGCGCAGGCGGGCGGACCAGATGGTGCGAAGGCTGATGACGCACTGGCCGCGATCAAAGCACTGATTTGAAGCCATTTTTCGCCGCGGACTGATCGACCAAAGCGGCAGGAAACTCGATTTCGATAAACGTGGTTAGTTTAGTCTTAACCACTTCTGGCCCATCTTTGACGGCAGAATTTGCGATCTCACATTGAGCCGCAACAAGGCGTCAAAAACGGCATGGTCAGGATTATTGCTTCACGCGCAGCTGGGGCGAAGCTTGGTGGCTTGATGGCCATCATTTTGGTGCCGTTGCTCTATATGGCGACTTACATCGTCGCGGATCTGCGCTTGCAATCGGTTGGTGCATCGGCCGAAGTGCATGGCACCAAGATGTTGCAACTTCTTGTTCCGATGATGCTCGACGCCGCCGACAAACAGCAGAAGACCGCAAACATTGATCGGCTGTTGAATGAAGGGCCAATACTGGCCGACCAGATGGGGATCAGCCTCGATTTCAACAATCTGCTGGTCTCGCTTTCAATGGCAAAGCCCGACAATGTTGCCGTGCTGACGCGTTCAACAAGACTGGCGCGATATATTGCTGATGCGTCCGGCTTCACCAAGGATGGCAACCCCGAGGCAGCACAACTGGCTTTGATTGCCACACAAGACATTCCGCAGATTGTGAAGGCCTTTGGCGAGTTGCGCCAAATGGCGAGTTTTGCCGCTGCGGGAGAAGACCCTGAGGGCAAATATTCCAAAAACATCCTGATGGGGATTGGTCAACTTTCAGTTTTGTCCTCCGATCTTCGCCGCAACATCCTGCGTGCCGCGGAATTTTCACCCGATGCTCAAATCTATCAAAAGCTGGAGGCCTCGGAAGCTGCAATCAACGACGGCTTGATGGCGCTGAAGGCGCATGCAGAAGGAAATTTTCTGCAGGCGGACGAAATGAATTCGGCACTCTCAGTTCACCTGAACAACTTAACGCCCGTGTGGCTTGCCGAATACAAGACATTGTGGGAGGAGGCCGGTCAGCGCTTTGAAACTTTGATTGAAACCAATCGCGCCCAAAGCCAACTGAAAGTTTGGAAGATTTCGGGCATTTGCCTGGCCACCATTCTGCTGGCGCTTGGTCTTTCGCTCCACATGTTCTCAACTACCTTCAAGCGCCTTGATGAAGTTGAACTGGCGCATGAATCAGCCAAGTTGGCGCAAGCAAGTGCCGAAGAAATGGCGGGTGAACTGCAGCACATGAACAACGACGTGGTGCATGTGAACCAGATGCTGGCGCAGAACATGCAGATGTTGAAGGATGCCCAGGAAGAATTGGTGAACAAGGGTCGCATGGAACAGATGGGCCAACTTACGGCAACCATCGCCCATGAATTGCGCAATCCCCTGGGCGCTGTGCGCACATCGACGTTCATGCTGGCCCGGCGCATCAAAGACAAAGGTTTGGGTGTGGAAGCACAACTGCAGCGCATCAACACCAGCATCACGCGTTGCGATGACATCATTACGCAGCTCTTGGATTTTTCCCGCAGCAGCAAGGTTACGGCGCGCAAAGAAGATCTCGACAAATGGCTTGAGAAGACCCTGAATGAGGAAGCAGCAAAACTGCCTGCTGCCGTTTCGATCCAATGCAAGTTGGGCACAGGCGGTGTTGCCATCCCGTTTGATCCTTCACGGTTGTACAGGGCATTGAGCAATCTACTCGACAACGCCTCGGAAGCGCTCGTCGGCAAGGGTGATGATCCTTCGCGGTTTGCCAACGCCAATCCTGAGATTGTGGTCGAGACCTGGTGTGAGGATGGTTTTGCCGCGCTGCGGGTTAGCGACAATGGTCCGGGAATTTCTCCCGACAATTTGAAACGTGTTACTGAACCCCTGTTTACGACAAAAAGCTTCGGCACTGGCCTTGGACTTCCGGCTGTGGAACAGATTGTCAAGCAGCATGGGGGCGGCTTGGAAGTATTTTCAGAATTGGGCAAGGGCGCAAGTTTCACGCTGCGCTTGCCACTTGAAAATGCCAGCGAGGAAGTCGCATGAGCAATCGGACAATCGAAATTGATGCCGATCTCCTGCGGCAGATTTTGGACAATCTGCCGACATCGATTTTTGTCAAAGATGAAAACCTGAACTTTGTCTATTCCAACAATGCAAACCAGGCCTTGATGGGAAAGTCGCTGAAGGAGCTTTTTGGTTTTTCTGACCAGGCCTTCTGTGACCCCGAACTCGCTGATGGTTTCGAGGCCAATGACCGCAAGGTTCTGCAAACTGGCAAGACCGTGATCAATGAGGAGATCGTGGCGCCCAAGGGTGGCCCGGCCATGCCGGTATTGACCAGAAAAGCCTTGCTCACGGCGCGCGATGGCAAACGTTATCTGATCGGCACCAACAGCGACCAGACCGAAATTAAAAAGCGCGAAGAACAATACCGCGCGCTGGCTGAAACTGTTCCGGTTGGTGTTATGCAGATTGAGGATGATGGGCGGATCAGTTTTGCCAATCCGCTGCTCCTCAAACTATTCAAATGTGAAGCCGCTGATTTGCGCTTGGCGCATGCTCGCAAGGTGCTTGGCGATGCCGGAGCGAGCTTCCCCGGTGCGGCCACTCGATTTGAGTGCACTGTCAACCCGGGAGATGAGGGGCGTCGTGTTCTCGTCATCAGTTCTGGCTGGCTGGAACTTGCCAAGGGGCAGGGCCGATCAGCACTGGTGAGTGTCGTCGACATTTCCGAGACGACCGAACTCCGCCGCTTCAACGAAGAGATCCTCCGTCTGAATCGCGAATTGGCTCAGAACATGCAGCAGTTGAAAGATGCTCAAGATGCGCTCGTTCGAAAGGGGCGCATGGAACAATTGGGGCAGATGATTGCCACTGTTGCCCATGAACTGCGTAATCCACTTTCCGCCGTTCGCACTTCGGCCTTTCTGATGGAGCGAAAGATCAAGGGCAGGGGGTTGGACCTTGAAAACCAACTGCAGCGCATTGCCAATGGTGTTGTCCGCTGCGATACGATCATCAGCGAACTTCTCGATGTGTCGCGTAGCCGTCCGTTGGACTGCAAGGTTGGCGATCTTGATCAATGGCTTGAGGACGTTGCCTCGGAAGAATGCCGCAAACTTCCTTCGGTGGTTGAAGTTTCCTGCGAGTTGGGTTTGCAGGGTAGAAAGATTCCGTTCGACCCGGGACGGATGTCACGCGCTTTGATCAACATGCTAAACAATGCCACCGAAGCCATGGTGGGCAAGAGTGGCGAAGAATTCAAAGGGCAGGGCGATCAAGCCAAGATAAAAGTGAAGACCTACCTCTCTGACAAGCATGTCGTTCTTGAAGTATCTGATAACGGTCCCGGGATTCCGCCGGAAATGTTGGACAAGGTGCGTGAGCCGCTGTTCACCACAAAGCAATTTGGTACGGGGCTTGGCATTGCAGCCATTGAACAAATTGCCATGTTGCACGGTGGGTCACTTACTATAACTTCCGCCATGGGAGTGGGGGCGAGTTTTGCAATCAGGCTTCCAGTTGAAGCCACCCATGAAGAGGCAGCCTGAACGCACCATGGCCCGCAAGCTGGACATTCTGATCGTTGACGATGATGTCGATAACGCATTGTCCCTCGGGGAATTGTTGGAGCTTGAGGGGCATCGTCCACACGTCGTGCATTCGGGCGAAGCGGCCATTGAGGCTTTTGTTCAGGGCAATTTTGACGTTTCATTTATCGATGTGCTGTTACCTGGTCTCAATGGCGTTGAAAGTTTCCTCAAAATCAAGAAGCTTCGCCCCGATGCCAAGGTTTACATGATGAGTGGATTTTCCGTGGCGGAGCTTTTGAACCAGGCCATGTGCAATGGGGCTATGGGTGTTTTGAGTAAACCCATGGAGCCCCAGAAGATAATGGAACTGGTGCGTGAGGTCGGTGAAAACGGCATCGTGGTGGCGCCGCGCTTCAGCCCGGGTTTTTCAAAAGCACTCGGCGGAGCATTGCAGGCGGCTGGCATGCCCTGCCAAATCGTTGACAAAAGCGGGGCAATCAATCCCAACGAGCTGCAGGGTGTTCCCGTCATTCTCGATCTCAATGCGTCGCTGATTGAAACGGTGGAAGCCTATGCTGCCTTACGGCGTGCGGGTTCGATGCCAGCAACGGTGATTGTAGCCGGATCTGATCCCGTTCAAATTGCCGGAGACTCGATTTTGCAAAACCTCAAAGTCACTGGCGTGTTAAACAAGCCATTCGATCCTGAAGCGCTGCTGGAGTTGCTAAACCGCGAGGGTGAAGCGCTTAACTGAGGGAGATCAGCCGAAGCTGATCGCCTTAGGCCATTGCCTTCTGCAGGTTCTTGTCCACCGCATCGATAAA
>JBDSTO010000282.1:0-6616 GCA_039928255.1 Aestuariivirga sp. | reverse complement strand
ATATGTTGGCGCGGCCCGCCACCTCTTCGCGCCGAAGCCCGGCCGTGCGGCGCCGTGAAGCCGGAAAACCCAGCGCGTTGGGATCAAGCTTTATGCGCCGGTCGCGGAGATAGGCTCCGAGCAGGTTGTTTTCAGGGAGGGCGACGTCCGTCATCCTGTTATCCATCTTAATATGATAAGATCACTACTTTAACAGGATACAATGAAGACGCATGTTTGTCTCATAAGAAATAGGAGATTGCGATATGCGTGTTTTTGTAACGGGTGCCACGGGCTTCATTGGCTCAGCTGTGGTCAAGGAACTCATTGCCGCCAAACATGAAGTTGTTGGCCTTTCTCGCTCGGCTGAGAAATCTGCAGCATTGTCCGCCGCCGGTGCCAGCGTGCTGCAAGGGACAATCGAGGATGAGGATGTTTTGAAAAAGGGTGCTGCTGAATCAGACGGCGTAATTCACCTGGCGTTCAACCACGACTTTTCAAATTTCGCGGCGAATTGTGCCGATGATCGCCGCGTTATTACGGCGCTGGGTTCAGCCCTTGTGGGATCGGACCGCCCGCTGGTAGTGACATCAGGCGCCCCGATTGCCAAAACGGTGCCGGGCGAGCCCGCCAAAGAATACAACGCAATTTTGAGCTCCAGTCACCATCCCCGCGCCATCACCGAGGAAGCGGCGCTGGATATGGCAGCACGCGGCGTCAACATCTCGGTGGTGCGTCTTCCCCAGGTCCACGACACCAAACGGCAAGGACTGATCAGTCCTGTCATCGATATATACCGGGCCAAAGGTGTGTGCGCTTATGTGGGAGACGGCCAGATAACCTGGCCTGCAGCCCATGTAGCTGACGTTGCGCGACTTTATCGCCTTGTCGTCGAACGCGCTGAACCCAATTCCAAATATCACGCTGTATCGGAAGAGGGCATATCAATGCGGGACATTGCGGAAACATTGGCCAAGCGCCTAAAACTTCCGGCCAAATCCATCGCTAAGGAAGAAGCTCCAGCATTTTTCGGCTGGCTTGCCATGTTTGCTGACATCGACATGCGCTCATCCAGCGAACTGACACGGAAAGTTCTGGGATGGAACCCGACGGCCCCCACCTTGCTTGCCGATCTTGCAAAACTGGAACTCTCGGCGCCATGAACTCCAGTGGTTAAGGATTGACGCGAGTTAGAAATTCCTCGCGTCAAATCCCTTTCAGTTTTCGTTTGAGTTCGGCGTTTTCGTCCTTGAGGCGGGCGATTACACTTTCCAATTCGCCAAGCGCTTTTGCCACATCAGCGCTAGCAAATTTTTGCGGAATATGTTGTGGGCAATTCACATCCCACGCTTCAACATCAAACAGGATCACCTGATCGGGCCGCGCCGCATAATCGTCCGGCATGAGTTTTTCCAACAGCGCCGCATCGGCGGGAACAACTTTTGCACGGCCCCACAGCTTGATGCGGCGGCGATGGGCATAATCCATTAAAAATAAAAATGCCTTTGGGTTCTCTGCTAAATTTCCCGTGCTGATGAATTGACGGTTGCCGACGAAATCCACGAATCCCAGCGTATGCTCATCAATCACCCGGATGAATCCTTTAGGGCCACCGCGATGCTGGGCGTAAGGTTGCCCTTCCAGAGTCGCAGTCGCCAGATAGGCAGTATCAACCTCGCTGAGGAATTGAACGAGGCCGTCATCAATGACGGTGTGAAATCCGCCCCGCGCCTCGATCCTGGCGTAGGTTCCGCGAGATCCTTTGGCAGTTTGTATAGCTTTTACGGATGGTGTGAAAGCAACGTCGCTGGCCGGATTTTGCATCTTTGCCTCTTTGGGGTTGGCTCAACTCCTAAAGTAGCAATCTCCGAAATTCGGTAGTAGATTGCATTACCAATAACATAACTTCCATTTTTTGAGAGGCACGATGAACCGTCTCGACGCCATGGCGACCTTGATTGCCGCAGTTGATGGCGGCAGTCTTTCGGCAGCTTCGCGGAACTTGGGAATGCCCCTGCCAACCGTCAGCCGCAAAGTGGCTGAACTTGAAGCCCATCTCAAAACCCAACTTGTCGTCAGAACCAGCCGCAGGCTGATTTTGACAGAGGCTGGACAATCCTATGTGGCTGCCTGTCGTCGCATTCTTGATGAAGTGCAGGAGGCCGAACGTGCAGCCACTGGCGAATATCGCATCCCCACGGGATATCTGTGGATCACCGCACCAATCATGTTTGGCCGGCTGCACGTAGAACCCGTCCTTCTCAATTTTCTTGCCGCCAATCCTCAAATCACAGCGCGCCTCATGCTCTCTGATCAGACCATAAATATCGTCGATGAACATGTTGATGTGGCAATTCGGATTGGAGAACTGCCAGACAGCAATTTGGTCGCCAAACGCCTGGGCGAAGTGAAATGGGTGACCTGCGCCAGCCCGCAGTTCATCGCGGTGCATGGTGAACCCAAAACACCGCACGATCTGCTGACGCAGAATTGCATCATGTTTGAAGGCCGCTACTCAAGCGCTGTGTGGAATTTTGGCCGAGGCAAAGCGGCTGTTAGCTTGAACATCAAGCCGCGTCTCGCGGTAAACTCCGCCGACGCTGCCGTCGCTGCCGCCATATCCGGCGCTGGCATCACGCGAGTTCTATCCTATCAAATCGAGGCGGCTGAAGCAGAAGCAAAACTTCAACGTGTGCTGCATGATTTTGAGCCAGAGCCTCTCCCTGTGCATTTGGTCTATGCCGGACAAGCGAATTTACCTTTGAAGCTCCGCACCTTTCTCGATTTTGCAGCACCACGGTTGAAAGAGGCGTTGACGCTTCTTACTAAAGGCAAGCGTCGCCGATAGTGGTGTCACCAAACTGTCACATGAACGGATGTATTTGGCTCCTCACGGAGTCAAAGATCGCCCGCGTCAAAACATATAAGTGCAACCGTGCAGAGTTCTCCACCTCTGGCAACACTTGACCAGCAAGGTTTGGTATTTGCGCGGAGCTTTGATGCGGACGGTAGAGCCACCGCACTTGCCATTGCATCTAAAGTGCTGCCCAACGGGCAAGCAGAATGGATATGGGTCCATCTTGATTTGGTCGACCGCAGGGCGGCGCTCTGGTTGAGCAATCTCCAACTGCCAAAGGAAACCGCCCAGGAATTCTTGAGCGACGACATTCGCCCCCGCATCGAACATCAGGGCAAAGTCGTTTACGGCATGTTCTCTGAAATGTCTCTAGAGCCCTCAAGTTACAGTGACCGGGCAAGGCTGTTGCGTTTCATTGTTGGCGAACATTGGATCATCACGGGCCGTCATCATCCGCTGCAATCCGTTGAGAACCTGCGCCTCAAAATCGATGGCGGGCAACGGGCGCACCATCCAGCCGAGATTCTGGAAATGATTGTCGAAGCTTCGGTTGACGGCATCCAACACGATGTTAACGCCATGTTGGCCCACGTGAACCGGGTTGAAGACATCGTGATTGACAGGGGCGGCACAAGATCGGGCGGCGAGATTGCAGCGATCCGCCGCAAGGTCGTGACCATCCACCGCGAAATTTCGATTTACAAAGCTCTCTTTCGACGTTTTGCCGAATACAATGCCCACATGAATTTTCCCGCCGCTGTATGTGAGGCGGCCCAAGGTGCTGTGCAAAAGATCGACACCCTTCACGGCGAAGTGCATGCGCTGCAGGAACGCGCTCGCCTGCTGAAAGATGAAATATCAGCCAATGTCGCCAGCGACATCAACAACAGCCTTTATATTTTGTCGCTAGTTTCCGCGTTGCTCTTGCCGCCCAGTCTGATCTTTGGCTTGTTTGGCGTCAATGTCGGGGGACTGCCGTTAATCGGCAGCGACTTGGGATTCGCGGTCGTGGTTGGCATTGGTTTGTTATCATCGGGTTTGGTTTTTGCTCTCATGCGGAGGAGAAATTGAGCTGTGACATTGTCACGCACCAACGCCGTTGGGTGATTTTACATGCCCCAGTTTTACTCAATCCACCCCTGAATTTAATTGAATTCCGCAGAAATCACCCCGCTGTTACTCATCTGTCATTCAGCCGTCATCAGGAAATGTCAAAAATTACCAAGTTTACAAACGTTATATCTATCCATATACAACGAAACTGAAATCGGGACTTAACAGGGGACTTTAATGCTGAAGAAATTTTCACTCGCGTTGGCAGCCAGCGCATCTGTGCTGGTCATTCATGGCGCAGCTTTTGCGGCTGATCTGGCACCACCACCAGCGCCTTCCAAGAGCAACACATTCTCGCTGGAATTCAGCCCTGAGTATGATGCATCCTCAGCCAACAGCGGTTGGAAGGATGACTACATCAAGGCTGCAATTTCACACACATTCGAAAACAATTTTGTCGTCGGCGCTGCCTATCAGCACACATGGCGCTCAACCTCGACTGCCGAGCAGATCGAAGCAAGCGTCGGCTACAAGATCAAGAATGGTCCTTTCACGCTCACCCCATCGGCCCTCTTGGGTTATGGCTTCGGTGATCAGCCAAGGATCATTCCTGGCTTTAACACTGCCGATGAAGGTTATTATGCGATCAGCATCGCAGGTGACTGGAAACTTGATGACCATTGGACATGGAATGTGTTCAATGCGCGGTATCGCAACTCATTCGATGGCCGCTGGATCACGCCAAAGGTTTCGACAGGTATTACCTACAAATTCGACAGCACAAGCTCGATCTATGCCAACGTTGGCTATGCTTGGAAAGATACCGGCAATGGCGCTGGCCTTCTGGCGGACAAGTGGAACGTTGCTGTAGGTTACAAGTTCGCTTTCTAATTCATTCTATCCATTTCAAATCATTGAGGCCCGGCTTATTGTCGGGCCTCTTTGTTTGGAGGATTGTCGAATGCACGCTGGCGGCTGCCAATGCGGAAATGTCCGCTATCACTTTTCAGGCGATTTGATCGATCCCAGCATCTGCCATTGTCGAATGTGCCAGAAAGCTTTTGGCAGTTGGGGCGCTGCGCTTGTTGTGATGAACAGCGACCAGTTGACGTGGACGCGCGGAAAGCCAGGCACCTTCCGTTCCTCCAGCGTTGTCGAGCGCGGTTTTTGTAAAGATTGTGGAACACCAATTTACATGCGCGAAGATGGCGATGTTCATTTTGAAGTGGCGATTGGCACGTTGGATAACCCCAATTCCATTCCACCGCTCACCCGTCAAAGTGCCGTGGAAAGCCGCGTGAACTGGTTTTCAACCATGCATCTCTTGCCCGAAGAAAAAATGACCGATTACCGCACCCCGGAGGACTTGGTAAAACTGAAATCCTGGCAACATCCGGACCACGACACCTAAGGCATTTTAGTCGCTGTAGCTTACAGGCGTACAATTGCCATCGAAGCCCCAACCATGCCAAATGGCAAAATGCGCAAAGGTGATTTGATAGCAGGTGTGTCGGTTGCCGGGTTGATGCTGCCAGAAGCCGTGGCCTACGCGGCAATTGCCGGCCTTCCGCCGCAGCGCGCCATCTTTGCGGGCATTGCAGGATGCTTGGCCTATGCCACAATCGGTCAAAGCCGGTTTGCGATCGTTGCGCCAACGTCATCCTCAGCGGCAATTCTTGCAGCAATTTTGGCTTCAATGGCCATAGCACCTGATCAGAAGCCCGCTTTGGTCACCGCCGTTGTCTTGCTCACCGCAGTATTTTTCGGTCTTGCCGCACTGACCAAACTGGGTAGCTTGACGGGCTTTATTGCGCGGCCTGTCCTGCGCGGCTTCTCACTGGGCCTGGCCGTCACCATCATCATGAAGCAATTGCCTGCAGTTATGGGCGTGGATGTGCACGCGCCCGATATTTTCCATTTGGGCGCAGCACTCATCAGCTCAGCGGCGCAATGGAACTGGGTATCAATTGCGTGCGGCGCATTGGCGCTTGTTGCGTTGCTGCTGTTGAAACGCTTTCCCGCGTTTCCAGCAGCGTTTTTTATACTGGCCGCAAGTATTGCTGCATCGGTGTTCCTGGGCTTGCCAGCCCTTGGTGTCGGCATAGTGGGACCAATCGATACGAGTTTGGTTGCGCCTGCATTTCCTGTCTTCTCCTTTGATCAATGGTCCAGGCTCGGACAATTGGCTTTGCCCTTGGCGATGATTTTGTTTGCCGAAAGCTGGGGCACCATTAGCGCGCTTGCCCTTCGACACAACGACGAGGTGAATGCAAACCGGGAATTGGGAGCTTTAGGCTTTGCCAATTTTGCCAGCGCGTTGGTGCAGGGAATGCCCGTTGGGGCAGGGTTCTCCGCTGGCTCAGCCAGTGAGGCCGCAGGTGCGGCAACGCGGTGGACTTCTGTCGTAGCGTCTGTTGGATTGGGCTTGTTGATTGCGGTGGCAAGCCCGCTCGTGGCCAACATGCCTCAACCCGTTTTGGCCGCTGTGGTGATCGCGGCCCTTGTTCATGCGTTGAACCCAGCACCCTTCATTCGCCTTCTGCGGCTCCACCGCGATTTTGAACTTGCCATTGCCGCCGCGGTGGCCGTTCTGCTGTTGGGCGTTTTGAATGGAATGTTGGTCGCTGTCGCTCTGTCTTTGGCCATGGTCATCCACCGCCTCGCCAGCCCGCGCGTGGCTCGTCTGGCCAGACTGGGGGACAGCCGTGAATATGTTGATGCGGCCCG
>JBDSTO010000281.1:0-3334 GCA_039928255.1 Aestuariivirga sp. | reverse complement strand
GGAATTTCGAGACCAAGCGCCGCAAGGAGTTCAAGCGCCTTCGAAATCGTTTGGGTGAGCAGGGCGCACTGAAATTCCTATCGTTGAACCGAACCGATGATGCAGGCACTTTCATCGAGGAGTTCTTGAAACTCGAAACCAATGGCTGGAAAGGCAGCCGCGGCACTGCCCTGGCCAAACAGCCCGCAACCTCCAGTGCCACGCGGCAGGCGTTGAGCGCTCTTCACAGGGCAGGCAAGTTGCGCTTCTGGTCGTTGCAGCTTGATGGCATAACCATTGCTTCGCTGTTCGCCTATGTTGACGGCAACAAGGCCGCCTTGGGCAAGATTGCCCATGACGAGGCCTTCGGCAAATACTCGCCGGGCGTTTTGCTCATCCTTGACGCCACTGAAGATATTTTCGCCGAAGGTACAATCACCGAAGTCGACTCCAGCGCCATGCCCGATCACCCGATGATTGACAGGATCTGGCGCAATCGCATCACCATGACGGATGTGATGGTGGCACCTGCTTCGGTGTCGGGCCTACGATTCAAACTCATCGTCGCGGCAGAAAAAATGCGCCGCACTGTTCGCGCGGCGCTTAAATCTGCATATTATGTGGCGACACGAAAAGGCCGTTCCTGATACGCAGAAACGCCCGAACTTTGCTTAAGCCAGAACCTTGTCGGCTGAAACGTAAGCATAGCCCAGATCATCGGCCACAGCCTTGTAGGTCACCTTACCCAAGGCAACATTGAGGCCGTTGCGCAAATGTTGGTCATCACTCAAGGCCTTCTTCCAGCCCTTGTTTGCAATCGACAATGCAAATGGCAGCGTCACATTGTTCAAAGCAAAGGTCGATGTGCGGGCAACGCCACCGGGCATGTTGGCCACGCAATAATGAATGACACCATCAACCACATAAGTTGGATCAGCATGGGTCGTGGCATGTGACGTCTCGGCACAGCCGCCCTGATCAATGGCAACGTCGACGAACACGGAGCCAGGCTTCCAATCCTTCAGCATGGCCTTGGTCACAAGCTTTGGAGCCGCAGCACCGGGGATCAACACGCCACCGATCACAAGATCAGCGGTGGCGCATTCATCTTCAATCGCACCCTGCGTTGAATACAGCGTCTTGAGGCCAATACCAAAACGGCCAACCAGTTCTTCCATGCGGTCGGTGGAGCGTTCGATTACCGTCACATCTGCACCCATGCCAAGTGCGATGGCTGCGGCGTTGGTGCCGACAACGCCACCACCGAGGATCACAACCTTGGCCGGTGCGACGCCTGGAACACCGCCCAGCAACATGCCACGCCCGCCTTGCGCTTTCTCCAGGCAATGGGCACCGGACTGAACCGACATGCGGCCAGCAACCTGGCTCATCGGAGCGAGCAGGGGCAAACCGCCACGCGTGTTGGTCACGGTTTCATAGGCGATGCAGATGGCACCAGACTTGATAAGATCTTTGGTCTGCTCAGGATCGGGAGCGAGATGAAGATAGGTATAAAGAATTTGCCCTTCGCGCAGCATGGCGCGCTCCTTGGCCTGTGGTTCCTTGACCTTTACGATCATGTCGGCCTTGGCGAAAATGTCTGCGGCATTGCCGATGATCTTTGCACCAGCCGCCACATAATCCTTGTCGTCAGAGCCGATGCCCTGTCCGGCATTGGCCTCAACCCAGACTTCGTGGCCATGGCGCACTGCTTCGCGCACCGATGTCGGCGTGAAGCCCACACGGTATTCATGATTTTTGATTTCTTTTGGAACGCCGATCAGCATGTTTCTCTCCTCTTTTGAGGCACATTAGCTGTGGGATCACGAAAGTTTTTGCCAAACTTGGGGAGTTTCATCCCCGGTACTGGAATAATATCCCGAAAAATGCTATTTTAGTGGAATGAAAATCGAAGATTTGGACAAAGCCGACAAGATCATCCTGAACGAGATTCAGCGTCAGGCGATTTTACCCATCGCGGAACTGGCCTCAAGGGCTGGACTTTCGACATCGGCCTGCCATCGCCGCGTCAAGCTTTTGGAAGAGGCGGGCATCATCACCGGCTATGCGGCAACGCTGGACGGCGCAGCGCTCGGACTTGCCAATGAGTTTTTTGTCGAAGTGTCATTAGGCGCTCAAACCGAGGAAGCCTTTGAGAAATTCGAAAAGGCGGTCCAGCGCGTGCCCGAGATTCTGGAATGCCATCTGATGAGCGGCCAGTTCGATTATCTGTTGCGCGTGGCAGCCGCTGATGCGTCAGACTATGAACGCATTCATCGCACCAAGCTCTCGCGTCTGCCAGGCCTGCAGCGTCTGCAATCATCCCTGGCGTTGCGAAAAGTCAAAGCCTGGAGCGGCTATCCGATCGTCTGAGGCTTTGGTTTTGTGTCGCGCCACAGCATGGAGAGTCCTGCGGCCACGACAATCGCAGCGCCTGCCAGAGTCCAGCCATCCGGATAATCATGAAAAAAGATGACGCCATAGGCAATAGCCCAGATCATCGCCGAATATTCGAAAGGTGCCACAAAATTAGTGGGAGCTGCTTGATAGGCCTTGATGAAATAGACTGAGGACAAGGCCGAGAAAAAACCCATCAGGCACATGAGAGCGAAATCATTGAGGGTTGGAATGGCCAGCGGCTTTGTGAGTGAGCTGAAAGTCTGGAAACTCCCGGCTTGAAGATCGAAAACATTGATCACCAATCCCAGAAACACGCAGCCGAAAAGATAAAGTAGGCTCTGCACATTGGCAATGTAGAGGGGCTCACTGCCTTGCGAGAGCTTGCGGCTCATCATCTGGCCCAACGCATAGCCAAGTGCTGAATAGAGCGCCAACAATGAAGCAGGCTGGAATGTTTCAGTGCCAGGCCGCACGCTCACCACAACGCCCATGAATCCCAATGCGATTGCGACCCAGCGATAAGCGGGAACGCGTTCTCCGAGAAACCATCCCGACAAGGCGGCGACGAAGAATGGCATGGTGAAATAAATGGCCACCGCATTGGCCAGCGGCAATGTTGCAATCGACAGAACGAAGGCCATGTAAGCAGTGAACAGAATAAATGAGCGCAGGCTGATCAATCGCCATGCCCGGGGAATGTGCAACAGGGATTGCCCCTCAAACCATGCCCAAATGAACAGCACTGGCGTTGCCGAAAGCCCGCGCATGGCCACTGTTTCATAAGCAGGATAAGCCGAGGCCATGCCCTTGGCGATGGCATCTTGCGATGTGGCAAAGCCGATGGCCCCCAGCAAGAAGATGATGGCGCGCGAAACATTGTTGGGCATTGGTGTCATGTCACAGACTTGATCAGGTCTGCCAGTTGTTTGATGCCGGGCTCAATCTTCTTTTCATC
>JBDSTO010000280.1:0-5651 GCA_039928255.1 Aestuariivirga sp. | reverse complement strand
GCAAGAACTCTCAAATTTAAATGCTGCATTTGACCGGAAACCGGGGTTTCAGCCAAGGTTGGCGGGGTCTATAGGGGATTTCGATTTCACGCACAAGTCCACAGATTCACACCTATATAGGCCCATGACTTTAGAAGCTCCCCCCATTGTTAATCGTCGCGATCTACGCCCGTTGAGGCGGCTTTTGCCTTATCTTATGCGCTATCGTGGGCGGGTGGTCATGGCGCTGTTGGCGCTTCTGGTCGCCTCGGGGGCCACACTTATCATTCCCGTCGCGGTCAGGCGCTTGCTCGACAATGGTTTCACCTCGGGAAGTGCCGAGCTGGTGAACCAGTATTTTATCGCCATGCTGGCGGTGGTTCTGGTTCTGGCGGCGGGCTCGGCACTTCGGTTCTATTATGTGATGTGGCTGGGTGAGCGTGTCGTGGCGGACGTGCGCGATGCACTGTTCCGGCATTTGATGGAACTGACGCCATCATTTTATGAAACGCAGAAGACCGGCGATGTGGTCTCGCGGTTGACGGCGGACACCACACAAATCAAATCCGCATTTTCGTCCACGGCTTCTACGGCGTTGCGCAACGGCGTGATGCTGATCGGGGCGGTGGCCATGATGACATACACATCGCCTCGCATGGCAGGGCTTGCGGCCCTGGCCATACCTTGCATCGTTTTGCCACTGGTTATTTTTGGACGGCGGGTTCGCGTGTTATCACGCGCCGCACAGGACACGCTGGCTGCCTCTGCGGCCTATGCGCAGGAACGATTGTCGGGCATCCAGGCCATTCAGGCCAACACGCAAGAGGCTTCCACCGTTTCGAAATTTGCGCTGGCCACAAGAGAGGCATTTACCGCCGCGCAATCGCGCACATTTGCCCGCGCGTTTCTGACGTTCGCAATTTTTAGCGCGGCCTTGGGGGCGATCGTTGGACTGTTGTGGTATGGCGCGCGCGAGGTTTCTTCCGGCAACATGACGGGCGGAACGTTAAGCCAATTTGTTCTTTACGCCGTTTTTGCAGCTTCATCGCTGGGCCAGCTTTCAGAAGTGTGGGGCGAGCTTCAATCTGCTGCGGGAGCAGCAGAGCGGATTTCAGAATTGCTGGATGTGAAGCCCGCCATCTCATCACCTCAGCATCCATTGGTTTTACCTGCACCTGTGCGCGGTGAAGTGAAATTTGAGCATGTCACCTTTGCCTATCCGGCGCGGCTCGATACGCCTGTGTTGAAGAATGTGAGCTTTGCTGCAAAACCGGGGCAGGTTGTGGCCATTGTCGGTCCATCGGGTGCGGGCAAGACTACGCTCTATGCGCTTTTGCAACGCTTTCAGGAGCCTCAGTCCGGCCAGGTGACGTTGGATGGTACCGATATTTCGTCGTTGAAATTGGAGGACTTGCGAACGCAAATGGCGACGGTTCCCCAAGACGCCGTAATTTTTTCCGGGACCATTGCAGATAACATCAGGCTGGGGCGGCCGGAAGCTTCAATGGATGAAGTTGTGGCGGCGGCGGAGGCAGCGCGCGTTGCCGAATTTGTTGAACGCCTGCCTGCGAAATATGACGAGATGCTGGGCGAGCGTGGCATCACATTGTCAGGTGGTCAGAAGCAGCGGCTCGCCATTGCGCGGGCGATCTTGCGAGATGCGCCGGTGTTGTTGTTGGATGAAGCAACGAGTGCGCTTGATGCTGAAAGCGAGGCGCTCATTCAGGAGGCGCTTGAAGTTATTTCCAAGGGGCGCACAACTTTTGTCATTGCCCACAGGCTTGCGACTGTGCGCAATGCCGATGTCATACTGGTTTTGGATAAGGGCAAAATCATAGCGCAAGGCACACACGCGCAACTGTTGAAGAGCAGCCCGCTTTATGCGCGGCTCGCGAAACTGCAGTTCAGTGACAGAATGATTTAGACCGAGAGCTTTTTTGCTTCTTCCAAAGCCATTTTGATCTGCGGCAGAAGTTCTGCATTTGAGGCAACATAACCTCCTGTGTGGAGGGGATTTGCTTCGCCGTTCAGGCCTTGCAAAAAGCCGCCAGCTTCCTTCACGAAGAGCAAGCCTGCAGCCATGTCCCAGGGTTTCAACCCGCGATGCCAACCACCGTCAATGCGGCCCATGGCAATATAGGCGAGGTCAAGGGCGGTGGCTCCCAGAACTCGCACACTGGCCGACTTGGCCTGCATCACAGTCATTTCGGCACGCTGCAAATCATGGTCAGAATTGCCGCGATTGGGCAAACCACCACAAATCATTGCGTCTGCCAATTCGCGGCGCGCGGCAACCCGCATGCGCTTGTTGTTATAAAAAGCGCCCGTGCCTTTTTCGGCATGAAATAACTCATCCGAAATCGGGTTGTAGGTGACACCCGCAACGACTTCGCCCTTGCGCTCCAACGCCACAGTAATGGCAAAGTAAGGCATGGCATGCATGAAATTAAATGTGCCGTCGATCGGGTCGATGATGAAGCGGTGATCAGGATCCGTGCCCTTCGTCTCCTCTTCCTCTTCACCAAGAATGCCGTAGGTGGGCCTTGCCTTCAAAAGTTCTTCGCGCAGAAGCTTTTCGCATTTCTTGTCCGAGTTGGTGACAAAGTCCCCGGGGCCTTTCACGGACACCTGAAGGCCTGAAACTTCGCCGAAATCACGTTGCACGCCGCGCGCGGCTTTGCGGATGGCGGCAATCATCACGGTCATTATGGGAGTGGACAAGTTTATACCAATCGTTGTTGTGGCGCGGGGCTTAGCAAGGAATATTGCAAAGCGCTAGTTTTGAGTTCCAGCCGCAATGGGTTTGAAAGCGGCGGCGCGCGCCTGCGCCTGTTTCACGATGGAAGGGTCAAGTTTGGCCATGCCATCATCAAGTTCCTGGTCAGCACGACCACCGGCCTTGGCGAGGATGTTCCATTTGGCGGCTTCAACGGCATCGGCCGTAACGCCGCGGCCCGTTGCATAGAGTTTTGCAACGCGGTTCTGGGCAATGGCGTTGCCGTGGTTGGCAGCGACCAGAAGCCATTTGGCGCCAAGCGCCTCATCCTTCTCAACGCCTTCGCCGCGAAACACCAGAACACCATACTCAAGGGCGGCTTCGGGCATGCCCTGAAGGGCTGCCTTCGAGAAATATTCGGCGGCCTTGACCTGGCTTTTTTCAACGCCACGACCATCCAGATAAAGCAGCGCCAGATTGTATTGCGCATCATCAAGGCCTTTATCGGCAGCTGTGGTAAACCACTTGGCGGCGTTGGGCCAATCAGCCTGCGTCTTATAAGCGCCAGAATAGAACAGGCCGAGATTATATTGGGCCTGGAGGTTGCCTGCTTCGGCGGCTTTTTTCAACCAAGGGGCGCCATCTTCCAACTGCACTTTACCAAGGGAGCCATCCATCAGGATCATGCCATAGGCAAATTGCCCGTCGACATCGCCTTTGTCGGCGGCCAGTTGATACCAGCGCGCGGCTTGCGGCAGATCGGCCACCACACCCAGGCCTTTTTGGAACATGTTGCCCAGCATGGTCATGGCGCGAGCGTCACCCTTGGCGGCATAGGTCTGCGCCAGAGGGAGGGCATCGCCATAGTTGCCATCCTGGTAGAGCGAAACAGCCTCTTCATAGCTGGTGGCGGTGGTGGGGGTCTGAGCGTCAGCCAGCGCTGTAAGAGCGAGCAGGCAAAATGCAAATGTAAACGGCCTGATCATGACCCGAGTTTGGTCAGCAACGATGCAATCACGCGTGTTGCATCTTCCGGGCTTTTCCACATGTCATCCATGGGGCGCAGAAAGTCAGGCTTTTGCGGCTTTAATTTGGCAATATCATCCAGGCTGATTGGATCGAGCGGGACTGCAGGAATTTCCGCGATGTCATTCCACCAGCCAATCAGAGGCTCGCCAATGGTCTGGGCACGCTGGTGAAAGGCCACATAGTCAGCGCCTTGTTCCGATGCCTCCATCGCCGCATGGCGCGAGGTTCCGCAATCAAGACCCACCATTGAATCGCGGGGCAGCGACATACGCAGATCAACAATGGCAAATTCGGTCGATGACATGTGAAGGCCATCGGCGCGCAGGCGGCTGACAATGCGAGGTTCAACATCGGCGACCAGAACAGCCAGTCCAAGTGTCTGCAATTCGGCCACTTCTTCCTGCCTGATTGATTCATGAACGATGATCGACGCACAATCACCCGTCGCACAAGCTGCCTTGGCACAGGCAATCACAGCTTTGCCGTCAAGATCCTTGGGCGCCACCAGAAAAAAACGAGGCATGGTCATCGTTAAGCAAACACCATTCTAAAAGTCTGAAAATCCAAATTCAGGCCTTTTAGGCAGATGCTTTGGCTTTGTCACCTGCGCGATAGTTTTGGCAGGAACAGCGCGAAGATGCCCAAGGCTGGCAGGAAGGCGCAGACCTTGAATACAAATTCAATCGTGGTGAAGTCGGCCAATGCTCCCAAAGCGGCAGCGCCGATCCCCGCCATGCCGAAGGCCAGGCCAAAGAACAGGCCCGAAATCATGCCCACGCGCCCGGGCACCAGTTCCTGTGCGTAAACCACCATGGCCGAGAAGGCCGAGGAAATGATGAGGCCAATCGGAACAGTCAGCGCCACCGTCCAGAACAGGTTGGTGTAGGGCAGGGCCAAGGTGAAGGGCAGTGCGCCCAAGATCGACATCCAGATCACAGCCTTCGTCCCGATCCGGTCGCTGATGGGGCCGCCCAAAAATGTGCCTGCTGCCATCGAGCCCAGCATGATGAAAAGATATATCTGGGTGTCGTGCTGGCTCACGCCAAAATGCTTGATGAGGTAAAAGCTGTAGAAGCTTTGCAGGCTGGTCATGTAGATGAATTTCGAGAACATCAGGATGAGCAGCACGCCGAGTGCCGCGACGACCCAGCCATTTCCCAGCGCATGGGTATTTGCCTTGGCCGCGACCCGGCGATGGTGGTCTTTAAGCCACTGCGCATACCAGCGGCCAACATAGCTGAGCAAAAGGATTGCCGCTGCAGCAAGGGGCGCGATCCAGACGATGGCCCATTGACCGCGTGGCAGAATGATTGCCGCCGTCAACAAAGGCCCGATGGCTGATCCTGAATTACCGCCCACCTGAAATGTCGACTGGGCGAAACCATATCTGCCCCCTGAAGACAATCTCGTGACGCGCGAGGCATCAGGATGGAAGATTGACGAGCCAATACCAATCATTCCTGCAGCTAACAAAATGGCAGGATAAGACCCGGCATGCGCGAGCATGAGCAAGCCAGCCAATGTGAAAACCGGAGCCAGGGGTAATGCATAGGGGAGGGGATAGCGGTCAGTGATTGTGCCAAACACCGGCTGGAGAATTGAAGCCGTTACCTGGAACACCAGAGTGATCATGCCAACTTGAGCGAAGGTCAGTGAGTAGCTCAATGCGAGCATCGGATAGACCGACAGAAGCACGGCCTGCATCGTGTCATTGATGCCGTGGCAGGTGGCAACGGAAAACAACACGGAATAAGCCGTGGTGTTAGGGGTGGGTGGTTTGATGGCTTGGGCTGTTGTCATGGCGAGGGCAGCCTAGAGGCGGATATAGTTCGGGCAACAAACAAATTCGCAAAGCTGCTGCCCGAATTCGTCGGGCTCATTTCACTGTGAGTGCGGCAACGCCCGGCAATTCCTTGCCTTCCAGCCA
>JBDSTO010000279.1:0-4812 GCA_039928255.1 Aestuariivirga sp. | reverse complement strand
AAGGCAAGACCGCATATATTGCACGTGATGATCTGGCCCGTGCTGCTGCGGCAGTGTTGTCGTCGAACAAAGATGGCAAGGCGACCTACACGCTTTCCGGTGCCAAGCAATTCACCGTTGACGAAGTTGCAAGCCTCGCCTCAAAGGCCACCGGTAAACCCCTCACCGTGGTTCATGTGCCTATTGAAGGCCTGATCCAAGGCATGATTGGCGCGGGGCTTCCTGATGGCGTGGCGCGCGTATTCGCTTCATTTGATGCAGCAGCCGCACAAGGTGCCCTCTCGGGAACGCCTGATGATTACAAGACCCTTGTTTGTTCCAGCCCACAAGATTTTGAAGCGTGGCTGACCAAGAATTCAGCGGCCTTCACCGCTTGAAATTGGATGATCCAAATTGGCCCGCCAGATTATCTGGCGGGCCTTTTTTTATGATGGACGCAGAACCATCAAGCGCTGGCCAATATCGACCATTGAGTTCGCCACAACTTCGAGATCTCCCCGGCGCTGATCGTCGCTCTCGGCCCGCCATTGCGCGATGCGTTGTTCCAGTGCGGTGAGTGTATCCTGCCGGTCCTGGGCACGCCTTGTCTCTGTGTCGCCAACATGCGCCGTGAGCGTTTTTGACATGTCACGCAACCTGCCGCGAAGGCTGTGGTCCAGCTCATCAAGAGCGGTACGTAAAGCGCCGCCCATGCTTTCAATTTTCTGTTCGAGCTCGGCGCGCGACTTTGCCAAAGCATCCGAGAAAAATTCGTTGAAGTGAGTATGGTCTGCATCCATCCTCAGGTTCAGCTTCGATATGCGCTGGGCCAAGGATTCAAGGTTATCATCGGTGACGGATTTCTGTTCATCAAGAATGTCCAGCATCTCGTCAAAACGTGCCTCACACAAACGCTCGTGTGGCCCTGTAAACATTTGGCGAAGTTTATGGACCAGTTGTTCGAGCGGCACAGGTTCCTCTGCGGCATGACGCACGCGCTGTGCTGCTCTCCCCATTGTCGGCGCGACCGCTGGGGTCGACAGAAATGATACGACTTTTGATATGCTCATCTATTCCCTCGCTTGGGCCGTCCCATAACAAGGGCATGACAAGGCTGGGTCTTGGAGGCCCAACCTGCTGCCTTAAGCGAGACAGTACATGGGGAACTGGGTGCGAAAAGAGGAAGCTGGAGTTAACGTAAATAGTTAAAATTGCAGCGTGTTGCTGAGTTTGGATTTGAGACCCAACAAAAATGGCCGCCCCGAAGGGCGGCCAACTAGTCTCGAATAAACCGAATTAGTTACGCGCGCGATCGACCAGCTTGTTCTTCCCGATCCATGGCATCATGGCGCGGAGCTTTTCGCCCACGGCTTCGATCTGGTGCCTGTCGTTATTGCGGCGGATGCCCTTGAAGCGGGCGGCACCAGCGCGATATTCCTGCATCCATTCGCTCGTGAACTTGCCGGTTTGAATGTCAGCGAGCACACGCTTCATTTCCTTCTTGGTGTCCGAGGTAATGATGCGCGGGCCGGAGACATATTCGCCCCACTCGGCTGTGTTCGAAATCGAGTAGTTCATGTTGGCAATGCCGCCTTCATAAATGAGGTCGACGATCAGCTTCACTTCATGCAGGCATTCGAAATAGGCCATCTCGGGCGCGTAGCCTGCTTCGACCAATGTTTCAAAACCAGCGCGGATCAATTCAACCAAACCGCCACAGAGCACAACCTGCTCGCCGAACAAATCGGTTTCGCATTCTTCCTGGAAGGTTGTTTCGATGACGCCTGAACGTCCACCGCCCACGCCGCAGGCGTAGGACAAAGCGAGGTCATGGGCATTGCCCGAGGCATCCTGATGGACAGCAATGAGGCAGGGAACGCCGCCCCCCTTCTGGTATTCGCCGCGCACGGTGTGGCCGGGGCCCTTCGGCGCGATCATCACAACGTCGACTGTCTTTTTTGGCTCAATCAAACCGAAATGAATGTTCAAGCCATGGGCAAAGGCAATCGCCGCACCATCGCGGATGTTGGGGGCAATTTCGGCTTTGTAGATGTCGGCCTGAAGTTCATCGGGCGCTGCCATCATCAAGAGGTCGCCCCATTTGGCGGCTTCAGCCACGGTCATGACTTTCAGACCGTCGGCTTCCACCTTCTTGGCGGTGGCGGAACCGGCCTTCAAGGCAATGGCCAATTCCTTGGCACCAGAGTCCTTCAGGTTCAAGGCATGGGCGCGGCCCTGGCTGCCATAACCGACGATGACGACTTTCTTGCCCTTGATCAGATTAACGTCAGCATCCCGGTCATAATACACGCGCATGGTTTTGTTCCTTGTTGAATTTGGGGTGGAATTAGCGGCTGGGCGAAATTAAGGCAAGGGCGATTGCTAAACCCAGCCCCGAGCTAAAAGCCAGGGGGCAAAGCTCGGCATTTTGTGCTCATTCAGGAATCACAAATTCAGGAATTTAGGACTTGTGCTTCCGCGTCAACCAGCTCGCGCGCCAGACCGCCCTCCACTGAATAGACTTTGGTGGCAACGCTTGTCCAAGCAGGCCTGTGGGTGATGGCCACGATCGTAAGTTTACCGAGAAGGCCACGGATATTGTTGCAGATTTCCAGCTCTGTCCGGTGGTCGAGGGCACTCGTTACCTCGTCAAGCAGCAATAGCATCGGCTTGTGGACCAGAGCTCTCGCCAGCGAAAGCCGTTGACGTTGACCGCCAGAGAGTTTGGCCCCCATGGTGCCGATATCGCTTTTTGCGCCTTCGGGCAGGGCCGACACAAAATCCCAGGCCCCCGCAAGCTGCAAGGCTTCAATCATGTCGCGCTCAGTGAGGTCTGGATCACCCAATGTGATGTTGTCGGCAATGCTGCCGCGCAAGAGTGTCATTTCCTGAGGCACATATCCGATGTGCTTGCGCCAGGATTTGAGGCTCACTTCGGCCATGTCCACACCATCAAGCATAATGGAACCGCGGGATGGCCGGTTGAGGCCGACGATCATATCGACAATGGTGGTTTTTCCAGCCCCTGACGCACCAATCAAAACAGTGATGCTCCCCGCCGGAATGCTGAGATTCACACGCTCAAGAACTGTCTTCTCGGTGTAAGCAAAGCTCACGTCTTTGAACACCATGGCCCTATTCAAGGTCGGTTCGCGCGTGCCTTCGTCGGGTTCGTTTTGGCTTTCAGCGCGCCCGACAATGGCCAGCACGCCATAATATGCGGCAGATGCCATGACCGCATCCTGCAGGCTCAATTGCGTACGCTTTATTGCATCGACCATCTGATAGAAAATAATGCCAACAACGAGCATTTGTGAAACGGGTGTGTGCAGCACTCCTACACCCACATAGAGGCCCGACATCACCATGATGGCAGCTAAAATGTCTTGGCCGTTGAACAACGCATAGCGCGACACATTCATGGCAATGACGGCGGAACGCAGGTCACGGATGGAATGCATAAAGGCATCCACAAAGCGGCCCTGCTTTGCCATGGATTTCAAGGCCTTCATATTGGCAATCACGTCTTGGATGCCCACCGAAAGGTTTGCCGACCTACTGAATTGCTGCATGCTGGCATCTCGCGCGCGGCGAAGAATATAAAACAATGGCACAGCGAGGCTCAAAACTGCAACGAGACAGAAAATGACCAAGGGGCCGGAAACCAGAAACGCGGTTGTCAGCAAGCCTAACGTCACGACAATATTGGTAAAGAGTGCCGAGGTCTGCTGATAGGCGTCCCCTGCCCCTTGCGCCTGAGCTGCGATCATCGCTGCCACTTCGCCAGGCGGGTGCGTTACAAAATAAGACCATTTGGCGTTCATGGTGGCTTTCATCAGCCGAGTGCGGATTTCCGTGGCCACGTTGGCAACGGAAATCGAGACAAAGCTCATTGCCAAAAAGGCAATGATGGATTTCAGGATCAGAGCAGATCCAACAATCAACAGCAGATTGAGAAAGGTGGGTGCCATCCCTACGAAGTGAAGAATATTGACGGTGAACACGCCAAGAAATGAATTGGCACTGCCCTGGTCATTGCTCAATTGGCTTGTCAACGGCACCAATGCGCCCATGCCAACCATGTCAGAAAGGCTGGACAGCACCATGGCAAAAAGGACGGCGAATGGCCTGGCCCCAGGAGCTGTGAAAAACAATCTGGCGAGTTTGCTGAACAAATGAACCTCTTAAGTCGCGGCACCTCTTGCCACTTCCTGAGACTGAAATCAATTTTTCGGACTGCCCGGAACTTGGAAAAAGGCTGCCCCTGCAGGCCGACTCTTGGCCTCATACGGGAACCAATCATAGCGCAATTCGGCAACTATAAGTCGATTTTGTTTTGTTGAGTTTTTGCTCAACCGTCAGGCGATCAGGATCATTTTACATCTGAGCTCCCGGAAGATCGCGGCGTGGCTAATTCAAATGGCAACGGCAATTTGCTTGGAGGATGCGCGGTATTTCAATAGAAGGCCTCCATGACAGAGAATATGCATTGGGCGGTTGTCACTCCTAGCTATAATTTGGACATAGAGCGCTGCAGCCTTTTATGCCGAAGCATGGACGCATTTCTGCAAGGAGCTTGGCATCACTACATTGTGGTGGATCCCGTTGATCTGCCCCTATTTGCGCCGCTCGCCAGACCACAACGCAGCATCATCAACAAGGCGGACATACTGCCCAAAGGTATGCGCTATCTCGGCAAGGTGCCTTTGATGCGGCTTGGAAGGTTGTGGTGGTCAAGACGCCATGGTTTGATATTTGGCTGGCAAATGCAACAGTTCGTCAAAATTCTTATGGCCTCTCATATTGAAGAGAATGCCATGATGTTTTGCGATT
>JBDSTO010000278.1:0-5270 GCA_039928255.1 Aestuariivirga sp. | reverse complement strand
GCCCACTTGAGGGCTTGGCGAACTTCCTTCTTGTCAAAGGGAGCAACGTCAACATGCATTGGCGCAGTGTAATGGGCAAAGCCTGACACGTTGTAGAGTTCGGTGTCTGGAGCGCCTTTCAGCATGTCGATGGTCTTCAAGTCAGCACGGTTGATGTAGTGCACTTCACCCGCCAAGTAAGCATTGGTGCGGGCAGCCACGTCAACGATCGACAGCATTTCGACAGAGTCGAAATACGTGTCCTTGAAGTAGTTGGGGTTGCGCTCGGCTTGAATTTTGACGCCGGGCTCAAAGTTCTTGATGGCATAGGGGCCAGCACCAATGCCTTTTTCCCAATCGATCTTGCCATCCTTGGATGGATAGATGCCCAAGTGATAGTCCGTGAGCAGGAAGGGGAAGTCGGCATTGCCGCCCTTGAGGTCGAAAATTACCGTGTCTTTGCCATCAGCCTTGACGCCGGTGACAGAAGACAACACAGCCTTGGCAGGAGACTTTGAATCAGCGCCAATGTGGTAGTTGAGTGTGTTCACAACGTCATCAGCGGTCAGCGAACGGCCATCATGGAATGTGATGCCCTTGCGGATCTTGAATGCCCACTTCTGGGCACCGTTTGAAGGCTCAAAGCTTTCAGCAACATGTGGCACCGCGTTGTTCTTGGCATCAACCTGTGTCAGCGGGGCTGCAAAGATTGATTTGCCGAAATGGAACGTAAAGCCGTTCGTCCAGGTTGCTGGATCAAGCGAGTCGGTTGTCTGGCCGTGGCCGCAACCCATCTTGAAATTTCCACCCTTTTTTGGGGCAGCGCGGGCGGCGGAGGCAAACAAAGCCTGGGACGCAGCCAGGGTGACGCCAGCCGCCATGGTAAATTGGATAAAGTCGCGGCGCGACAATTTGCCAAGGCCGACAGCCTTTTGGGCTTGGGCGAGTTTCATATCAAATTCTGTCATTTGGGATCTCCTCGATAGACGTTTGGTAGGAACAAGATTGAAGGGCATACAGGCGACCGAATTGATGGACTTGAAAGACTGGTACTATCCCCTCCGACGGCCACTTTTTGCAGCTCATGTATGTTATGGTCGCATGGGTAAGTTAGGCCGTCAATTTCTATTTGGCACGTCAGGGAGCGACGACTGGTGAACAGATTGCACCATTCGTCGGCACTTGAATCTTTTTTGAAATCACCCCAATGTCGAGGTAATTAAGAAATGTTTAGGTCAACGGGGGGCTGATTTGTTCAAGACACTCTCAAGCCGCTTCGTGGTGGCAATTGCAAAGCAGCTGGTGCCAAAGTCTTTCAAGGGCACCTTGCATCTAACCTTGCCATCGGGCCAGACGATGCTGGTGGGCGGCCAGGAACCGGGCGAAACTGCCGACCTCAAACTAAAGAATTTCCGCGTTTTATTCTCGGCCATGCGGCGGGCCCAACTCGGGTTTTTCGAGCGTTACATCTCGGGCGATATTGAAAGTCGTGATCCCACTGCTTTTTTCCGGTTTTATTTGCAAAACCGGCCGGGTCTTGAAAGGGCCGGAGAGAGGTTTTTCAACACAAGTTTCTTCGACAAGCTCTGGCACAAGCGGCGTGACAACACCCGTGAAGGCTCGCGCGACAATATTTCGGCTCACTACGATCTCGGCAATGATTTCTATAAGTCATGGCTTGATGATACCATGACCTACTCCTCCGCAGTATTTGATGGCCGGGTCAATAGTCTGGAAGCCGCCCAACGGCTTAAGTACAAGAAAGTCATGGAACTGGCCGAAGTCAAAAAGGGCTCTGAGGTCCTTGAGATCGGATGCGGCTGGGGTGGCTTTGCCGAAGAGGCGGCGAAGCGTGGCGCAAAAGTTGATGGGATTACGCTTTCCAAGGAACAATTGGCTTTTGCCCAGAAGCGGTTGGCAGATGCCAAGCTCGGCGACAAGACCGATCTTCGCCTTGAAGACTACCGCGACACCAAAGGCAAGTTTGACGCCATTGCGTCAATCGAAATGATTGAGGCGGTGGGCGAAGCCCATTGGCCCAAATATTTCTCGATGCTGTTTGATCGGCTGAAGCCCGGTGGCGCTGCCGCCATTCAGGGCATTACAATCGAAGAGGCAAATTGGGAGGCCTATCAAAACGGCGTTGATTTCATCCAGCGCTATGTCTTCCCGGGCGGCATGCTTCTCACCAAGGAGATCATGCGCGAACAAGCCCAAAAGGCAGGCCTGCTGATGGAAAAGGTCGAATTCTTTGGCCAGAGCTACGCCGAAACCTTGCGCCATTGGCGCGTGCGGTTCGAGGCAGCTTGGCCCCGCATCATCCCGCTGGGGTTTGATGAACGCTTTAAAAGACTTTGGACGCTCTATCTCTGCTATTGCGAGGCCGGCTTTGCCGAAGGCATTATCGATGTGGGTATCTATAAACTGCGCAAGCCTGCGGAAGCATAAACTACCGTGCTGTTGATAACCCCGGCCGGGTGGAAAGTCGCCAGAACAAAGTCAAGACTGCGGCACTTAGCAGGATAAACGGAACCCACAGACCGAGAATGGGCGAAAGTGACCCTGCTCGCGCAAATGAAGTGGCAACCCCCATGTATTGGTGGAAGGCCAAAATCACCAGCAATCCCGCAAGATAGCGCATAGGGCCGGGGTTTCGCCGTGGTTCAACCACAGCAAGCATCGCAATGAATGGCAAAAGCAGGATGAACAGGATTTGCGCGAACTTGTAGTTGATTTCGGCAGTCGCAGTCACAGGATCGATTTTGAATTTTGAACCCGGCATGCCGAAGATCAATTCCGGCAGCGTGAGCTCCTGTTCCCAGGCACCCCGCTCGCGGTAGCCACTCATGTCAAAGGCATTGACCGGTCCTTCGAGCTTGGCGATGTTGTTGGTTGAATAATTCATTGGAAGGTTCTCAGTCGATGTATCCTTCTTCAACTGGATTTCCATGCGGCCAACATTGCGCACCGTATAGTGCTGCTGCGGATCATTATCGAGAACGGTGATTGTTCCAACCGTGCCAGCGGTGGCAACCGTCTTGCCGTCCTTGTAGTTTTCATAAAGAAATATCTTTTTGAAATCATTGGAGTCCGGCGCAATCCCATCGATCAGCGCTGTCTTCTCACCGTTGCTTAAAAACAGGTCTCCGCCACCCGGTAGAAGGCTGGTGGTTTTGATAAGTTCATGAACAAAGTTTGCCTGACGATAGAGCGAAACGGGTTGCAACCAACCAAGATTGTAGAAATTAACACCAGCCAACACGAGGCTGAGACCCAAGACTGGAGCCATGAGCCGGTGAAGACTAAAGCCCAGGGCGTGCATGGCGTCGAGTTCCCGGGTTTGGCTGAGGCGCGCAAACCCCATCATCACCCCAATCGCCAACCCCATTTGGATGGCCAATCCGGCATAGTGTGGCAGCCACTGGCCAAGATAAAGCAAGACCAGCCGAACGGCATCGGGCTGATGCAAAGCAAGCCCAGTAGCGATCCGGAAACGCACACATTCAAGAATAATAATGACAAAAATGAATATGTTGCGAAGGGGCGACAGGATTACCTTTAAAACATAGAGATCAATCCGGTTGGCCATCAGGATGCGGGCGAGAAAAGACATGAAAAGCTCTTAGCCCCGAAAGACCGATTTTGGAAGCTTTCCCTCTTTGGCAAGGGCACTTGCAAGTTTGACACTCCCCCCGCAAGTTTGTAAGTGGCAGCTTGACAGTTTGATGGATGGCGACATTGGTGCCTGCGGTGCCGGGCCTGGCTCAAGTTGGGTGTTTTTCGGGTGATGGATGTTGAATTTTGCCCTGGTCCTTGTGGCCTATATATGTGTGGCAGCGGTTATGCTTTTTGCTGGTTCGGAGGCCTTTCTGGCCATGCGCTATCGCAAGAGCAAGGAATTGCCCCCTGTTGCGCCAGCTAACGCGCAATGGCAGGGACCACTGCCGCGCGTGCTTCTGCAACTTCCAATTTATAATGAGCAATATGTTGTCGAACGCCTGCTCCAGCAGGTGGCCAAGGCCGACTATCCAAAAGACCTGTTAACCATTCAACTGCTTGACGACTCGACCGACGAGACGACGGCGATCGCTGCAGCGGCCATCAAGAAACTGGGGGACGCGGGTTCAAACATCCAACACGTGCGCCGCGGTGACCGGACAGGCTATAAAGCTGGTGCCATGAAAGCTGGCCTTGAGCTCAATGATAGTGAATTTGTTGTGATATTTGACGCGGATTTCTTGCCGCAACCCGATTTCATCAAACGGGTTCTGCCTTTTTTCACCGATCCTAAGATCGGCATGGTGCAGACTCGCTGGGAACATTTGAACGCAGATTATTCTTTGGCTACGAGACTCTTGTCCTTTGGCATCGACAACCACTTCTCGGTTGAACAGGGAGGCAGACAGGCCAATGGCTCATTCATCAATTTCAACGGTACAGCCGGCATGTGGCGCCGTAAAACCATTGATGAGGCTGGTGGCTGGTCGTCAGACAGCCTGACCGAAGATCTGGATTTGAGTTTCCGTGCCCAGCTCAAGGGTTGGAAGTTCCTTTTTGTTGAAGACATTTCCACGCCGCAGGAACTGCCTGTGCAGATGACCGCCATTCGCAGTCAGCAGTTCCGTTGGACCAAGGGCGCTGCGGAAGCGGCACGAAAGAGCCTGGGCCAACTCTGGGGCTCAAGCGAGCCTCTGTCCCACAAGATTGTAGGATCTTTCCACATGATGAACTCGATGGTTTTCATGTTCGTACTGATCTTGAGCCTCGCTTTGGCTATCATGGCGTTTCTGACACAGGGGCCAGCAGTCTCCGCTCTGATTCCGATCAAGGTCATGTTGACAATTTCCGTTTTGGGTCTGGTCTTCACGTATTGGACATCGCAAAAGAAGGGCGAACTGGCACAAGGTCTTACCAACAGCATCTCCATTCTTATCACCGCAGTTCTTTTTGTGGGTCTGGTCTCGGGCCTCAGCCTGCTCAACGGCATTGCGGTTATGCAAGGCCTTATCGGCAAGGTGACGCCTTTCGTGCGGACGCCGAAGTTGGCGATTAATACCAAGAACGAAGCCACGCATAGCAAAAGAGCCTACAATCTTTCAGGCGTTTCACCCATTCATGTGGCCGAAATGCTGCTGGCGGTTTTGTTTGTAGTCGCTGCCGCCGTCAGCATTGCGCACGGCAACTTCATTTTGATTGATGTTTACGCCTTCTTCGCATTTGGTTATGCCGTTGTATCATGGCTCACCTTGAGCGAAATTCTGTCAACAAACGCAGGTTCAAACAACCCTTGA
>JBDSTO010000277.1:0-10170 GCA_039928255.1 Aestuariivirga sp. | reverse complement strand
TCAGCACTTTCCATCTGGCTTGCAATCGTGCGTTTCCAGATGAGATCATAAAGAGCCAACTGCTCGCCATCGAGAACGCCACGAACCTGGTCGGGGTGACGCGAAAGTTCTGTCGGGCGAATGGCTTCATGCGCTTCCTGCGCATTCTTGGCCTTGGTCTTATAAACGCGCGGAGTCGACGGCACATAAGGCTCGCCAAAGGTTTTCAGAATGGCATTGCGTGCGGCAGCAATGGCTTCAGGCGCCATGTCGATGCCGTCAGTTCGCATATAGGTAATGAGACCCACTGTCTCACCATCAATCTCCAGGCCTTCATAGAGGCGCTGCGCAATTTGCATAGTCTTGGCCGAAGAGAAACCCAATTTGCGCGAGGCTTCCTGTTGCAGAGTAGAAGTGCGGAAGGGAGCAAACGGATGGCGCTTGGCAGGTTTTGATTCAACACTGTCGACCTTGAAAGGTTGACCCTTCAATGCAGCGGCAATGGCCTCAGCCGATACACCGTCGTTGATCTGCAGTTTTTCGAGCCGCTTGCCATCAATGGCAGAAAGTCCGGCGCTGAATTCTTGGCCGCTGCTGGTTGTGAAGGTGCCATCAATCGACCAGTATTCCTGGGATTTGAAAGCTTCGATTTCCAACTCACGGTCACAGATCAACCGCAAGGCGACCGACTGAACCCGGCCAGCCGAACGTGAACCCGGCAACTTCCGCCAGAGAACAGGCGAAAGCGTAAAACCGACTAGATAATCCAAAGCACGCCGCGCCAGATAGGCATCAACCAATGCCGCATCAACATCCCGCGGATTGGCCATGGCTTCCATCACGGAGGCCTTGGTGATGGCGTTGAAGGCGACACGCTGAACGATCTTGCCCTTGAGGGCGCCCTTCTTCTTCAGAACTTCCATCACATGCCAGGAAATGGCTTCACCCTCGCGATCAGGGTCGGTTGCCAGAACGAGGCGGTCTGATGATTTCAACGCCGTGGCAATGTCCGCCAGGCGCTTGGCTGACTTTGAGTCCACCTCCCAATCCATGGCAAAATCTTCATCGGGCTTTACTGACCCGTCCTTGGCCGGAAGGTCTCTGACATGGCCAAACGAGGCCAGAACAGTGAAGTCCTTGCCCAGATATTTGTTGATCGTTTTGGCTTTGGATGGTGATTCGACGACGACGACTGTCATTAAAAGTCCCGGTTAAGTGGCGTCCGCTCATAGGGATATAAGGTGTGCGGTGCAAGAATTCTCGCTAGCTGGGCAAAAAAACGGTGAATTGCAACCCAACAACAACCTCCAGTTTGTTTTGTTAACATCGATACAAGCTATCAGTGTGGAACTACGGCAAAAGAGAAAGTGTAGGGCTATGGGCATAAATCCACACACGGGTGCAGGTACACCAAATAATACGCTGCACAAGGTTAATTCACCCAAAGGTAGGGAGACTGCTCAGTACATAGCAGATATGGCGCTCGAACTGCGCAATATGACCAAGCCCTACGAAATGAAGACATTGCAGGGCCTTCTTGAGGTCCTTTTTTATGAAGCCTCCACCGAAGCCAACCGCGTCATCGTCCCCCCGGAGGAACTCGAACACCTCCGAATGTTGGAAAAAGCCTCGGGGGGCTGAGCCCACATCAAAGCTCGTGCTTGGCCCGCCCCAAGGGCTCGGCATGGGCAACCACGCGGCGAACTTTTGGCTGCGCCTGCATGAAACGGGTTTCGAGCCTGTCCACCGCCGCATGAACGCCCTCAACATTCATCTTGGATGAAAAGCGGCAATGGTAGTGAACGAACAACCCAGCTTCAGTTTCCCTGATTCTGATATTGTGCAGGTCCTTTAGGGATTTTTCCTGCTTCGCCAGTCTGATGAGAGTGGCTGAAACCTGTGCCTTCACCTTGGCGCTGGCTTCGCGGCCGTAAAATAGCGTCATGGGCTGCGGTTCGATGTGGCTTTCAACTTCCACATTGCCACCAAGCCCCGTCCTAATGTCGGCCTCAAGGGCGGTTGCCATTTCATGGGCCACCAGAAGACTGGTTTTGCCGTCGACCTCAAAATCAAAGCTGACGGCAAGCTTGTCTCCAAGTTGTTGAACCAGCAGATGATGGACCGCCAAGCCCCGCGCTGCCGCAATGACGGAAACTTTTTGAATGGCAGTCTCGCTGTCCAACGCAACCAGGTTTGTAACGATGTTAACGTCGGCATTGGCATGAAGGGTTTTGATATCCCGCTCCAGATTGGCGCGAAGTGTCGTGGCTTCGGTCAGGGGCAGGGTGCGCGGCACATCTAGGCCAAGATCGACAAAGAGGGTGGCTCCCGCAGGGCGCACGCGAAGCTGGCTCACAGCCAATACGCCATTCTGAGAGAGAGCCGCCCGGCGAACGGCCTCGGTCAATCCCGGTGGTGCCGCATCAAGCAGGGTATTGAGGGTCTTTCCTCCAAGGTTCCATCCGATGTGAATGATAAACCCGCACACCCCCAGTGCTGCCACGGAGTCTGCCCATGAAAGGCCCGCCCAAACACCAGCAAGACCCAGCAACACGGCTCCCGAACTCCACATGTCAGACTGGAAATGTGCAGCATCAGCGGCAAGGGCTTCGCTGGATGTAACCTTGGCGGTTCTGTTCAAGGCACGAGACCGGTTGAGGTCTACAATGATCGAAACGACCAACAGGGCAATCACCCACCATTGCACGGTTACAGGTTCATGGCCTTCATAAAGGCGCATCACGGCATGGTAGGCAATGAAAATGGCGGTAACAAAAAGCAGGGCGGTTTCGAGAAGGGCGGCGATGCTCTCAATTTTGGCGTGCCCATAGTGATGTTCATCATCGGCCGGCTGGTCCGCCCACCTGACGGCAAAGAGGGTGACCACAGTGGCACCAAAATCAATCACGCTATGCAAAGCTTCGGACAACACGCCCAACGAGCCGGTGAGCAGGGCAGCCACGATCTTGACAATCGACATCACACCGGACGCCCCCATCGACAAGAGGGCGACACGCTGCTTTTGGTGAGAATTATTCATTGGCCTGCCATTTCATCCGCAACTGTATGATTGAAAGTCACCTGCACCTTAAGCCAAAATGCCACGATGAGCGCAAGTGATGCACAAGTGATTCCCGTTGAAAGTTTCAGGCGGGCGGGACCGAAAACCTTTGGCATCCTGTTCCTTCTCGAATCTCTCGTGCGTGCCTTCAATTCCAGCGTCCTTTCAGTTCAGGCCTATGACTTGCTGCATTCAGCCCAGATGGTCAGCGTGCTCGGCACCTGTTCATCCCTGACTACACTCACGATCACACTGTGTATGCCTTTTCTGTTTCGGCATCTCCGCCGCCGCTATGCCTATACCATGGGCGCTTGTCTGATGATCGCAGGCAGCGTGGGACTGGCAAGCTTTACAGTTCCAGGCCAAATCCTTGGTGTGATTTTGCGAAACAGCGGCGCATCAATCGCCAATGTCACCTTGCAGCTCTACATCCTCGACAATATCCGAAAACACCAACTAACCACCAGCGAGCCCTTGCGTCTGGCCTTGTCGACGATCGCTTGGGTCGCAGGTCCCTACAGCGGCATTTGGCTCTATCAGAATTATGGGTCGCTCGCCCCGCAACTTGCCGCAGCAACGGCAGCTTTGGTGTTGCTCGCAGTGTTCTGGTATCTGCGCCTGCACGAAGGCCAATCGATGCCATCGGGCACGCTCGAGCCTTTCAATCCGCTGGCCAACGCCGCACGCTTCATCAAACAACCTAGATTACGCCTGGCCTGGGCCATCGCTTTTGCCCGCTCATGTTTCTGGGGAATCTTTTTCACTTACGGGCCCCTGCTGATGATTGAGGGCGGCATGGACAAGAAGTTTGGCGGTCTCATCATTTCATTGAGTCAGATTCTGCTGTTGTCCGCCTTCATCTATGGCCCGCTGGCCAGACGCGTGGGCGTGCGCAGCATCATTACGGTGTGCTTTGCCATGATCGCCATTTCAACTTTTGCCGCTGGTCTATTGGGTTCGGCGCATCCATTCCTGGTGGCGGGGTTATTGCTCGTTGCCTCCCTGTTTTCCTGCGGCATTGACAGTGTCGGCGGCATTCCGTTCTTGCGCGCCGTCAAACCGCATGAGCGGCAAAAAATGGCCGCCGTCTACCGCACCTTTATTGAATCATCCGATGTTATTCCATCGGCCATCTTCATTGTGGCGCTGCATTTCTTCGGTGTATCGATTGTCTTCGTCATTTTAGGCGCTTGTTTGAGCGTGATGAGCATTTTGGTCTGGCGTTATTTGCCGCGATCCATGTAGCTTGCCAGTCTCTGGAGGCGTTCATGACCAAACCAATTCTCTATATCGGCAATCGCAATTATTCGTCATGGTCGCTAAGACCCTTCATGGCGCTTGCCATGGCGGGTGTTGATTTTGAATCAAAGCTCATTCGTTTCGGTGAACCTCAGTTCAGCAGAAAAGTGAAGAGGATTTCAAAGGCAGGGCAAGTGCCGATTCTGGTTCATGGCGACGTGACGATTTGGGAAACGCTCGCCATTCTCGAATACGCCGCGGAGACCTGGCCCAGGAAGAATCTTTGGCCAGCCAACAAGAAGGCGCGAGCACTGGCAAGATCTGTATCATCCGAGATGCATGCAGGATTCAAAAACCTGCGTAACGAATGCCCGATGAACATCAGAAGGCCCAAGAAATCAATCAAAGTCTCTGACGGCGTTCTGAAAGAAGTCGCAAGGCTAGAAAGTATGTGGGCTCAGTGCCGCAAGGAATTCGGTAAGGGCGGTCCGTTTCTGTTCGGCAAATTCAGCAATGCCGACGCCATGTTTGCCCCCGTGGTTTCACGCCTCGAGACATTCGACTTCAAGGTGAAGCCCGAGACGCGCCAATATATGGACGCGGTCTTGAATTCGACTGCCTTCAAGGAATGGCAAAAGCTCGCTCTCAAGGAAAAATGGATCGTGCCTGAGGATGAGGTCGACTAGCTAAACTCTCAAAAACGATGTTTGCACCACCAACCCGATTTTCCATAGTAGCCGCCCCATTCGGCGATGGCGTCATTGCCATATTTCTTTCGGCAATCCTTGAGTACAATTTCATACTGATGTTTATGTTCAGCACCCGTTGGTTCAACACCCTTCTTGGCCGAAGCAATTGCTTCAATCGGACCTGCAACAAAGGTTGCAACAGAAAGCACCAGTATCGTCTTTTTCAGCATTTTGCCCTCGATTAATTACCCATCGCCAGAATGCATGGGCCTTTTAACTTGTCAAGAAGTGAGAGCAATCCGCCCGCCACCTTCTCGCCTCGCGCGGCCTGCAATTTCAAGTTCCAACAGAATGGCCATGGTCACCTCGGGTGAAAACCGTGACTCGCGAATGAGATCATCAATCTCGATGGCGGTGGGCGACAAAAGCTCCAGAACGCGGTCACGCTGAGCGTCGCCCACATCAATATCGGCAAGTGCCGTTGGAAATGCTGGTTCAAAGGGCTGCCCGAATCCGTTGGAGTTGAATGTCGTGCCCAATGCCTCCAGCACATCTTGAACCGAAGTTAACATGCTGGCACCCTCTTTGATCAATCTGTTGGTGCCTTCGCAGCGAGGGTCCAACGGGGAACCCGGAACCGCGAACACCTGGCGCCCCTGTTCGTTGGCAAACCGTGCCGTGATCAAAGATCCCGATCGTGTGGCCGCTTCAACCACGATGACACCCTGGCTCAATCCAGAGATGATGCGGTTGCGCCGTGGAAAATATTCCGCCTTGGGCGTGGTGCCACATACAAATTCGCTGATCAGCAATCCTTCTGCCGCAATGGCGCGTTGGAGTTTTTCATTCTCTGGCGGATAGAAGTAATCAATGCCGTTGGCGATAACAGCAATCGTGTTTTCTGGTCCGGCAGCATCATGGGCGGCAGTATCAATGCCGCGTGCCAATCCTGAAGCGATGACATATCCGGCCTCGACGAGTTGACGAGCGAGCTGTCGGGCGAATTTCATGGCGACTGCAGAAGCATTTCGCGCGCCCACCATTCCAATGGTGGGCCGCGAGGCCAGTTCTATGTTGCCGCAAAAGCAGATGAGCGGTGGAGCAGAGGGAATGTGACGAAGCCACTCGGGGTATTGAGGCTCGCTCATGCCAAGAAAGCGGGCACCTTGTTTCTGGGCGGCGGCGACCATGTCTTCAGCGCGTGATTTTTCCAACAGCGTCAGTGGTCGTTTCATTCCGCCACGGCGGGAAAGCTCGGGCAGGGCCGCAATGGCTTTATCGGCGGAACCGTATCGGTCCAGCAATCTTGCAAAAGTGATGGGCCCCACGTTTTCACTTTGGCTGAGGCGCAGCCAATTCAATCGCTCGCCATCTTCAAGGACGGCGAGCTTCATGCCTTCTTGGCCAGATCGATCTTGGACTCAGTTCCGGCGAGGAGCCGCCCAATGTTGGCACGGTGCATGATCCAGATGATGATTGCGAAAACCAACAATGCCAATGACAAGTCGTTGCGGCCAAGAGCCCATGCCACGATCGGCATCGCCGCTGAAGCAATGAGTGCAGACGGCGATGACATTTTTGAGATCAGCGCAACACCGAGCCATGTGCCCAGGAAGACAATTCCGAGAGGCCAGAAGAGCGCAAAGAGAATGCCGATGAAAGTGGCAACGCCCTTGCCCCCCTTGAACTTCAGCCACACTGGAAAAATATGGCCAAGCAATGCGCCCAGTCCTGCGATGATAGCCGCCGTTGGACCGAGAAAGTTTCCCGCAAGCAAAACAGGGATGGTGCCTTTGAGCGCGTCGCAGATTAATGTAAGCGCCGCGATCTTCTTGTTGCCCGTCCGCAATACATTGGTGGCGCCAATGTTTCCGGATCCGATCTTGCGAACATCGCCCAGTCCTGCAGCTTTGGAGAGAATGAGACCAAACGGAATTGAGCCACAAACATAGCCCAACACTGCTGCAACGAAATTGTCCATGGCCCCTCCGTCAGGAACCGTAAGAGTAAACCGTTTGGCCCGCAACCACTGTTTCGAGAACCCGTCCTTCAAGATTGCGTCGCTCGAAAGGCGAGTTCTTCGATTTCGAATGAAGCTGCTCTGCATCGACCTGCCAACTTGTCTGCATGTCGAAAATGGTAAAATCGGCCGGAGCGCCAACGTGGAGCCGTCCCTGCAGTAGCCCCAACAGCTTGGCAGGCTGTGCCGTCATGGCATCAATCAGACGGGTCAGGGGGACATCGCCTGAATGAACCAGCGCCAGAGCCGCCGCCAGCATGGTTTCAAGGCCAATGGCACCAAACGCCGCTTCGGCAAAAGGCAGGCGCTTGGTATCTTCGCTTTGTGGATCATGCGATGAGACCACAACATCAATTGTACCATCGGCCAGGCCCTGCACCAAAGCGCGGCGATCAGTCTCGCTGCGCAACGGGGGCGAGAGCTTAAAGAAAGTTCGGTATTCGCCAATGTCAATTTCGTTGAGCACAAGATGATTGATCGAGACGCCGCACGACACGGGCAAGCCTTTGGCCTTGACCCGCGCCATCACTTCGACTGATTCAGCACAAGAAATCTGCGCGGCGTGATAGCGCGCGCCAGTCATTTCAACGAGACGCAGATCGCGTTCGAGCATGATTACCTCGGCCATGGCAGGATTTCCGGCGAGGCCAAGACGCGACGCAGATTCTCCCGCATTCATCACGCCACTGGCCAATGCCGGCTCTTCCACATGCTGCACCACCAGCATATCGAAATCCCGCGCATAAGTAAGTGCGCGCCGGAACATGTTGGGATTGGAAACAGCTTTGGTGCCATCGGTGACGGCAACAGCCCCAGCCTGTTTCACCAAGCCGATTTCGCTCATCAACTCGCCGCCGAGGCCTTTGCTGATCGCGGCCATGGGTGCCACGCGCACTTTGCAGGTGGCGGCAGCGCGGCGCAGAATGTAATCCACAATTGCGGCGTCATCGATCACGGGCTGCGTGTTGGGCTGGATGATCATGGTGGTCACACCACCCGCTGCGGCGGCAAGCCCTGCCGAAGCAAGTGTCTCGCGATATTCGGTGCCGGGCTCGCCTGTGAACACGCGCATGTCGATGAGGCCCGGAACCAGAATGTTGCCCTTGCAATCCACAACATCGGTTTGAGGGCCGACCATGGCCTTGGTCACTTTGCTGCCGATGGCAACAACGCGGTCGCCTTCAACCAGCAACCCGCCTGTCTCATCGAGCTTATGGGCAGGATCAATAATTCGGGCGTTGATCCAGGCGCGGCGTTTTTGGGGCAGGGGAGCGCTCATTGCCCACCTCCATTGTGCCCATGCCGCGACAGCGCATCGAGAACCGCCATCCGGACGGCAACGCCCATTTCAACCTGTTCGCGGATCACCGATTGGGCACCATCGGCGACAGAGGAGTCAATTTCTACACCACGGTTCATCGGGCCGGGATGCATGACAAGCGCACCCTTCTTGGCGAAGGCCAGCTTTTCCTGCGTCAAACCATAGAACTGATAGTATTCGCGCTGCGAGGGAACAAAAGCCCCACTCATGCGCTCCAACTGCAAACGCAGCATCATCACAACATCGGCACCCCTGAGACCGGTTTCCATGTTGCGGTGAACCTCAACGCCGAATTTATCGATGCCGCTGGGAAGCAATGTCGATGGTCCGACAAGGCGCACATGAGCGCCCATCTTGGTCAGCAGGTGAATGTTGGACCGCGCCACGCGCGAATGCAGCACATCGCCGCAAATCGCAATTTCCAATCCTTCAAGCCGACCATAGTGACGGCGGATGGTGAGCGCATCAAGCAAAGCCTGGGTCGGATGTTCATGCTGGCCATCACCACCATTGATGACGGCGCATGAAACTTTCTGCGCCAGCAAAGCCACCGTGCCTGAGGATTGATGGCGCACCACCAGAAAATCGGGATGCATGGCATTGATGGTCATTGCGGTATCGAGAACCGTTTCGCCCTTGGAAATCGACGAGGTTGAAACCGCCATGTTCATCACATCACAGCCCAAACGCTTGCCTGCAATTTCAAACGAACTCTGAGTTCGGGTCGATGCTTCGAAGAACAAATTCACCTGCGTATAGCCCGAAAGAATCGCATGGCGCTTGTCGGCGTTGCGGTTGACCTCGACATAGGTCTCGGCCAGATCAAGCAGGGCAGGGATTTCGAATGGGGAAAGATCATCAACCGCCAGAAGATGCGGGGATTTAATGATCGGCGGCCGTGAAGCGGTCTTTGACATTAAAGCGGCCTGATACGGGAGAATCGGGGAGGGGGCAAGTAGCGATACCCGATACTCGCATCCTATGGATAACGGCCTTTAAATCTAAATTCCTGTACTAGCAAAATAGTGCTTGACACCGTACGGTCCACCTGCTATATCCCGCCATACTCCACCACTGGGTTCAGAATTTCAAACTCCGATTGCCAAGTCTTGCAAGCTCACGAAGACGACGGCAACGGACGCGAATTCGCCTGTGTGGAGTGCAGGCTAACCACCGCCCAACCCATTCAACAACCCTTGCAAAATATAGGCCGCCGCCAGCTTATCGACATTGTCGGCGCGCTTGGCCCGGCTCATGTCGGCTTCGATCATCGTGCGCGTGACCGCAGCCGTTGAAAGCCGCTCGTCCCAATAGATGATCGGAAGGGAGGTGAGTTTTTCCAGATTGCGGACAAAGGCTTTGGTGGATTGGACGCGGGGGCCCTCCGAGCCATCCATGTTCAAGGGAAGGCCGATCACCAACAAGCCAACGCCTTCCGCCGCTGCAAACTCGAGCATCGCCTTCGCATCCGCTTGGAACTTGCCTCGCGTGATGGTGTGGCGCGGGGTGGCAATCTGCAAGGTGAGGTCGGACGTGGCAATGCCAATCGTCTTTGTTCCAAGATCGATGCCCAAAAGCCTCTGGCCGGGTTGTAACGCGGCAACGGCGGCACGGGCCTCATCATAAAGATTGCTCATGGCCTTCCCAGTAAACCTGTTCTGGCGCTTGGGCAATGAAACGATCTGTGGCAAAAGCAGAGCATGAGCAAAAACCTTGAAACCCGCCCAGTTGGCCCGATTGTTGATCCCAAGCCACCCGGCACCCTGCCAGACATGCGGCCCATCCATGGCCGCTGGATGAGGCTTGATGCGTTGGATGCGGACCGCCACGGCAAGGCGCTGTGGGATGCAATCAACGGCAA
>JBDSTO010000276.1:0-5161 GCA_039928255.1 Aestuariivirga sp. | reverse complement strand
AGATGCTGCAGAACAATCCGGATGTGAATGTCATTCGCAAAGCGGTTGGCAACAAGGTTCTGCAGGAACTCAAAAAACTTGGCGAAACCGATGCGCCAGCCTTTGCAAAAATCTGGGAATTGTTTGGCCCCGTCATCAAGGAAGGGCTCTATGAGGATTTTGAGCGCCGCGACATGCTGTTTGAAGTGGCGCGCTTCAACACCACAAGCCGCAGCAACATCACGCTCAAAGATTATATGGCGGGTCTGAAAGAAAATCAGACCGCCATTTATTATCTGACCGCTGAAGACGCCGCGAAGGCTGCTTCAAGCCCGCAACTTGAGGGCTATAAGGCGCGTGACGTTGAAGTTTTGCTGCTCACTGATCCTGTGGACAGTTTCTGGGTGAGAACAGCCATGGGCTTTGACGGCAAGCCCTTCAAATCGGTCAGCCAAGGCTCGGCTGATCTTGATCTGATCAAGAAGAAGGAAGAGGCCAAGGAAGACGTGAAAGCGGATGAGCCTGAAATTGCAGGTTTGATCACGGGTTTCAAACAGGTTCTGGGCTCTCGCGTTTCTGATGTACGCGTGTCGAAGCGGTTGACGGAAAGTGCCTGCTGCATCGTCAATGACGGGCAGATGGAGCGCACGCTTGAAAAGCTTCTGGCGCGGCAAAAGGATTCAGGCGTTTCGCTTTCAGCACCCGTGCTTGAAATCAATCCAGCAAATGGCTTGATCAAGGCGCTGGCATCCTCTTTCAAAACCAAGGGCGAGAGTGCGATTGAAGACGCAGCCTTCCTGCTGCTTGATCAGGCCGTGATGCTGGAAGGCGAAATCGTTGCTGATCCCGCCGCTTTTGCAAAACGCCTTGATGCCATGATGCAGAAGGCATTTTCCTAGCCGCGATCAGAAAATGTTTTTCTCGAAGAGCGGTTTGTTATCAAGGATGCGCTGATAGCTCAGGGCTTTGAGGTCAATGGTGCGGTATTCACCAAAGCAGATCAATTCCGACAAGGCATTGCCGGTGGCTGGGCCTTGCTGAATGCCGTGGCCGGAAAAACCATTGCCGAGATAGAGATTGCTGATTGATGGGTGACGCCCAATGATGCCGTTGTGGTCGAACCAGTTGTAGTCATAGTGGCCCACCCATGAGCCCACGAGCTTCACGGTTTCAAAAGCTGGAATGCGCGCAGCGGCCAGAGGCCAGAGCTTCTCTTCGAAATATGAGAAATCCATTTCCCAGTCGGCGACCTTGGGCTCTTCTTCTTCGGATGGCGTGAAACCCCAGATGAAGTTGCGGCCCTCGGGGCGGAAATAGATTCCGTTGGTATCAAACGTCAGGGGGCCCTTGCGGTGAGCGTCCGAAGCGCCCGGGCAATCCACCACATAGACATAGCGTTTGGCGGGTGAGACCGGATAATCAAAGCCAATCATTTTGGCCAGAGCGCCAGCGCCAGCGCCCGCCGCATTGACCATCGCGCCCAGGGCAATTTTTTCGCCGCTCTTCAAGGTGACGGATTTGATGATGCCGGTTGCTTCAACGCTGGCGACTTCGCCTGAGATAAATGTCACGTCACGGGCGATGGCCGCTTTGCGAATGAGGTTCATAAATTGATAAGGGTCAAACCAACCCTCGCCCGTTTGACCAAACGAGGCCATGGCCACACCTTCAAAATCCATGAAAGGAAAACGCTTGGCCAGTGCATCGCCGCTGAGGAGAACCGTGTCGGCCCCCATCGAGATTTGGAGCTTGGCATTTTCTTCGAGGACGGGAATTGAGGCTTCGCTGGCCATGACCAGATAACCCTGTTCCTTGAAGCCGATGTCGGCATCAGGGCCGAATTCTGTTTTGAGATTGCGGATGAGATTTAAACCAAATTCCGAGAGCCTGATATTCTCGGCCGTTGAAAATTGCCTGCGGATACCGCCCCAGGACAGAGCCGTGCAGGATTGCTTGTAACTCGGATCTTTTTCGATAATGGCGATTGAGCCCTTGAAGCCATTCTTGCGCAGATAATAGGCGGTGGAACTTCCAACAATGGCGCCACCCACAATCACAACATCAAAGTGAAGACTCAATTCAAATTACTCCTGCATCCATCAGGTAAAGAAGCACGGAGGTGGTGATGGCTGCAAGCCCGGTTCCTGCAGCAACTGCGCCTGAAACGGCGGCTGTTGCCTCTTCACTGCGCTGGGAAAATAAAAATGCGTTGGCCCCCGTTGGCATGGCGGCAAAAAGCACGGCAATCTGGGCCCAGAGCGGTGGCAGCGACATTACATAATGGCTCAGGATGAAAACCAGAAACGGCATCAAGATCATTTTCAATCCGATCAAGGCAAACATGCCATTCCATGAGCCTTTGAGAGAATAGCTGGCGAGTGAAAGGCCCAAGGCAAAGAGGGCCGTTGGCACTGAAGCATCGGCCAGCATCGAGAGCATTTTATCGGGAATGGGGTTCAAGCCCAAACCCGTGATGCGCCACAGCGAGCCCGCGACCAGCGCAATCACAATGGCATTGCGCGCGAGGTTCATCAGCAGTTCCTTGCTGATGCGGGTGATTGAGAAGCTGCGCTCATGATGGAAGAGTTCGCGATGAAGCGTTGCCGAAAACCACAGGATCGGCGCGTGAATGGAAAGAATAAGCCCTAAGGGCACGGCGACGCTCGGGCCGAAATGGGCGAGTGCCAAGGGCGTTCCGAGCAAGGCCAAATTGCCAAAGCCCGCAGCCATTGAGGCCACTGCACCGCCCGAATAATTCAAGGCCTCGATGCGGCGCGAGACGATTGCGGCTGTGATCCAGGTGATGCCGAGGCCCCCGAAATAGGCGAGCCACAAGCCCCAGGGTGCAGTATCCTTGGTGTCCATGGTCGCCATGGTCTGGAACAGCAGGGCCGGAATGGCGACATCAAAGACAAAGAGTGTCAGGCCTTTTGAGGCCGCCGCATCAATGATGCCGGCTTTGCCGAAGATATACCCCAGCACAATCATGCCGAAGACGGGAAGAACGGTAATGAGGATGGCGGACATTAAGCGTCCTCTCCTGCGCAAGCGGGAGAGGAGGGGGACCCATCGCACCAGCGATGGGGGAGGTGAGGGGACAATGGCGGAACGTTCAAGCCCTCACCTATCCCACTTTGCAAAAGCAAAGCGGGCCCCTTTCCTCTCCCGCGATGCGGGCGAGGATGAATTTAAAGCCAAGGATGGCTCGCGGTGTTGGTCTTTTCGAAGGCTGAAATTGAATCAGCCTTTTCCATGGTGAGGCCAATGTCATCGAGGCCATTGAGCAGGCAATGCTTGCGGAAGGGATCGATTTCAAACTTCACCGTGCCGCCGTCTGGCCCTTTGATCACCTGGTTGGGAAGATCAATGGTCAAGGTGGCGTTGGAACCGCGCGAGGCATCGTCGAGCAATTTCTTCTGGTCTTCGGCACTGACCACAATGGGAAGAATGCCATTCTTGAAACAATTGTTGTAAAAAATATCGGCAAAGCTTGTGGAGATGACACAGCGGATGCCAAAATCGAGAAGCGCCCAGGGGGCATGCTCGCGGCTGGAACCGCAGCCGAAGTTATCACCGGCAACCAGAATTTCAGCCTTGCGATAGGCAGGTTTGTTCAAAACAAAGTCTGGCAGCTCCTTGCCATCTTGCGTGAAGCGCATTTCATAGAACAGCGATTTTCCAAGTCCGGTCCGCAGAATGGTTTTCAGGAACTGCTTGGGGATGATCATGTCGGTGTCGATGTTCACGATATTCAAGGGAGCAGCCACTCCATTCAACACATCAAATTTCTTCATTTCAGTCTTTCCTCACGCAGCAAGATCAACCGCGGTTGCTTCATCAACCCCGATCATCAAATTCAAATTCTGGACGGCAGCACCGGAAGCGCCCTTGCCCAGATTGTCATAAACACTCATCAGAACCACTTGGCCGCGCGCTTCATTGGCGAAAACATGAAGGTGCATCATGTTGGTGTTGTTCAAAACCTGTGGCGTGATTTCAATTGAGCGTTCGATAGGAGCCAAGGGTGCCACTTTAACGAAGTGGGCCTTTTCGAAATACTTGGCGATCAGCCCGTGAATTTCCGCAGCCGAGGTTTTGCGCGCCAGCAGATCAAGATGCAGCGGCACCGAGGTTTGCATGCCTTGCGCAAAGCGACCGACGACAGGTTCAAACAGGCAATCGTGTTGGAGGCCCGTATAGTGCTTCATCTCGGGCAGATGCTTGTGGGCAAAGGTCAAGGCATAGGGAATGTAAACCGGGGCCTTGTCGCCTTGGGCTTCATAGTCTTCGACCATCTTGCGGCCGCCGCCTGAGTAACCTGAAATGCCGTGATAGCTTGCAGGGTAAGATTTGGGCATCAGGCCTGCATCGATCAAAGGCTTGGTGAGTGCGATGAAGCCTTGCGGCCAGCAGCCGGGGTTGGCCACGAATTTCGCGTGGGAAATCTTTTCGGCCTGATGGCGATCAAGCTCGGGAAAACCATAGGCCCAGTCCGGGTTGACGCGAAACGCAGTCGAGGCATCAATCACCCGGGTTTTGGAGGAGGGAGAAATCAGGCCCACAGCTTCGATCGCTGCATCATCAGGCAGGCAGAGAATGGCCACATCCACGCCGTTCAGAAGCTCAGCACGGGCCTTGGGGTCTTTTCTTTTTTCAGGTGCGATTGAGACCAGTTCGACATCGGTCCGGCCTTTCAGGCGGTCACGGATCTGCAAGCCGGTGGTCCCGGCTTCGCCATCAATGAATATGGTGGGTTTCTTGCTCATGTCGTCCTTGGTCCGCGCTTCTACAGGGCGTTCCAGCGTTTTTCAACATGAACGACAGATAAATGCCAGCCTCAGGAAGGGTTCAGCCATGCGAATCTATAAGGGTCACATCAACGGTGATGAACACCGCAAAACAGTGAAACGAACAGAAGGACGAAAATCATGAACCGCAAGACAATTATTGCCCTCACCGCCGCCGCTGCTTTGAGCGTTGGCTTTGCTTCAGCCGCAAAGGCTGATCCACACATCTCCATCGGCTTCGGCTTTGGTGGCTATGACTCAGGTTACGGCTACGGCGGATATGGCGGTGGCTATGGCTACCCCGGCTCGGGCTTTTACCACGCTGGCTACAATGATGACTGTGGCTTTGCCTGGGTGAAGACCAAGCATTGGAACTGGAACCACACCTACAAGGT
>JBDSTO010000275.1:0-3116 GCA_039928255.1 Aestuariivirga sp. | reverse complement strand
TCCTCAACGCGCGGCGCACGCAGGAAGACGCTGACGCGCAAAATTTCCATGCTGCGATGAAGGACGCATGTTCAAAACACGCGGTGGCCGACTACACCAAATACAAGAAATGGTGCGATGAATATTTTCACCTGGCCCATCGCAATGAACCGCGCGGCATCGGGGGAATATTCTTTGACTATCTCGACAGCGGAAATTCGGACGCAGATTTCGCCTTCGTCAAAGACGTGGGATTGGCATTCAAAGAAATCTACCCGCAAATCGTGCGCGCCAACATGCGTAAAACATGGACTGATGAACAGCGCGAAGAACAACTCATAAGGCGGGGGCGTTACGTGGAATTCAACCTGCTCTATGATCGCGGCACAATTTTTGGGCTGAAAACCGGCGGCAATGTCGAGAGCATTCTCTCATCCATGCCACCTGTGGTGAAATGGCCATAAGGGAGACATAAATGGATTTGCGAAACGGTTTTGATCTCAGGCGCTACATCCGCAACATTCCGGATTATCCAAAGCCCGGCATAATGTTCCGCGACATCACAACTCTGCTCGCCAACATGCACGCCTTTCGTGCCGCCGTCGATGAGCTGGCCTGGCCGTTTCTTCATGGTCAATTTGATTACGTGGCGGGCATTGAAGCACGCGGCTTTATTTTAGGCGGTGCCGTGGCCCACACGCTGGGGCGCGGCTTCGTTCCCATCCGCAAGAAGGGCAAACTGCCGGCCCGCACCATCGGCCAAGAATACACCTTGGAATATGGCGTCGACACCATCGAAATCCACGCCGACGCCATTTCAAAAGGCGACCGCATCTTGCTGATCGACGATTTGATCGCAACCGGCGGAACGGCGGGTGCCGCCATCGATCTTATCAGAAAATCAGGCGGCGAGGTTCTGGCCGCCGCCTTCGTGATTGATCTCCCTGAGATAGGCGGCGCCGACAAACTCCGCGCCAAGGGCGTGAAGGTTCACACCTTGATTGGATATGAGGGGCATCAAATCTGACCTCGCCCGCTTGCGGGAGAGGAAAGGCGCCCATCACGAAGTGATGGGATAGGTGAGGGAAAGATGGCGGGTCTTGGTTCCCTCATCTTCCCCATTGCGTTGCAATGGGTCCCCCTCTTCTCCCGCACGCGGGAGAAGACCAGACTTAAGTATTAAACCTAAAATGCATCACGTCGCCGTCGGCCACCACATAGTCCTTGCCTTCAAGCCGGAACTTGCCAGCAATCTTCGCCCCCGCTTCGCCCTTGCCTGACACATAATCATCATAGGCAATGGTTTCTGAGCGGATGAAGCCCTTCTCGAAATCCGTGTGGATGACACCCGCCGCCGCTGGAGCCTTGGTTCCTTTGGTGATGGTCCAGGCGCGCGCCTCTTTCGGTCCCACGGTGAAATAAGTGAAGAGCCCCAGCAACTCATAGCCAGCGCGGATCACACGGTTGAGGCCGGGCTCAGCGAGCCCCACGGCATCAAGATAATCCTTCTGGTCAGCCTGCGGCAGAATGGCGATCTCGCTTTCAATCTTGGCAGAAACCACAACCGCAACGTTGCCCTCAGTCTTGGCAAAGGCCTTCACGCGATCAGAAAATTCGTTGCCCTTATCAGCAGCGCCCTCTTCCACATTGCACACGTAAAGAACGGGCTTTGACGACAACAGACCAAGGCCCTGAAAAATCTTTTCTTCATCACTCGTGCGCTCAACCAGCCGCGCGGGCTTTCCCTCGCGCAACAGCACCAGCGCGCGCATCATCAACTCGCCCAATTCCTTCTGCTCTTTGTCGCCCTGCTTGCCTTTCTTCTCGGCAGCGGGCTGGCGCTTTTCCAGCGCATCAAGATCAGCGAGCATCAACTCAGTCTCGATGGTTTCAATGTCAGCCAGCGGATCAATCTTTCCCGCCACATGGGTGATATCGCCATCTTCAAAACAGCGCACCACATGGGCAATGGCATCCGTCTCGCGGATGTTGGCGAGGAACTGGTTGCCCAGGCCTTCACCCTTCGAAGCCCCCTTCACCAGGCCTGCAATATCAACAAAGGTCAAACGCGTCGGAATAATCTGCTGGCTGCCCGCAATTTCGGCCAACACATCAAGCCTGGGATCAGGCACGCCAACATCGCCGACATTGGGTTCAATCGTGCAGAAAGGATAGTTGGCAGCTTGCGCTGCAGAGGTCTGCGTCAGCGCATTGAACAATGTCGATTTGCCCACATTGGGCAAGCCCACAATGCCGCATTTGAAACCCATATGAAAAACTCCGGTGACTTTGGGCTGCATATAGGGGGCGTGGAGAGTTCCGTCTACTGGCACCTGCGGCGGAACATTTGGGCGTTTTGCACGTTCCCCTCACAAGGAGAGTGACATGCCCAAATTTGTGACCATCGGTTATGGCGACGAGGCCGGATATGACAGAACCCCCGTTGATGTCCGCAACGCCGCCCACGCCCAGGACGAAGCCTTGAAACAACAAGGAGCGATCATGGGTGTGGCTGGAAGTCCCGTTCTTGTGCGCAACCACGAAGGAGCCGGCGTCACGCGCGAAAACAAAGCCTATCTCACTTCACCTCTGCCCATCGCGGGTTTCGCCGTCATTGAAGCAGCGAACCTTGATGAAGCCATCAAGATGGTCTCGAAAGTCCCTTGCGCGGTTTGCGATGGCGTGGTGGAAGTTTGGCCCCTGCTCCAAACACCAAACTAAGTGGCTTTGAACCCATTGGGCCGCGGCGGATTGACGATCATCGCCACCTTGCTTTGAAACTTGGCCTCGGACCCTTCAATCAGTAGCGCGGCGTTGTCCGCCACTGCGTCCAACATTGCAACAAGCCATTCGCGGTCAGATTTGGCAAAGTCACCTAGTACATGCGGCATCACCATCTCCTTGTTACCGGGATGCCCAATGCCAAGACGAACCCTCATGAAATCCGGCGTGATGTGCTGGGCAATCGAGCGAATGCCATTATGACCCGCCGCCCCGCCACCGAGTTTCACGCGAACCTTGCCGGGCTCAAGATCAAGCTCGTCATAAAACACAAACACATGTTGCAAAGGAATGTTGTGAAAGCGCACCGCCTCGCCCACGCTGCGGCCCGATTCATTCATGAAAGTCTGCGGCTT
>JBDSTO010000274.1:0-5316 GCA_039928255.1 Aestuariivirga sp. | reverse complement strand
GACGCTTCTTGGAGCCCGCGCGGGACAGACGAATTTTAACTGACATTTTTAGTTCTCCTGTGGATTGATGTTATTTCTTCTTCCCCATGCCGGGGAAATTTTTGAAGGGATTGCCACCCAGACCGGGTAGGCCACCAAGGCCACCCAATCCAGGAAGTTTCGGACTGCCGAGGCCCGGAAGGCCAGGGGTTGATTGTGGAGCGTTAAGCAACTGCTTCATATCTTCGGGCAGGGCATTGGGATCAAGATTGGCAAGCTCGGCCTGCATCTTTTCCATTTCGGCTGCGTCGGGCGCGGCCTTGCCGCCCATCAATTTGCCGAGCATGCCTTTGCCCTGGCCCATCTGCTTCATCATGTCGGCCATCTGCACATGCATCTTGAGGAGCTTGTTGATTTCCTCAACCTTGGTGCCTGAACCTGCGGCCACGCGCTTCTTGCGCTTGGCATCCATGATCTTCGGATTGCGGCGTTCGGTCTTGGTCATCGAACCGATGATAGCGAGCTGGTGATTGAAGACTTTTTTCTGAAGGTCCATGCCTTCAATCTGTTTCTTCATCTTGCCCATGCCGGGCAACATGTTCATCACACCACCCATGCCGCCGAGCTTTTCAATCTGGCGCAACTGGTCAGCCAGGTCGTTGAGATCGAATGAGCCTTTGCGCATCCGGTCAGCAATTTTCTGGGCCTTGTCTTGATCAATTTCGAGGGCGGCTTTTTCAACGAGCGAAACCACGTCGCCCATTCCCAAAATGCGGCCCGCAATACGGTCCGGATGGAAGTCTTCCAGCCCGTCGAGTTTCTCGCCGGTGCCCAAAAGCTTGATGGGCTTTCCGGTTACGGCGCGCATCGAGAGCGCTGCACCGCCACGGCCATCGCCATCAATACGGGTCAACACGATGCCGGTGATGCCGATTTTCTGGTCAAAGCTGCGGGCGAGGTTGACGGCGTCCTGACCGGTCAATGAATCAGCGACCAGCAGGGTTTCTTTGGGCTTGGCAATATCACGAACCGCGGCGGCTTCGGCGAGCAGCGTCTCATCAATATGCAAACGGCCTGCCGTGTCGAGCAGCACTACATCATAAGCGCCCTTGCGGGCCTCCGACATGGCGCGCTTGGCAATTTGAATGGGGGTCTCGCCCTTGATGATGGGGAGCGTGTCGACCTTCACCTGTTTGCCCAGAACAGCGAGCTGTTCCTGTGCGGCAGGGCGTTGCGTATCAAGCGAGGCCATTAGAACCTTGCGCTTCTCGCGTTCGAAAAGCCGCTTGGCGATTTTGGCGGTGGTGGTGGTTTTGCCAGAGCCCTGCAGGCCCACCATCAGAATGGCGACGGGTGGCGAGGCGCGAAGGTTCAAGGCCGACTGGTCAGAGCCCAAGGTTTCCACCAGCGTGTCATGGACGATCTTGATGACCATCTGGCCGGGCTTGATCGATTTGACGACTTCGGAACCCACAGCCCGGGCCCGCACTTTTTCGGTGAAGGTTTTTACAACCTCAAGGGCAACGTCAGCCTCAAGCAGTGCCCGGCGCACTTCGCGCATGGCTTCATCGACATCAGCCTCAGACAGGGCACCGCGCCCTGTGAGTTTGTCGAATATGCCAGACAGACGATCGCTTAAAGTTTCAAACATTCTTTCTCACTGCTGCTTCGCCCTCGCCCGCGCGCCTTCGCATGGGAGAGGGTGCCCGAAGGGCGGGAGAGGGTTCTTTGTCACGCAAAGAAAGAGCCCTCATCCGGCCTTACGGCCACATTCTCCCATTCTTCGAACGGGAGAAGGCGATGGAATTTCGTTCCAACCCGCAAACCAAACGAAACGACACCCGGGAGCGAAACTCGCTGCCGGATGTTGGCCGATCCGCCTCCCGGGAAAGAAAACCCCATGTGCGAAAAAGCCTCGAAACGTAAGATTACGTCTTGGATGGCGGGGACATAGGGGAAACAGGGCGGGAAGTCAAATTATAGGTCGTTTGGGCACTGGGTCAGTCTGGATTAAAAATCTATTCGCCAGACAAAATGTATTTCAGGGCTCTACCCAACCCCAGTATCACTGCGATAATGGCCACGACTAAGATTAGTTCGCCTCGAACGCCGCCTTGAAAAACCATTAGGCCGCCCATGACAACAAAGAAGGCAGCGCCCACCCATGAGGCCCACCAAAAAACGTAACCCAACCTCTTGAGAATGTCTTTCACGGTGATGTCTCTAAAACTTCTAGACCTTGGCGGATGGAAAGCCGCTCATGCGGCGGCAACTACAACCCGGACATCCATAGGTGCTATTTCGCCATGTTCGATACGTTCAGCCAAGACGCGAAGCGCCATAGCCTCTGCACGGCCCACGGCTTCAAGCTCAGTTGCGCCGCAGGCCATGACGCCCGCCAATTCCGGCACTTCGGCCAGCCAGCGTCCGTCAGTCTCTTGTTCGGTTTCGAAGGTGATGTTCATCGGTCTCCAATAGCACATCAATATGTTACCGTCACCCCGGCGAAGGCCGGGGCCCAGCTTTCTTCTCGTCTTGCCAATTTAAAGCTGGATCCCGGCCTTCGCCGGGATGACGGGGGAAAAGGTTAATGACGGCGGGGCGAATGATGCTCACTGGAAGGGAATTGGGAATCTGATAGACTTGGCCCATGCCCCTATCCCCTCGAATTGAAACCACTTCTCCCCTCATCCTCGCTGGGCGCAACAGCACCTACAAAATTGGGCCCAATCCCGGCATGAAAGAGCAATGGGCGTTGTTCATGGAGGATTTTGGGAAGATTGCGGGGCAGGTTGGATTTCTCGCCTATGGCGTGTGCCATAATTTCGATGGGCAGGGGCATATGGATTATTTGGTGGCGGCCGAGGTGAAAGATGCTGGCGAGGTTGCGGGCTATCTCGCCACGCTCACGATCCCGGCGCGCAAGACGGCGGTGTTTGTGCATGAGGGGCCGCTCGACAAGATATCCCAAACCTGGATGAAGATTTTTGATGAAGGTCTGCCTGCGGCCAAACTTGAAGTTGCGCCCGGGCCGCAGTTTGAAGTCTATGGTGCGGATTTTGATGCGGCGGACGAAAACAGCAGGATCGAGATTTTCATTCCGGTGAAGTGAGGTCGATCTCTCCCTCCCCAAGTTTTGGGGAGGGGTGAGTTCTTACGAACGCCGCAAAGCGGCTGGTGGGTGGGGCGGCGATGACTTCAATGGTTAATTGCGCCATCCCCACCCGTCATGCTGCGCATGCCACCCTCCCCACTTCGTGAGGAGGGAGAAGGTGCCACCGAAACTGCGTTAAAGCGGCAGGGGTAGCATTCCGCAGCGTTTTTCCCATATAAGCCGTCCATGTCTCTCGCATTTCGGAAAATGAACGGTCTTGGCAATGATTTTGTGGTTTTAGACGCCCGCAAGGTTCCCCTTGCCGTGTCAGAATCTCAGGCACGCGCCATCGCCGACCGCAAGACTGGCATTGGCTGTGACCAGTTGATCGTTCTAGAAAATTCGACGCGCGCTGAAGTGCGCATGCGGATCTGGAATGCCGAAGGCGGCGAGGTTGAATCCTGCGGCAATGCCTCGCGCTGCATTGCTGACCTTTTGTTTGATGAACAGCACAGCACCACGGCCAGCATTGAAACCAAGGGCGGCATGTTGGTGGCGAAAAAGGCCGGGCCACTGCTGGTCACCATTGACCAGGGCAAGCCCAAGTTCGACTGGAAGGATATTCCGCTCTCGGAACCCTTTGCCGATACGCGCCGCATCGAGCTGCAATATGGCCCGATCGACAAGCCGCTCATTCATTCGCCGTCAGTTGTTAATGTCGGTAACCCGCATTGCATCTTCTGGGTTGATGATCTCGACGTGGTGGATTTGGGCCGCGCCGGGCCGATGCTGGAAAATCATCCAATGTTTCCCGAACGCGCCAATATCTCATTTGCGAAGGTTGTGGCGCGCAATCATGTGATCCTCAAAGTGTGGGAGCGCGGTGCGGGCCTCACCAAGGCGTGCGGAACTGCGGCCTGCGCCACCATGGCGGCGGGGTTTCGGTTAAAGCTGATTGATGCCAAGTGCCGGGTGACGTTGCCTGGTGGTGATCTGTTCATGGCAGTCAATGAAGAGAACGGGCATGTCATTATGACGGGGCCTGTTGAATATGAATTCGACGGTGTACTGCCCGAAGGCCTGCTTTCGTGACGGCACCAGCGCTTCATACCTTCGGATGCAGGCTCAACACATTCGAGTCCGAGATCATGCGCGGCCATGCCGAAAAGGCCGGGCTTCAAGATGCGATCATCTTCAACACCTGTGCGGTGACGGCGGAAGCCACACGGCAGGCTAGGCAAGCCATTCGCAAGGCGCATCGCGAAAATCCTGAATCACAAATCATAGTCACGGGTTGTGCCGCGCAAACTGATCCCGACATGTTTGCCGCGATGCCGGAGGTGACACGCATTATGGGCAATGAAGAAAAGTTGCAGGCGTCGGCGTGGGTGCCGGGCAGCAACCGTCCACGCGTGGATGTCTCTGACATCATGCAGGTTAAAGAAACCCGCCCGCCGATGATTGATCGGTTGACGGCGCGGACGCGGGCTTTCGTGCAGGTTCAAAATGGGTGTGATCATCGCTGCACGTTTTGCATCATTCCTTTTGGGCGTGGTAATTCCCGCTCGGTGCCGATTGCTGATGCGGTGGAACAGGTGCGCCGCCTCGTTGCGGAAGGGCACAATGAGATTGTGCTTTCGGGCGTTGATCTCACAAGCTGGGGGGCTGATCTTGAAGGGGCACCCAAGCTTGGTGCTCTGCTGTCGCGCATTCTCAAAGATGTGCCGGACTTGAAGCGGCTACGGCTTTCCTCAATTGATTCCATTGAAGCTGATGATGAATTGATTGACGTGATCACGGGAGAATCCCGCGTGATGCCGCATCTTCATCTCTCGCTGCAGTCTGGCGACAACATGATTTTGAAGCGCATGAAACGCCGCCACAGCCGCGAGCACACAATCGAGTTTTGCGAGGCGCTGCGCGAGCGCCGCCCCGACATGGTGTTCGGCGCCGACATTATCGCAGGCTTTCCGACCGAGACGGACGAGATGTTTGAAAACTCGCTTGATATTGTTGAGGCTTGCGGGCTCACCTATTTGCATGTGTTTCCCTATTCGCCACGGCCCGGCACACCGGCGGCTAAAATGCCTGCGGTTGAGCAGGGTGTCATCAAGCAGCGCGCAGCACTGTTGCGGGCCAAGGGAGATGAGCGGTTACAAGCATTCCTCAATCGCGAGGTGGGGTCATCGCGCGAGATTTTGATCGAGACGCCATCGACCGGACGCACCGAACATTTTGCCTTG
>JBDSTO010000273.1:0-7932 GCA_039928255.1 Aestuariivirga sp. | reverse complement strand
GGGGTTGTTGAGATTCAACGCGCGGATGATTCTTCGATGATGCTCCAATGTTGTTTCGGCCTCACCCAGGCGCGGCAACATCAAATGGCGGCAACGGTCCAACTGGCCTTTTGACACTTCGATGCTGCGCCAGAGCAGGGGCAAGTCACTCATCTCCGTCAGGTAGCGGTGGAACTTGTCATCGAAGCTGATGGCGGTCACATAATTTTGCTGCTCGATGGCGCGGGCATGCTGACGCAGAATTTCTGAGAGATTGTCAGCATGTTCCTGCGTCATGCGGGGTGCGGCCTGCGAAGCACTTTCTGCTTCGAGCGCGCGCCTGATCAAAAAGGCCTGTTTGATTTCCTTGGGGTCGATGGGGCTTGCCCGCGTTCCCGACTGGGCGATAATTTCTACAAGGTGTTCATCGCTCAATTTTTTCAACGCTTCACGCACGGGGGTGCGCGAGACTTTCAATTGTGCAGCGATGGCCTTCTCATCAATGGCGGTACCTGGGCCGATGGTTCCCGTCAAAATCAGCTTGCGCACCATCGCATAGATTTGGTCACGCAATGGCAGTTTGCGGTCAACTTTGAGGGTTGGCATTTTGACGAGCATATCTGCAATACTAATATATCAGTTGTAGACAGCAAGGACAAAATTTGGTTATGTTTCGAAAAAACTAAGTTGCTCTGGGAGGATTCATGGCGAACGAAAACAATTTTCCAAAATTGCACAATGCGATGTGGCCGGGCCTTGTTGGCAAAGGCTCAGACTCAGAGCCGGGCATCGGGCTTGATACGTTGATTGACCTGACGGCGAAGGCCGAGGTGAATGGCGTCAAGTTTGATGGCATCGATATTTTCCATGTGGCGCCGCACACCAATATTGATTTCACTGACGATGAAGTGAAGGCCCTGGCCGACAAGGTGCGTGCCAAGAATCTCAACATCGGTTCCATCGTGGCACCGGTGTGGCCGCCTGTCGGTGGTGGTTCGGCCATGGGGTCGGTTGCTGACCGCAAGAAGTTTGTCGCCAATGTCGAGAAGTCCTGCAAGCTTGGCAAGCGACTCCGTGATCTTGGCGTTCGCCACTATGGTGTGGTGCGCATCGATTCAGCGGCAAGCCCGACCGAATGGGACAAGGACCCCGTGGGCAACACCAAGAAGATTGCCAGGACATTCCGCGAGGCCTGCAGCGTTGCATCTGACTATGGTGAACGCCTGGCCGCTGAAGGTGAAATCTGCTGGGGCGGCATGCATTCATGGAAAGACATGATCAACACGTTTGAAGAGGTTGATCGGCCACAGACCATCGGCTTTCAGGCCGACATGGCGCACACACTTCTGTATACGATGGGTTACAACGCGCCGAAGTCTCGCCTGCTTCCTGCCAAGTATGACTGGAAGAACAAGAAGCTTCTTGATGAAGCGCTGAAGAAGATGACCGATGCGCTGCGCCCCTGGACGATTGATTTCCATGTGGCTCAAAATGACGGCACGGTGAAAGGCCTCGGCTATCACGACAAGACCGGCAAGCACTGCATGGTCACCGATCCCAAGGGCAAGCTTGATATTCCCAAGCATGCGGGCATGTGGTTGCGCGGCAAGGACGGCGAACTCACCAAAGCGTTCCGTCATATTTGTTGGGATGGCTGCATGTTCCCCAATGACGTGATGATGCAGCAGAAGACCTGGAACGACATTCTGGCCACCATGATCAAGGTGCGCGACAAGCATGGATGGGTGGCATAATGGCCAAGAAGAAGCTCAATATCGGCATGGTGGGTTATGGCTTCATGGGCCGCACCCATTCCAACGCATTCTCGCAGGTTGGTCATTTCTTTGATGTGCCGTACCAGCCCGTTTTGAAGACCATCTGTGCGCGCAGCGCTGATAAGGGCAAGGCTTTTGCCGAGCAATGGGGATATGAATCCTCGGTTACCGATTGGCAGAAGCTGGTTGATGACAAGTCGATTGATTTGATCGACATCGCCAGCCCCAATGACACGCATATGGAAATTGCCATTGCCGCCGCCAAGGCCGGTAAGATGGTGATGTGCGAAAAGCCATTGGGTCGTTCCGCTGCTGAATCACGCAAGATGGTCGATGCGGTTGAGAAGGCGGGCGTTGCCAACATGGTCTGGTATAATTACCGCCGCGTGCCTGCTGTCACCCTTGCCAAGCAGATGATTGATGAAGGAAAGCTCGGCAAGATTTTCCATTACCGCGCGAAATTCCTGCAGGACTGGACAATTTCAAAAGACTTGCCGCAAGGCGGGCAGGGGCTGTGGCGTCTTGATGTGGGTGTGGCGGGCAGCGGTGTCACGGGCGATCTTCTCGCACATTGCATCGACACAGCGCTCTGGCTCAATGGTTCGATTGAGAAGGTTTCGGGTCTCACTGAAACCTTCATCAAGGAACGCCACCACAACATCACGGGCAAGGTAGAAAAAGTCGGTATTGATGATGCCAGCTTGTTCATCGGCAAGTTTGCCAATGGCTCGCTCGCCAACTTCGAGGCAACGCGTTATGCGCGCGGTCACAAGGCGCTTTACACGTTAGAGATCAACGGCGAGCATGCTTCAATTGCATGGGATCTTCATGATCTGCACCGCCTGCAATATTTTGATCACCGCGATGAAGGCCGTGAACGCGGCTGGCGTTCGATCCATATCACCGATAGCGATCATCCCTACATGGCGAACTGGTGGGTGCCTGGTCTTCAGATCGGCTATGAGCATTCCTTCATCCATCAGGCCGCAGATTTCATTGCAGGTCTGGCAAGCGGCAAGCCCGCAGCGCCAACCTTCAAAGACGCGCTGCAAACGGATCTGGTTACCGATGCTGTCTTGAAATCAGCACGGACAGGAAAATGGGAAGACGTGGGAAAGTGAAACAGCAGGAGTTGGCGTTCTGCCGCCCTGCCGATTAATTCCTTCTCCACATAGACGCGACAATCGAACCAGAAAGTGAATTGAATGCGATTTTCAGGACGTAGAGCAGTTGTAACCGGTGGCGCCTCGGGAATCGGCGAAGCCGTAGTCAAGCGGATCAACGCGGAGGGCGGCAGGGCCGTCGTCTGGGATTTGAACGGCGGCATCAAGGTCAACATTGCGGATTTTGCTTCGGTTGAAAATGCGGTGAAGGAAACGCTTTCGCAACTGGGCGGCATCGACATTCTGGTGAACAGTGCTGCGATTACAGGGCCGACGGTTCCGGTTGTGGAATTTCCGATTGATGGCTGGCAGCAGGTGATGGACATCAACGTCAATGGCACGTTCTTCACGAACCGGGCTGTGATGCCACACATGATTGCCCAGGACTATGGCCGCATCGTCAACATTGCCTCGATTGCCGGCAAGGAAGGCAACCCCAATGCTTCGGCTTATTCTGCGTCGAAAGCAGCAGTGATTGGTTTTACCAAGTCGCTCGCCAAGGAAGTTGCCAAGCACAACATCTCGGTCAATGCGGTGACACCTGCGGCGGTTCGCACGCCGATCTTCAGCCAAATGCCGCAGACCCATATTGATTTCATGCTGTCGAAAATCCCGCGCGGACGATTTGGCACGGTTGATGAAGTAGCCAATCTTGTGTGCTGGCTTGCCAGTGACGAAAGCTCATTCTCCACGGGGGCCGTGTTCGACATCTCCGGCGGACGAGCGACCTATTGATCAATCCTGCTTGGACATTTTGAGGTGATCACATGAAGACCGGAATGAACCTGCTGCTGTGGACACCGCATGTCACCAAGGAACACTACCCGATTTTCCGCGCGCTGAAAAAAACCGGATATGACACGGTTGAGATTCCGATGTTTGAAGGCACACCCGATCATTACGCTCGGATGGGTGCGGAGCTCGACAAGATTGGCTTGGAACGCAGCGTGGTCAGCGTCATTGGTGCAGGCAAGAACCCGCTGTCGCCCGACAAGGCGGTGCGGGCCGCTGGCGTTGACTATGCAAAATGGGTGATTGATTGCACGTCTGCACTGGGTGCTAAAATTCTTGGCGGGCCGATGCATTCTGAGCTGGGATATTTCAGTGGCAATGCGCCCACGAGTGCTGAACGCAATCGGGGCATTTCTTTTCACCGCAAGGTGGGGGACTATGCCGCGAAAAAGGATGTCCGCTTTGCTCTTGAGGCTCTTAATCGCTTTGAATGTTATTTCCTCAACACGATGGCGCAGTTGGCGGATTATCTCGACGAAGTTGATCATCCGCATGTGAAGGCGATGTATGATACCTTCCATTCCAACATTGAAGAGAAGGACCCCGTCGCCGCGATCAAGACGATCAAGCGGCATATGATCCATGTTCATATTTCTGAAAATGATCGCGGCACGCCGGGTAAAGGACATGTGCCATGGGCCGCGACGTTCAAGGCTTTGCGGGCTGCCAAATATGATGACTTCATCACCATTGAAGCTTTCGGCCGCGCAATGCCCGCACTTGCTGCGGCAACGCGCGTGTGGCGTGACTTTTTCCCGACGCGTGAGAGCGTTTATCGTGAGGGCCTGAAGCACATGCAGCAGGGTTGGGCCCGGGCAAAATGAACACGGCCAAACGCATTTATGTCGTGGGGACCTGCGACACGAAAGGCGCTGAGCTGAACTATGCGGCTGATCTCATTGCCATGGCCGGGGCGAATTGCGTTGTTGTTGATGTATCAACATCGTCCGGCAAATTTGCAGCGGACGTGAGTGCTGCACATGTTGCGAATTTTCATCCGGGCGGAGTCTCGGCAGTTCTAGGGCTTGATGATCGCGGCAAGGCTGTGACGGCAATGGCTGAAGCCTTCGCTCATTTCATACTGTCTCAAAACGATGTGGGCGCTGTTCTCGGCATGGGTGGTTCTGGCAATTCCACAATCGTTACTGCGGGTATGCGCGCCCTTCCGATTGGTGTTCCCAAACTCATGGTTTCCACTTTGGCATCGGGCAATGTTGCATCATTCGTCGGTGCCTCCGACATTGCGATGATGCATTCGGTGGCAGATGTGGCCGGGCTCAATGCCATTTCGCGGCAGGTCATCGGCAATGCCGCCCATGCGGTTGTGGGCATGGTTCTCAATGCTGTGCCGCAAGAACTCGATACAAAGCTCCCCGTCGGCATCACCATGTTTGGTGTGACCACTGAATGCGTGAGCAAGGTGCGCCAGGCGATTGATGAGCGTTGCGAAAGTTTTGTGTTCCATGCCACGGGGACTGGCGGGCAGTGCATGGAGAAGCTGGTCGATTCCGGCTATCTCAAAGCCTTGATCGATGTAACGACAACGGAAGTGGCAGATCATTTATTCGGTGGTATTTTGCCATGCACGGATGATCGCTTTGGATCGGTCATCCGAACCAAGGTTCCCTATGTGGGGTCGGTTGGTGCGGTCGACATGGTGAATTTTGGTCCACGCGAAAGCGTTCCGCAAAATTACGCAAGCCGCAAGTTTCATGTCCATAATTCCTCGGTCACATTGATGCGGACGACACCGCAGGAAAATGCAGTGATCGGCACATGGATTGTAAATCGTTTGAATCAGATGACGGGCCCGGTCCGGTTTCTGTTGCCGCTGCGCGGCGTTTCGGCCATTGATGCCGAAGGTCAGATTTTTGCGGATAGCCTTGCTGACCAGGCGCTGTTTTCCGCTATTCGTGCGGGCTGGAAATCAGCACCCAACCGCAGGCTTGTGGAAGTCGACGCCCATATCAACAGCGCGGCGTTCGCGGATGCCGTGGTTCATTCGTTTCAGGAGATTGCATAGATGGCGAGAATTGAACGTGCGGCCCTGCTGGAAAAATTTCGCAACATGATTGCGAAGCGCCAGCCCATCATAGGCGGTGGCGCAGGCACGGGGCTTTCGGCCAAATGCGAGGAAGCAGGCGGCATTGATCTCATCGTCATTTACAATTCCGGGCGCTACCGCATGGCGGGGCGGGGTTCTCTTGCCGGGCTTTTGGCTTACGGCAATGCCAATGACATTGTGCTGGAAATGGCGCGTGAAGTTTTGCCTGTGGTGAAACACACGCCGGTTCTGGCAGGTGTCAATGGAACAGACCCATTCCTAATCATGGATGAATTTCTCGACCGGATCAAAACCATGGGATTTTCGGGCATTCAGAATTTTCCAACCGTCGGTTTGATCGATGGAACTTTCAGGGCCAATCTTGAAGAAACCGGCATGAGTTATGGCTTGGAAATTGACATGATTGCAAAAGCCCATGCACGCGACTTGCTGACCACACCTTATGTGTTCTCAGCCGACGAAGCCGTGGCGATGACCAAGGCAGGTGCTGACATTATCGTGCCGCATATGGGCCTGACGACGGGTGGGGCCATTGGTGCCGAAACGGCTTTGCGACTTGAGCAATGTCCCGACATCATTGATGGCTGGGCCGAGGCCGCCATGAAAGTGCGTAAGGATGTCATTGTGATCTGTCATGGCGGACCAATTTCATCACCCGCCGATGCTGAATATGTTTTGAAACACTCCAAGCACATTCACGGGTTCTATGGCGCAAGTTCGATGGAGCGTTTGCCGACCGAAGTGGCGCTGACCGCGCAAACCAAAAATTTCAAATCCATTTCATTTTAGGAGTCTGTGATGGCCAGAGCCTACGCCAGTGCGATCATCAAGGCCCCCATCGAAACTGTGTGGAGTCTGATCCGCGATTTCAACGGGCTGCCCAGTTGGGCACCAGGGGTTACGGATTCCAAGATTGAAGGTGGGTTGGATTCCGATGTTGTGGGATGTGTACGATCGTTTCATGTGGCTGATGGCACGCATGTTCGTGAACGATTGTTGTCGCTTGATGATGCCAACCACAGCTTTTCCTATAATTTTGAGAAGCCAGCGTTTCCGATCAAGAATTATATCGCCACCATCCGATTGATGCCGGTTACCCATTCCGACCAGACTTTTGCGGAATGGGAAGCGACGTTTGATGAGGCACCAGGCGATGAAGGCAAATATGTGAAGATCGTTTCACAGAATGTCTTTGCTGGCGGCTGGAAGGCGCTCAACGCGAAAATCAAAGCAGAAAAACCGCAAGCGCCCCAGGGTGCTGAAAGGTGGAAAGCGTGGGGACCGAACAAGGTCTGGACGTCGCGTGTCATCAAGGCTCCGGTTGCCGATGTGTGGGGTGTCATTCGAGATTTTTCCGGCATGGGCGGCTGGCATGATGAAATCACCAAGATGAGAATGTTGAACCGTGCGCGTTCCGACAAGGTTTCCGGCGTGCGCGATTTCTATTTCGGCGAGGGGCATTTGAATGAGGAGCTGCTGTCACTGGATGACCAGCAGCGCTCTTTTCTCTATCGCATCACCAAGTCAGAAATTCCGTGGCTCAACTATGTGTCAGGGCCGCGGCTTTGGCCCGTGACGGCTGATAACACGACGTTCGGCGCGTGGACGGGGGACTGGGTGGCGAGTGCGCATGATGATCTCGTTCTCATTCCGCGCACCGAGGCCAATGTTTATCAAAAGGCCTTTGCCACGGTTGAAAAGAATCTCGCCAAGAAAACCAAGGGGTAGATCATGGAACGCATGGGACAGGTGATCGGTCTGAAGCCGGAGATCATTGCGGAATATAAACGCATTCATGCGGCGGTGTGGCCCGCCGTTTTGAAGGGAATTGCCGATTCCAATATCAAGAACTATTCGATTTTCCTGAAGGAGCCGGAAAATCTGCTCTTTGCCTATTGGGAATATCACGGCACCGATTTTGCCGCCGACATGGAAAAGATGAAACTCATCCCTGAGATGAAGGACTGGTGGAAAATCACCGATCCCATGCAGACTGCCTTAAGCACGCGCAAGCCCGGCGAATGGTGGGCCCGCATGGAGCAGGTTTTCCATACGGACTAAACGCTTGGCCGTTCTCGCGTGATTTCAATTGTGCGCCGCAGCAAAATGTGGAACCTTGCCATGATCGTCGATTTGGAATTCCGGAATGGCAATTAAA
>JBDSTO010000272.1:0-23536 GCA_039928255.1 Aestuariivirga sp. | reverse complement strand
ATGGTTGCCACCTTTCCCGATCAAGAAGCACTATTTCCGCGACAGGGAAAATACGGGGCGATCGGAGGAGTAGGCCTCAGCGCGAGGAAAGAAGGTGCGGCCTGCCATATATAGCGAGCTGGGCGCGGTTTGCCAAAGTTGGCACTTTTCCCATTTGGTAACCACACTTGACGCGCAATTTTAAGTCCCTTACAAAGTTGTAATGTGGGACGCTGGGGCTGCCACGGGAGAAAATGACATGAAATACGTTTATGCTTTTGCTGCTTTGGTTGGAACCGCCTCGATGGCGTTGGGTGCTCTTTGCGCACAGCCGACGCCAGCCCCATTGCTCGGCTTGATTGGTGGACCATGGGGTGTTGCTGTTGCCGCGGTTGGCTACGGTGTTTATCGCGTATACAAAGCGCGGACCTGACACCGCTACAAACTTATTCGGAACCACCACAGGGAGAAATCGAATGAAGTACATATTTGCTTTAGCTGCATTGGCTGGAACTGCCAGCATGGCGATGGGCGTAACTTGGTCACCAACACCTGGCCCGTTGCTGGGCGTGATTGGTGGACCTTGGGGCGTTGCTGTTGCCGCGGTTGGCTACGGTGTCTATCGCGTATATAAAGCACGGACTTAATTTTTAAGCCCGGCGGATTGAACCGGGCAGAGGCCGTCCGGTTTTGTCATGACGCTTTTTAACTATGCCTTTCCTGTTTGCCTGGTTCTGTTCTGCGGGTTAGATTTTTTTCTGGCCCACGCTGAACAGCGCGCCGCTATGGCCCGCAAATGGCCACTGCACGGGGGCCTTTCTGTGGCTGGACAATTCGTTTCATTCCTGATCCCGATTACGGGGATTGCCGCAGCGAACACCTCTGTCACATTGGGCTATGGCCTTGGCCAATATATCCGGCCCTTGGGTTGGCCCGTTGAATTTCTGGTCTGGGCGCTGGCGCTCACGCTGTCGGTTTATTGCTTGCATTTCGGCCTGCATCGCTATCGGTTGTTTTGGGCGTTTCACAGGATCCATCACTGCGATGAAGAGATGGAGGCATCAACGGCGATCCGCCACCACCCGTTGGAAGACATAACCTCCATCCTGACAATATCCGCTCTAGCCTTTGTGCTCTCGCCCTCTCTCAGCGTATTGCTGGCGACTTTCGTGCTCACCATGTTGGTGGACCTGTTTAACCACAGCCGCATTGAAGTGCCTGATCGTCTGTCCACAGCGCTGGAATGGGTGATCGTCAAGCCGCGCATTCACCGTGTGCACCACTCGCCATTGGCCATTCAGACTGACAGCAATTATGGCGGCACGTTTACAATTTGGGATCGGCTCTTTGGCACTTACCGCTGCGGAAAAGCCGCTGGCATGGGCCTTGACCATGAAGGGCTTGCAGGTCGCAATTCACGCGACTTTGATACGTTGCTGATCGAGCCGTTCAAATTTCTGTGGCGCGGTCGCAAGTCAGCGAAAAGCCAAAGCACAGAACCAATCTGACAAGGTCGGTGATCGACCTACGAGACTTTGGCCAAGCCCGCTGCGGCGCGGGCCAGCTTTTCAATCTCGTCCCATTTGCCTTCCTGCACCATGGCCTTGGGCGCCATCCATGAGCCGCCCAAGGTAATGACATTCGAAAGCTTCAGATATTTTGGTGCAAGCTCTGGCGTAATACCGCCTGTGGGACAGAATTTTATTTGCGGCAGGGGTGAGGCCAGGCTTGAGAGATAGGCAGCACCGCCTGCGGCTTCAGCGGGAAAAAATTTCTGTAAGGCATAGCCCCATTCGAGAAGCGCCATGGCTTCGCTCGCCGTCGCCGCACCAGGGAGCAGTGCGATATCTTCATCTTCGGCAGCACCCAGAAGTTTCCCGGTTGAGCCGGGCGAGACCGCAAACACACAGCCTGCTTTTTGTGATTGGCGCAGCTGTTTTGCCGTGAGCACCGTGCCGGAGCCCACAATGGCACCTTCGACTTCAGCGACAATCGCCTTGATGCATTCCAGTGCCGCTTCGGTGCGCAGCGTGATTTCCAAAACGGGCAAGCCGCCCTTCACCAGGGCGCGCGCCAGAGGTACGGCGTCTTTCAAATTCTCAATCACCATCACGGGAACGACAGGTGCCTTGAGCAGCGAAGCTTCGAGACCTTTTTGCGGGTTCTTAATTTTCATTGGACACCATATTGTCTTCTCCCGCCTGCGGGAGAAGAAGGGGACCCGTTGCAAAGCAATGGGGAAGATGAGGGACGGGTTTCAATCATTTCTGTAGAGCTTCCAAAACAAGTACCAGCAATGGGTCCATGCCTTCAAGAGCTTCTATATTGTCAAAGCGCAAAACTCGATATCCTTGGTTTTGCAGATAGGCTGTTCGTCGGGCATCATAAGTCAATTCTTCGGGCGTGGAGTGCGTCCAGCCATCCAACTCCACTACCAATTTCTTCTCACGGCACAGGAAGTCTACGATATAGGGTCCAATTGTTGCCTGACGAAGAAATTTGAACCCCTCCAATTGGCGGTTTCGCAACTGTTCCCAAAGCTTCACTTCGGCGGGTGTGCTATCCTTACGGAGCGTCCTGGCCTGGTTCAGTTTGCGTAGATCACGCATTCCCTCACCTTCCCCACCGCTTCGCGGCGGGTCCCCCTCCTCTCCCGCTTCACGGGAGAGGACACTTATACAGCTCCGAAAATTGATGCGCCCTGATCGGCGCGGCCGGCGAGTTGGCGGAAGGCGGTGAAGAGTTCGCGGCCTGTGCCGAATTCATTGCCGCTCATATCCAAGGTGGCGCAAGGCCTCGCGGCAAATTCGCGCGGCTCGACCAGAACCTTCAAGGTTCCCTTGTTGGCATCAAGCCTGACAATATCGCCATCGCGCAGTTTGGCGATGGGTCCACCATCAGCGGCTTCGGGAGTTACATGAATGGCGGCGGGAATTTTTCCCGAGGCGCCTGACATGCGGCCATCGGTGATCAGCGCTACGCGGTGGCCACGGCCTTGCAAGACAGCAAGCGGAGGCGTCATGCGGTGAAGTTCCGGCATGCCATTGGCCTTTGGGCCCTGAAAGCGCACCACGGCAATCACATCCCGGTTCAAGGCTCCGGCCTTGAACGCCTCCAGCAATTCCTCTTGCGAATGAAACACGGCAACCGGCGCTTCAATGACGTGGCGGTCTTCAGGGATCGCTGAAGACTTGATGACGGCACGCCCCAAAGGACCTTCGAGAACATTGAGGCCGCCCGTTTCCTGGAACGGCTCGGCAGCGCCGCGCAACACAGTGGTATCAGCCGATTGCTTTGCGGCATCGCGCCAGGTGATGGACCCATCGGCCCCAAGACCGGGTTCTTTCAGATAGGCCGAAAGGCCCTCGCCCATGATGGTGGTCACATCTTCATGAAGAAGGCCTGCCCCCAAAAGCTCGCGGATCAAATAACCCATTCCCCCTGCCGCATTGAAATGGTTCACATCGGCCTTGCCATTGGGATAGATGCGGGTGAGCAACGGCACGCTGGCTGAAAGATCGGCAATGTCGTCCCATGTCAAAACAATGCCCGCCGCTGCGGCCATCGCAAGAAGATGCATGGTATGATTGGTGGAGCCCCCGGTGGCGAGCAGGCCCACAACACCGTTCACCACGGCCTTTTCATCATAGATCTTGCCGATGGGCGTATAGCGGTTGCCCAGCGATGAAATCTCCATCGCCTGTTTTGCGCTTTCCTTGGTCAAGGCGTCGCGCAATGTCGTGCCGGGATTGATGAAGGTGGAGCCCGGCAAATGCAGTCCCATGATTTCCATCAGCATCTGGTTTGAATTGGCCGTGCCGTAGAATGTGCAGGTTCCAGGGCCGTGATAGGCTTGGGATTCTGCTTCCAACAGCAAATCGCGCCCCACTTTGCCTTCGGCATAAAGCTGGCGCACTTTTGATTTTTCATCATTGGAGAGACCCGAAGTCATTGGCCCTGCTGGAATGAACACGGCAGGCAAATGACCAAAGCTCAAGGCCCCAATGATCAACCCCGGCACGATCTTGTCGCAGACACCAAGATAGACCGATGAATCAAACATCTGGTGTGACAGCGCCACGGCGGTTGATAGTGCAATCACGTCGCGCGAGAACAGTGACAATTCCATTCCGGTTTCGCCTTGGGTCACACCATCGCACATCGCTGGAACACCACCGGCCACTTGCGCCGTGCCGCCTGCGCTGCGCGCCGCATCGCGAATGAGGTTTGGATAAAACTCAAACGGCTGATGGGCCGAGAGCATGTCATTATAGGACGTGACAATCGCAAGGTTGGGACCAGAGCCATCGCGCAGGGCGTGCTTGTCTGAAATGTTGCAGGCGGCAAAGCCATGGGCGAGATTGGCGCAACCCAAAGATTTGCGCTTTGGTTTTGTGTCATGGGCCTTGGCAATCTTGTCGAGATAGCGGGCGCGGCTCTCGGCACTGCGCTTTTTTATATTGTCGGTGACGAGCGAAATTGTTTTGTGGGTCGACATATTATTCCCTCAAGGGCACCAATAAAGTTCAACGGGGGTTTTTGCGTATAATACCGCGCGAATGGGCATTTCCAGAATGTTACTTCCGCTCAGCGCCTGATCGAGCACGGCCATCTTCTCTGCGCCTTGAATGTGAAGGAAGAGATGTTGTGCGGCGAGAAGTTTTGGCAGAGTGAATGTGAGGCGAGGTTCACCAGCTGCTGGCGCGCTCATCTCCAGAATGGCGGTCTTGCCATCGGGATCAAGGGCTGATTCCAGCTCGTCACCGCCCGGAAAGAATGACGCCGTGTGGCCATCATTGCCCATGCCGAGAATGGCGATATCAAAGTTGCCAAGATCAGAGGCTGCGAGATTTTGATAGAGCGGCACAAAGTGCGCTGCCGCAGCCTTGTCCTGCAACAGGCTTTCCTTCACCAGTTTGGCATTGGAACGCGGGCTGTCCTCGGGGACTTGGCGCTCATCAACCAGTGTGACTTGCACCTTGCCCCAATTCAGATCGATTGCTGAAAGGGCCTGAAAGAAGGGCTGTGGTGTGGTGCCGCCGGAGACCGCCAGGATGGCATGGCCCTTGTCGGCCACAGTCTCGCGCAGAAGATCAGCCACTTTTTTGGCGAGGCCCGCAGCAAGGCTGGCGCCATCTTCGAACATGTGCCTTTCAGCAATCATTCGGTTTCTGACTCATACCAGGTGCGATGGTCACGCTCGATCAGCGCGATTGCGGCTGTCGGGCCCCAGGTGCCCGATGTATAGGGCTTGGGTTCGTCCGGGCTCTCTTTCCAGAAATCAAGAATGGGATCAACAAAGCGCCAAGCGGCGGCCACTTCATCGCGGCGCATGAACAGCGTCTGGTTACCGCGCACAACATCCATCAACAGACGTTCGTAAGCCTCAGGCTGACGCACGGCAAAGGCTTCGGCAAAGCTCATATCCAAAGGCACATATTTGAAACGGAGGCCCCCCGGGCCTGGTTCCTTCACCGCCAACCACAATTTCACACCCTCATCAGGCTGCAGGCGCAGCACCAGGCGGTTGGGCTGCAAATGACCTGCCGTTTTCAGGAACACATTGTGGGGCACCTGCTTGAACTGCACCATGATTTCGGACACGCGCTGCGGCAGGCGCTTTCCGGTGCGAAGATAAAATGGGACGCCATTCCAGCGCCAGGAGCCAATCTCGGCTTTCAAAGCCACAAAGGTCTCCGTGGTTGAATTGGGATTGCCCAGATCATCGTGATAACTTCCGACAGCCCCTACCGTTGATGCGCCAGCGCGATATTGGCCACGCACCACATGGCTTTCCATGTGGGCTGCCGTTATCGGGTTCAATGATTTCAGAACTTTCAGCTTTTCATCGCGGACGGCATCAGCCTCCATCGAATTTGGTGGCTCCATGGCCACGAGACACAGAAGCTGCAGGATGTGGTTCTGCACCATGTCGCGCAAAGCACCTGACGTATCATAATAACCGGCACGGCCTTCAACGCCCAGTGTTTCTGCCACGGTGATCTGCACATGGTCGATGTAGCTGGCATTCCACAGGGGCTCGAACAACGCATTGGCAAAGCGCAGGGCCATCAAATTCTGGACGGTCTCTTTGCCGAGATAATGATCGATGCGGTAGATGGATGGTTCGGGGAAGACGGCACCAATGGCATCATTCAAGGCATGGGCTGAAGCGCCATCTTTGCCCAATGGCTTTTCAACCACCACGCGCGAATTTGGCGTGACCAGATGATGCTTGCCCAAGCGCTCGCAAATGGGTGCGAAAAGATCAGGGCCCACCGCGAGATAAAACACGCGAATGCGGTCGGGGTTACTATCGAGAGCGGCATCAAGCTTCGGCCAGCCATCTTCCTTGCCAGCTTCGGCGGCCACATAGGAAATGCGCGCAAGGAATCGCGCCACGGTTTCTGGCTGCAACAATTCTTTTTCGACATGAGCTTCAAGTGAGGCTTTGGCAAAGGCACGGTATTCATCATCGCTTAACGAACGGCGCGACGTGCCGATGATGCGCGCATCGGCCGGGATCTGGCCCTGTTCGTCGCGGTGATAAAGAGCTGGGATGAGCTTGCGCTGGGCGAGATCGCCCGTGGCACCAAAGACGACAAGATCAAAAACGTCGACGGGAATTATGCGGGTCGTCATTGTTACGGCTCCGAAATGAGGTACGTTCATCAAAATACTGTGTGTCAGGCTCTACACTGCTCAGAAGAGGCTTGCAATAAAACCTCAGCCGGATTTATTGCGGCTTGAGGCTACAATGCAAATTTGACAGGGATGAGACTATGATTCTGTGTTGCGGAGAAGCGCTGATCGACTTTTTGCCGCGCCAACTGGCTGATGGCACAGATGTTTTTCAGCCTGTGAATGGTGGCTCAGTCTATAATACGGCAATTGCCCTGGGTCGTCTTGGCGTTGAAGTCGGGCTCTTTGCGGGCATCTCCACTGATTTTTTCGGTGACAGTTTGCGCGAGGGCCTGAAGGCCTCCGAAGTCTCGCCTGATTACCTGCGTCTCAAGGACCTCCATACAACATTGGCCTTGGTGAAGCTTTCCCAGGGCCATGCGCGCTATTCCTTTATTGATGAAGGCTCGGCAGGCCGCATGCTGACCAAGGGCGATCTGCCGAGGCTTCCTGCTTCTGTCACGGCGCTTCATTTCGGATCGATCAGCCTCATTCCCGAGCCTTGCGGCACGACTTATGAAACGCTGCTCAAACGCAGTGCCAAAACCAAAGTCATCTGCCTTGATCCAAACATCCGCCCCACCGTGATCAAAGATAGGCGCAAGCATTTGGCAAGGCTTTACCGCCTGATGGCACTGGCCGACATCGTCAAAATTTCCGATGAAGATGTGAAGTGGATGACCGGGTCTGATGATCTTGCCAAGGCAGCAAAACTTTTCATGCGCAAGGGTGCGAAAATTGTTGCCATCACCAAGGGTGGCGAAGGCTGTCTCGTCTCCACCAAGCGATTTTCATTCGAGCTTGCGGCACCCCAGGTTAAAGTTGCCGATACGGTTGGCGCTGGTGATACGTTCACGGCAGGTCTTCTGGCTGATCTTGCCCGCGGCGGCCATCTCAACAAGAAGGCGCTGTTGCATGCCACGGAGCCCGAGCTTCGCAGTGCGGCCGAATTTGCGATGAAGGCTGCCGCCATCACAGTGTCGCGTCCCGGGGCTGATCCACCATGGGCGCTGGAAGTTCAATGAATTTTCCAGTCGATAGCATCATCCCGCAATTGAAGGCCGCGCTCAGTTCGCGGCCTTCGGCGATTATGGTGGCAGAACCGGGTGCGGGCAAAACCACGCGGGTTCCGCTGGCACTTTTGCATGAAGCCTGGGCCACGGGCAAAAAGATTGTGATGCTGGAGCCCCGACGTCTGGCCGCGCGCGCCGCTGCGGCGCGCATGGCTGAAACTTTGGGTGAAGCGGTGGGCCAGACCGTGGGTTACACTGTGCGGCTTGAACGCAAGGTTTCAAAAGCCACGCGCATCGAAGTCGTAACCGAAGGGATTCTGACACGGCGTTTGCAGAGTGATCCTGAACTTTCCGGCACGGCTCTGGTGATCTTCGATGAATTTCACGAGCGCAGTCTTGATGGTGATCTGGGCCTCGCACTTTGTCTTGATGTGCAGCGTTCGCTTCGGCCTGATTTAAAAATCCTCATCATGTCGGCCACACTTGATGTGGCGCAGCTCAAATCGCAGATCGGCGATGCGGAAGTTCTTGAAACATCAGGCCGCATGTTTCCGGTTCAGGTTTACTATCTCGATAAGACAACGCGGCAGACTCTCATTGCGGACACGACACGCGCCATTCACAAGGTGGCGCGCGATGTCCAGGGAAGCGTTCTGGTTTTTCTCCCCGGCGAGGGTGAAATCCGCCGGGTGGCTGATGCCTTGCTCAATGATCTTCCCGACGCGCGCACCGACATTCGCCCGCTCTATGGCGCAATGGCAATGGCTGAACAGGATGCGGCGATCAAAGCGTCACCCATGGGGCACCGCAAGATTGTGCTCGCCACAACAATTGCGGAAACCTCGCTGACCATTGATGGCATTGAGGCCGTGATTGATACAGGCTTCAAGCGCGTGGCGCGGTTTGAGCCTTCATCGGGAATGGCGGGCCTCGAAACCATTCGCGTATCGCTCGCGTCTGCAGAACAACGCAAAGGCCGTGCGGGCCGTCTGGGTCCGGGGCGGTGCTACCGGCTGTGGCCCGAGGCTGAAATGCGAAGTCTTGCCGCCCATGACGAGCCCGAAATCCGCAATGCTGATCTTGCACAACTGGTTTTGGAACTGGCCAATTGGGGTGTGGCAAAGGCCGATGCGCTGCCGTGGATCGAACAGCCTCCGCCAGGTGCATTTGCGCAGGCGCAAGATCTGTTGCGGCAGCTTGGGGCTTTGGATCAGAACAATGCGATTACTCAACATGGCAAAGCCATTGCGCGATTGCCGCTTCATCCAAGGCTTTCGCACATGGTAGTGCGGGCACGGGAAAAAGGTGCCGGAGCTGCTGCGGCTGAAATGGCCGCACTGATTTCAGAGCGCGATGGGTTGCCACGCGAAACGAGTGCCGATGCCGAGGTACGCCTCATGCATCTCCGGGGTGCTGCGCGCGACCGGATCAAACAGTCAGCCCGGCAGATTTTGGCACAGGCCGATATTTCGGGAGATGACACAGCGCAGCTTTCTGCCGGTGTGTTGCTGGGGCTTGCCTATCCTGAGCGCATTGCTCAGCAACGCGGTGGGCATGGCCGCTTTCGCATGGCCAATGGCAGCGGGGCTATATTGACTGAGCATGATCCGCTGGCGAAATCGGAATTCATTTCAGTCGCCACGTTGGACAACAGCCAGAACGAGGCCCGGATTTTTATCGGCGGAGCACTGACGCGAAGCGAGATCGAGGAACATTTTGCGGAGCAGATCACAGAAACGCAAGGTGTGTTCTGGGACAACAAGGCACAAAGCGTCAGTGCCGCTCGCGTCAAAAAGCTGGGCGCCCTGGTGCTGGAAGAGCGGCTGATTAACGATGCTGATCCTGAACTTGTTCAACATGCCATGGCGCAGGGTGTGGCTGCGATGGGGCTTCAGGCTTTGCCCTGGAATGAGGCCGCAGATATTTTCCGTGCACGGATTATTTTTCTTATGCGTGTAATGCCCGAGCTTTCCTGGCCTGACTTTTCCGACGCGCATTTGCTGGCAACTGTGATGGATTGGCTATCGCCCTATCTCTCGGGCATGACGCGGAAGAGCCATTTGCAACGGCTCGACATGCTGTCCATTTTGCGGGGACTGGTTCCGCAAGAGCTGCTGTCGCGGGTTGAAAAGCTCGCCCCCGCGCGCATGGAAGTACCCGGTGGCGGACACTACAAGATTGACTATGCGGTTGAGGGCGACCCCGTTCTCAGTGTGCGCTTGCAGGAAATGTTCGGCATGAAGACAGCGCCGCAGATTGCCGAGGGCCGCGCGCGATTGAAGATCGAATTCCTGTCACCTGCGGGGCGGCCCGTTGCGGTTACCCAGTCGCTTGAGACGTTCTGGGTGAATGGCTATCCCGATGTGCGGAAAGATTTGCGCGGGCGATATCCCAAGCATTCATGGCCGGAAGACCCCCTCACCGCGCAGGCCGTGGCACCACGGCGATTGCGGTGAACCTTCGTTTTAAGATCGTGCAATAGTGTGCCTATGACCATCAAACATCACAAGACCCTATCATTCCAAACGGCCAAGGAGTTTGGTCAGTGGCTCGCTCAAAACCACGCGGTCGAGCAGGAAATCTGGGTAAAACTGTTCAAGAAAAAATCGAACAGGCCATCGCCCAGTTGGGAAGAGTGCGTCGTCGAAGCTCTGATATGGGGATGGATCGATGGTCTAAAGAAACCGTTGGATGAAGAGGCATGGCTGCAGCGCTTTACACCGCGTAAGCGACGATCTGGATGGTCCCGAAAAAATAGAGACTTGGCAGAGCGCCTCATCCAGCAAAAACAAATGCAGCCTGCGGGCTTAGCGGTAGTGGACGCTGCACGGTTGGACGGCCGTTGGGATGCGGCATATGCAGGATCATCCGACTTTAAAATTCCCGACGATTTTCTCATAAGTCTTGCCAAAGATGCGAATGCAAAACGCAACTTCGACCAATTGGATCGCAAGAACCTGTTTGCGATTTACTATCGTCTTCACACGGCAAAAAAGGCAGAGACAAGACAGAAGAGAATGCTGCAAATTCTCGCATTGTTGTCACGCGGCGAAAAACTGCACTGACAACTCCAGACGGATGACGTCAGCAGGCCACCACGTTAACGGCGAGACCGCCTTTTGACGTTTCCTTGTAGCGGTCGGACATATCAACGCCCGTCTGGCGCATGGTTTCAATGCAGGTATCCAATGCCACAAGATGGATGCCATCGCCGCGCAGCGCCAGTGAAGCTGCGGTGACGGCTTTGACCGCGCCAAAGGCGTTGCGCTCGATGCAGGGCACCTGCACAAGGCCGCCCACGGGATCGCAGGTCATGCCCAAATGATGTTCAAGCGCAATTTCAGCGGCGTTTTCAATCTGCTCATTGCTGCCGCCCAAGGCCGCGCACAGGCCTGCTGCCGCCATTGCAGACGCCGAGCCCACCTCGCCCTGGCAGCCCACTTCGGCGCCCGAGATTGAGGCATTGTGCTTGATGATGCCGCCGATTGCTGCCGCCGCCAGAAGAAATTCACGAACTCCTTCAGGGTTCGCACCAATGCAATGATCCAGATAATAGCGGATGACGGCCGGAACCACGCCTGCGGCCCCGTTGGTAGGTGCGGTCACAATTTTTCCGCCTGCGGCATTTTCCTCGTTCACCGCCATGGCATAGACCGAAAGATAATCCATCACGCGGTGCGGCTGCATGGAATTCGAACCCGCCTCTTCGGTGAGCTTTTTCAAAACATCGGCGGCGCGGCGCTTCACTTTAAGGCCGCCCGGCAATTGGCCCTGGGTTCGAAGCCCGCGCGCCATGCAATCATTCATCACGCCCCACACGCGGTCGAGCTTGGCATTGAGCTCATCATCAGAGATCGACGCTGTCTCATTGATGCGTTTCATGGCCGTGAGGGAAAGCCCGGAGGTTTTTCCCATCGACAGCATTTCATCGGCACTGCGGAAGGGAAAACGCACGGTCGCTGGTTGTGGCGCTTCGGGAATTGTGCGTTCGCTTTCGGTTTGAACGAAGCCACCGCCAATTGAATAGTAGGTCTCAGACAAAATCTCGTTGCCTTCGGTATTCAGCAAGCGGAAAACCAAACCATTGGCATGGCCCTTCAAAGCCGGGCCGTAATCGAAGATCACATCATTTTTGGCGTCAAAGGGAATTGTTTTACCGGGGCTCAAGACAATTGAAGTTGCATGGGCCAAAATGTCGTCGACATCATCCGGATTGAGCGATTCAGGATCCTTGCCCGCAAGGCCCAGAACGACAGCACGGTCAGAGGCGTGGCCCTTGCCCGTAAAGGCCAGCGAGCCATAGAGCGTTGCCGTCAATCGCGCGGCATTGGTCACATCAGATTTTGCGGCGAGGCTCAAAAAACGCCGCGCCGCCACCATCGGTCCCATGGTGTGGGAGGATGAGGGGCCAATGCCGATTTTGAAAAGATCAAAGACTGACAGGAACATTTGATCAATATAACGATCGAACCGAAAATTACATGTCGTTTCCGGGCAGTTTTGCAGCAAAAACCGCCATGGCCTGTGATAAAGGCCCTTTAATTTGGCGTGATTGCGGAGAACTTTTAATGCTGGCGTTAAGTCTCGGGCTATTTGCTGCGGTGTGCTGGTCGATCCATGACCTCATGGCCCGCTCGCTTGCCCCTACCCTTGGCGCTTACCGCATGAGCATTTTTGTCATGCTCATCGGCTTTGTCCTGCTGTCTCCCGCCATATTCAGCAGCGCCGGATTGCTCAACGGACCATGGTCTGAGTTGTGGCCGATGATTGTCTTGGGCGTCACTTACGGGATCGCCGTCAGCAGCCTGTTCAAGGGCTTTGCCATGGCGCCCGTTTCCATCGTCGGGCCGTTCACGGCGGGCTATCCGGCTCTCATTGTGATTTGGGGCATGGTCAATGGATTGGAGCCGTCGCTCCTGCAGGTTTTGGCAATTTTCGCCATTCTGGTGGGTGCTGTTGTCGTGGGCCGGTATGGCGAGGAAGATGGCGGTCTCAATGCGGTCGAAAAAGGCAAGTTGCCGCTGGTCATTTTCTTCTGCGTGCTGGCCAGTGTGTGTTTTGCCGGATCCGTCATCATGGGCCAGAATTTGAGTCCACGCTTTGGCGAGATTGCAACGGCTGGCATGTTGCGCCTTCCTGCCGCCCTGGTGCTGGTGCCGATTGCGTTTCGTGAAAAAGGCGAAATGCCAAAATTCAGATTTTCATCCTGGGGGTGGCTTGCTGTCATGTCGCTTCTCGACGTGTCGGCCTTGACAGGCGTCAACTACATGGGCCGCCTTCCTGGCAAGGAGATGGGTGCCATGGGCATTTCAGCCTATGGCGGCATTGCAGTTTTGCTGGCGATGATTTTCCTCAAGGAAAAAGTGTCACTGCCGCAATGGTTCGGCATTGGCCTTACCGTGGCGGGCGTTGCCGTATTGGGAACTTCGGTTTAGTGCAAAATGATTTAATGCGCCTCATCCCAATTATGGGCGGCCCTTGCATCGACCTGTAACGGCACTGTCAGTTTCAGCGCAGGTTCTGGCGCTTCTATCATGATTTTCTGGACGAGCTTGCTGGTTTCATCAACTTCTGCTTCGGGGCATTCGAAAATCAATTCGTCATGAACCTGCAACAGCATGCGCGCTTTCAGTCCTGCTTCCTGAAGTGCCGGCGTCATGCGGATCATGGCGCGACGGATAATGTCGGCGGCCGAGCCTTGAATGGGCGCGTTAATCGAGGCGCGTTCGAGGAAGGCTTTTTCAGATGGATTGGGCGAGCCAATGCGCGGGAAATGCATGCGGCGGCCAAAAATGGTTTCCACATATTTGTTCTCGCGGGCATATTTTTTGGTCGCGTCCATATAATCCCTGATGCCAGGGAAACGTGCAAAATAGGTCTTGATATAATCGCCCGCCTCTTCGCGGCTGATCGAGAGCTGATTGGCCAAGCCAAAAGCCGAGATGCCATAGATGATGCCGAAGTTGATGGCCTTGGCGCGGCGGCGTACGGCGCTGTCCATGCCCTTGATCGGTACATTGAACATTTCGCTTGCCGTCATCGCATGAATGTCGAGGCCATCAGCGAAGGCCTTCTTCAATTGTGGAATATCAGCGATGTGGGCCAGCACGCGAAGTTCAATCTGCGAATAATCCGCGCTGATGAGCTTTGATCCTTGGGGTGCGACGAAAGCCGTTCTGATGCGGCGTCCCTCATCGGTGCGCACCGGAATGTTCTGCAAGTTTGGATCAGTGGAAGACAGGCGGCCCGTGGAGGTTGAAGCCATGGCATAGGATGTGTGCACACGGCCTGTTTTGGGATTGATGAAATTCGGCAAGGCCTCGGTATAGGTTGAACGAAGCTTGGCCAATTGCCGCCAATCCAAAACACGTTTTGCCAGATCAATACCCTGGTTGGCCAAATCATCGAGCGTATCAGAGTCCGTGCTCCATGCTCCAGTTGCAGTCTTGCGACCACCGGGCAGACCCATTTTGCCGAACAGAATATCACCCAATTGCTTTGGCGAGCCAATGTTGAAGGGCTGGCCCGCCAGCGCGTGGATTTCGGTTTCGAAGGCCTGTTGCTTGGTGCCGAATTCCTGGCTCAGTTTTGCCAGAACGTTGCGGTCAACTTCCACGCCTTCATTTTCCATCGCCATCAACACAGGAATGAGAGGACGCTCCAGCGTTTCATAGACTGTCACCTTGTGCATCCGCAGAAGCCGTGGTTTCAGCAACAGCCACAGGCGCAAGGTAATATCGGCATCCTCGGCGGCATAGGCTGTCGCCTTATCGATGGCCACACGATCGAACGTGACGCCGGACTTTCCAGAGCCCGCCACATCCTTAAATGAAATCGGCTTGTGACCCAGATGACGTTCAGACAACTCATCCATGCCATGGCCCACGTCGCCGGACTCAATGACATAAGACAGGAGCATGGTGTCATCGACGGGTGCTACAAATATCCCACGCTGCTTCAACAGCAACATGTCGTATTTCAAGTTCTGGCCAATTTTCAGAACATGCAGAGATTCGAAAAGCGGTTTTAAAACTTCGAGCGCCTTTGCCTTGTCGATCTGGCCTTCAAGGATGCCATTGCTGAACAAGCCATCGCCTTCGCCGCGATGGGCCAGCGGAATGTAACAAGCCTCGCCGGGCTTCAATGCCATCGACACGCCAACCAAATTGGCCTGCATCGCATCCAGTGAATCTGATTCCGTGTCCACACAGACGTAACCTTGGGCGAGTGCACTTGCGACCCAGTGTTTCAATCTTTCCATCGACGTTACGGTTTCGTATTTTGCGTGTTCAACGGGGATAGATTTCAGTGCGGCTTCTGCTTCGTCGTCGGTGGGGAGGATGGGCAAGGATTGGTCCAACGTGCGGCTGGCGGCGGCTGGCTGTTCGCTTCCCAATGCGGCAGCGCTTTCCGGCTTTGCCGCGACAGGCACGCCACCAGCAGGGGGCCAGAACTTGAAAGGCACATGCGAGGCTTCAATGGCCCCCATCTCGGCTTGCAAAATACCCGCAATTTTCTTGGTGAAGGACACAAACTCCATCGCCTTCAGAAAGCCGATCAAATCTGAGGCCTTGGGATGATCAACCGCGAAGGAGCCTATATCGTGGATCAAGGGCACGTGCTGATCCAGCGTCACCAGACGCTTGGAAATGCGGGCCTGTTCGGCAAAGGCGATCAAATTCTCGCGGCGCTTGGGTTGTTTGATTTCGCCAGCCCGGGCCAGCAGCGTTTCCAGATCACCGTATTGGTTGATGAGTTCCGCCCCGGTTTTGAGTCCAATGCCTGGAACGCCGGGTACATTGTCAACCGAGTCTCCTGCCAGCGCCTGAACTTCAATCACCTTGTCTGGGGTGACGCCGAATTTCTCCAGAACTTCGGGATCGCTGATTTCCCTGTCCTTCATGGTGTCGAGCAACACAACACCGGGCCTGATCAGCTGCATCAAATCCTTGTCGGAGGTGACAATCACGACCGTGGCCCCCGCTTCATGGGCTTGGCGTGTGTAAGTGGCAATGAGGTCATCGGCCTCGTAGTTTTCTTGTTCCACGCAAGCCACGTTGAAAGCCTTGGTGGCCTCACGGATCAGCCCAAATTGCGGGCGCAGGTCTTCAGGTGCTTCTGGCCGGTGGGCTTTATAGTCCGGATAAAAATCATTGCGGAAGGATTTCCCGGAATGATCGAAGACGACCGCAAGATGGGTGGGCTTCTTGTCAGCCTTGGTTTCTTCCAGAAGCTTCCAGAGCATGTTGCAAAAGCCCTGAACCGCACCCACAGGCAGGCCATCGCTTTTGCGTGTCAGAGGCGGCAGCGCGTGATAGGCCCTGAAAATATAGCCTGAACCGTCGATCAGATAGACGTGGTCGCCGGGCTTCAAATCGGAATGCATAGACATCACGATACTATGCCAGCCTCCCCTCAGCTTTGCCAGCCTTGAGGACATGCTGCTGACAACTCGAAATGAGGACCTCGTCTCTTGTGTCCAGCGCTTTGCGAAGGTTGGCCAGCAGCTTTTGGCTGGTTGCGGCTGGACTTGGCCTCCGCTATATGCCTGATCAGGCATCCCATGCACCCGTAGCTCAGCTGGATCAGAGCGCTGCCCTCCGAAGGCAGAGGTCACAGGTTCGAATCCTGTCGGGTGCGCCATTTTTTAACTGGTTACGGATAGGATACGAGACAGCCTCGGCCAGCACCTTCCTGTTCGCAGCACATCGTAATTGAACTCTAATGAAAATCACGCGATTTGGGTATGGTGCGCACATTGCGGGGATGGCGGTGTTTAGAGGCTTGTGAGCGCATTGATGGCTGGTCAATCGCATCTTCTGAAAGTCTTGCCAATTCATAGGAGCGATCAAATATGCGCTCAGCCACCAGATGCACCACCCCTTCGGGGCTGCGCTGAACCTTGCCCTCTACCAATAAAAGCTTTCCGCCCATGATCTCGCGGCGGAATGTTTCAACCAATTTCGGCCAGACGACAACATTAGTCACACTGGCTTCATCACTGAGAGTGATGAACACCACACCGGAATCGCCCGGCATTTGCCGTGTCAGCACGATGCCAGCACAAGACGCGCGTTGACCATCTTTGGCTTTCCAGATTTCGGCGCAATCCAGAGCGCCCTCACTTCTGAAGAGATCGCGCAGAAAGAACATAAGATGAGCGCGCAAGGAGAGACGCAGCATTTGATAATCCGCCAGCACATGCTCGCTTAACGGCATGGGGGGCAGAGGCGCTATTTCTTCTTCTGGCTGTTCCTCCACATATTGCACGGCAAAGAGTGGCAAATCCTCCGCATCGGGGATACGGCGCACGGCCCAGAGGATTTCACGGCGATCCTGCGCCAGGGATTGGAAGCAATCGGCCTCAGCCAGAATGATCAAGGCTCGTTTGGGCAATCTGACGCGCCGCGCCACATCATCTACCGCATTATAACCGTTGTTGCGCTTGAACAGCAATGTCTTGGCCCAGTTTTCGTGAAACCCATCAATCTGGCGGAAGCCCAAGCGAAGAGCCAACTTGCCGTTCGGACAGAGTTCCAATGTATTGTCCCAACGGCTGAAATTGACATCGACGTGGCGCGTTTCAATATTATGCTCCACCGCATCCCGCACGATTTCGGCGGGTGCATAAAAGCCCATGGGTTGTGAGTTTAAAAGAGCAGCGGCAAAGGCGGCGGGGTGATGTCTCTTGATCCAGGCTGAAATATAAACCAGATGGGCAAAGCTGGCGGCGTGGCTTTCTGGAAATCCATAAGAACCGAAACCCTCAATCTGCTTAAAGCAACGTTCAGCGAATTCCTGCTTGTAGCCACGTTCCACCATGCGACCTACAAATTTGCCTTTGAAATTATCGATCGTGCCAATATTGCGAAATGTAGCCATGGCACGGCGCAATCCATTGGCCTCTTCGCCGGTGAATTTTGCAGCCACGATGGCAAGTTTCATAGCCTGTTCCTGAAACAGGGGAACACCTTTGGTTTTACTCAGCACATTGAATAGCTCATCGGGCAGGCCATGTTCGGGTGCTGGTGATGGATATTCAACCGGCTCAAGGCCGCTACGCCGTCTGAGATAGGGGTGAACCATGTCACCTTGGATGGGGCCAGGGCGCACAATTGCAACCTCAATGACGAGATCATAGAATTCGTTGGGCTTCAAGCGCGGCAGCATATTGAGCTGCGCCCTGCTCTCCACTTGAAACACGCCAATGGCATCGGCTTTTTGCAGCATTTGATAAACTGTGGGGTCTTCGCGCGGCACAGAGGCAAGATCAAATGACTTGCCCTCGTGAATACGAATGAGATCAAAGGCCTTGCGAATACAGGTGAGCATGCCCAGCGCCAGCACATCCACCTTCATCATGCGCAGAACATCAATATCGTCCTTGTCCCACTCGATGAAGTAGCGATCTTTCATCGTGGCGGGGCCCACGGGTACGCATTCATCGAGCCTGTCTTGCGTCAGCACAAAGCCCCCCACATGCTGCGAGAGATGACGGGGAAACCCAATCAACTCATTGGCGAATTTCATGGCGCGGGCCACGAGCTTGTTGGATGGATCGAGACGGCCTTGCCTGATGTGAGCGTCTTTTACGGCACTCCCCCAGCTTCCCCATATGGTGCTGGAAAGATTGGCAGTGATATCTTCTGTCAAGCCAAACACTTTGCCCACTTCACGAATGGCGCTGCGTGGGCGATAGCAGATCACGGTTGCTGTTAGCGCCGCGCGGTGATGGCCATAGCGCTTATAGACATTCTGGATTACCTCTTCGCGGCGCTCATGCTCAAAATCAACATCAATGTCTGGAGGCTCCTTGCGCTCCTGGCTGATGAAGCGTTCAAACAGAAGATCAATCTGCATGGGATCAACAGCCGTTATTCCAAGTACATAGCAAACGGCGGAATTGGCGGCAGAACCACGGCCTTGGCAGAGAATATTCTGGTCTTTGGCAAAACTTACAATGTCATGAACCGTGAGGAAATAAGGGGCAATTTCCATCTCATCGATAAGCGCCAGCTCCTTTTGCAGAGACAGCCTTACTTTCTCTGGAATAACGCCCGCATAGCGCGATGCTGCCCCTTCCCAAGCGATATCTGTCAAATGCTGCTGTGCCGTTTTGCCTTTTGGCACAGGCTCATCGGGATAATTATATTTGAGCTGATCGAGCGTAAAGTTGATCAACCCCGCAAAGCGGATGGTTTCAGCAATGGCTTGCGGAGCCTCATGAAAGAGATTTGCCATTTCATTTGGTGATTTCAGATGGCGCTCGGCATTGGCTTCCAGCAATCGGCCCGCTTCATTGAGCGTTGTATGTTCGCGAATGCAGGTGACAACATCATGAAGTTCGCGGCGTTCGGCGCAATGGTAAAGCACATCATTGGAGGCCAGCAGGGGCACGCCAACCCTATGACTCAGGACCTTGAAATAGGCCAACCGCTTTTGGTCATCGCCATGGTGTGGCATGGATACACCAAGCCAGATTCTGTTTTTGGCGAGTTGATTTAAAGTTTGAAGAATAGAGTAGAGATCCTCATCCCCGCGCAGGCGGGAATCCAACTTTTTTGCAATAATTTCCGGTGTACAAAGTTGGGTTCGCGCCTGCGCGGGAATGACGGGTTGGGGGAGAGTTACATCCGTATTTTTATTCCAAAAATGCTGCGACACTTCGGGAGTTACGGCGGGGGCCTCAGGATGTGATGGCATCACCACCAGCAACAGACCATCTTGCCAATTAAGAAGATCACCAAACTCTAAATAGCATTCGCCTTTGGGTGCCTGGTGTTTTCCGGCGCTGAGCAACCGACAAAGATTGCCATAGGCAGCACGGTTGGTTGGATAGGCCAGAATATCCGGCGTGCCATCGCTGAAAACGAGGCGGGCGCCGACCAAAAGTTTTGGCTTCTCACCTCTGATTTCCTGATGAGCAGAATAGGCGCGCACCACGCCTGCCAATGTATTGCGGTCCGCAATGCCAATGGCTGTTAGTCCGATTTCTGCAGCAGTCTGGACCAATTCCTTTGGATGTGAAGCCCCACGCAGAAAAGAATAATTCGTGGTCACGGCGATTTCGGCATAGGCACTCATGCTAAAATGCCGTGCATAAACCACTGCGGCGGCGTTCCCTGGCTATAGAGCCAGTATCGCCTGCCCTCACCATCTTCCATGCGAAAATAATCGCGCGGAAGCTGGGAAGTTTCATGATGCCACCACTCCATGGCTATGCGCTCGGGACCTTCACGCTGCGCTACAACATGGTGCGCCTTACGCCAGACAAAACATTGTGCCCGCGCCAAACCTACCGGTTCTGGCCTGGCAAATAAACGCAAGGGACGACGCGGCACATCTTTTGTTTTTCGAGTTTTTGTCCATGGCAATTCTGAGGGCCGCGCGTGTTGTGCTGGCACAGCCACCCACGCCTCTTCAGGAATATGCGTATCACGGGGTTGAAATTTGCGAATGCGGTGACTGCCAAAACGCGTGGCCAAACGGTCGATCAGAAAGCCGATTTCGACCTTTTCATTGGCGCGGGCAGTGAAGTCGGGAGTTTCTGAACCGACGCGCTCTACATGCGTGATACTGAGGCGGATGAGATCAAACCCAAAGCCTGGATCGAGAGGGTCGGAAAGCATTGCCAGCTTCTCGTGGAACAGGCGGGTAATAATAGTGGGCTCACGCGTCGGTGCTCCCACCTCAATGAAAATGCGCCGCACAGCGCCATCAGCACGGAAAAATGTGGCTTCAAGGCGGCGCGCACCTTGTCCATGCCGTTCCATGATCTTGCCCAAAGAAAGAGTGAGTGATGCCAGCGATGCCTGGATCACCTCTTCGTTCGTAACAGGCTCAGCAAAATTCTGTTCCCGCCAATACTCAGGCGGTGGTCGGCGTGGCGTGATGGGCTTTGCAGCACCTCTCAACGCTTCATCCAAAATGGCGAGTGTGGCAGATCCCAAGCGCGCAACCAGTTCAGAACGTTTGCGTCCCGCCACCTGCCCCACGGTTTTCAGACCCGCACGGCGCAGCGCATGTGTTGCCACTCCATCGAGATTAAGCGCCTCAACAGGAAGTGGATTCATCGCCTGCTCTTCTTGTCCGCAAGCGATAACAGTACCATCGCGGTAACGCGCCAAAGCGCGCGCCGCCGCCGCAGTTCCCGCCAAGGCACCTCGTAACGCGAAACCTTGAGCTTTAAGGCTGCTTCGAATGCGATCAAGCATTGCCTGCTCACCGCCAAAAAGATGGCTGATGCCTGTGACATCCAACAAAAGATGTCGCGGGCCATCCAGTGCCACAAATGGCGTGAAGCGATCACACCAATCAGCAATCTGCGTCAGTAGTTTGAGATCAGCGGGATCATTGGCCGCCACGACCTTGAGATCAGGCAACATGGCACGGGCGTTGGCCAGCGGCTGGCCGATTGTTAAACCCAGCGCTGTGGCCTTACGATCCACGGCCGATAAACGCAGCGTGTTGTCCCTCTTTGCCACCAGCACCAAAGGTGGCGCTTCAAGGGCTGGTGTTTTTTCCACTTGCTCACGCCGCTGTAACCGGTCAGTTGGCAGACGCGGAAACCATAGCGCGATGATCCGTCGTGGCGTTTTGGAAGACATACTCATCACAATTCCATTTCATAAACCAATGCCCGGTTTTCCCATGCCGATTGCGAACAAGGTCAGCTTCAAAAAACGGATAGCCCCAATCCTCTTCGCCCTTGGGTGAGGTTGCTGCACGCACGAGCCAACGCGTTTCTGCCGTGCTGGAATCGGGCTGGGCACCGAAGCGCAGAAGAAAGGCTGTGACTGATTTTTGCGCGGCTGCCAGCGTCAACCGACGGCTTGCCACCAGATCCAGAACTTTCGGATTGCCGGGAATTTCAATCACCACCGCACCAAGTGCGGCGCATGATAGCGCGTCATTGGCGGCGCGAAGCCCATCGCTGGGATTGACCACAGAGAGCAAAAGCAAGCGCGCGGGATCAAGGCCGAATTCGAGAAGCCCTGTCGCTGAAAGTTCACCAAATTCGTGTCCTGAAAAATCTTGCCTTATCCAAAGCGACTGCTTGTCGGCCGCTATTCGCGCGACAAGCCCTGCAGCAAAACCTGTTGCAGGCGCTTCATGGCCAATGACGGCAAAGACCTCGTGTAGAACTCCGTGCTGAAGCCCACCCCTCAAGCAAAGATCAGCATCAGCATGGCCGAGCGGGGTGCGAACAGATGTTTCTTCCAATCCCGGCTTTTCAAGAGAAGCTTTTAAGGTTGTCAGATTTTCCGTGCGACGCTGGCAAATATCTGAAAGTGGGCAAGACGAACAGGAAGCTTTGGCAGGCGTGCAGATGGTTTGACCCAGACCCCTCATTTGCCAATGCAACTCAAACAAATCGTCCGCATCCAAACCATCGGCTGCCGCCATCACGGCATTATAGGCGGCTTTGGCATCGGCTCTCAGGCCTACAAAACCAAATCGCCGCAGAATGCGCAGAACATGGGTATCAACAACAAAGGCCCGCGCGCGCAATGAGCTGAAGTTCAGGACCTCATCGACACTCTGTTGCTTCAAAAAATCAAAATTGATCTGGCCAAAGCGCGCAACCAAACGTTCTCGGATAGATACGAGATCCGTTGCTTGTCGGAAGGGAAAGACTGCTTGCATTAAAACAATTAGGAACAAAACAAGAACATTGTCAAGTTATGCTCGGAGGGTCGTCAATGCTGACATCACAAACCAAATGAGGAGATTGCGTTCATAACGTTTTGTCCGACGCTACAGAGATTTGCCAAGACCGACGGGAACTCGTCGCGGTGGATACAGCTAACGCGACGGTTGACGATGAACTGCAATGGGTTCAGTTTTGCGTTGCCGCAACAACAAATTGGGAGATGGCAAATGGGACTTATCGTATTTTTGATCGTGGGTGCAATTGCAGGCTGGCTTGCAGGCCAAGTCGTGAAGGGTGGCGGCTTTGGCCTCATTGGCGATATTGTAGTGGGCATACTTGGCGCCATCATTGCGGGGTTTTTATTCCCTTCGCTTGGCATTTCCTTGGGAGCTGGTCTCATCGGGGAGATTATAAGCGCTGCAATTGGGGCCATTATCTTGCTCTTCGTAATTCGCCTGGTGAAGAGATCCTAAACAAAACCTTGGCGATCTAATATCAACGGCAGGGGCGCTTGTGCGCTCCTGCCGCTTTTATAAATGCAATTGGCAGAATGATGCGAACTCTTGACGTTCTCTCACGTTTTATCGCTGCGGTTCATGTGTCAACCGGACGTGATGGTACATGATGCAGCGGTTTTCCCGGTTTCCTGCTGTGGCCAACGAAACGGCAAACGGGTCTTTCCCCCATCCATGAACCAGCTCATTTCTCCTTTTCCATCGACTTGATTGAATTGCCCTTTTTCCTTCCTGCGGGAAAAGCGGCTGAGCCATGCCGTTTGACGCATGAATGGGCGATGGTCTAAGCCGGAACAGGACAATTAATGTTTGGAACACAAGGAAAAGAGCTGCATGAAAACGGCCTTGATCACAGGTATTACCGGCCAAGACGGTGCCTATCTTGCAGAGTTGCTGTTGGCCAAGGGTTACCGTGTGCATGGCATCAAGCGGCGCTCGTCATCCTTCAATACGGGCCGCATTGATCATCTCTACCAGGACCCGCATGAAAGCAACGTGAATTTGCAATTGCACTATGGCGACATGACGGATGCCACCAACCTCATTCGCATTGTGCAAGAAACCCAGCCTGACGAGATTTACAATCTGGCCGCTCAATCCCACGTGCAGGTCAGTTTTGAAACAGCAGAATATACGGCCAATGCCGACGGACTGGGAACGCTGCGCCTGCTCGAGGCCATCCGCCTTCTGGGCCT
>JBDSTO010000271.1:0-5795 GCA_039928255.1 Aestuariivirga sp. | reverse complement strand
GAGGCCAAGCCTGCTGAAGCAGAGTGGCACGGACACAAGCGGGTTGCGTAGCGGCCCAGTGGCCAAATCCTCGATTTCAATTTCGCAAGCCCGCCGCTTGGCGCTCTCCGCCCAGGGGTTTGGTTCTGCACGACACGAAAAGCAGTCTGGATGGAAAGCTATTGCAGGCGAAATCGAGCGCCTCCACCTTCTGCAAATTGACAGTGTGAACGTGTTGACGCGGTCACATTATCTGCCGCTGTTTTCACGTCTCGGAAACTACGATCGAAACGCCCTCGACAAACGAAGCTTGGCGCAATCCAACCGCCACATGTTCGAATGTTGGGCCCATGAAGCAAGCCTGGTTCCGATGGCGCTGCACCCGTTGATGCGCTGGCGCATGGATCGTGCCCGCAAAGGCAATAGCATTTATGGTTCAATGTCGCAATTTGCCCGAAATGAAAAAGCCTATCTGAAAAGCGTGCTCGCCTTCGTGAAATCTCACGGGTCCACCGCCCAGAGTGATCTTCCCGACAAATCCAAGGGTGCGGGCGGTTGGTGGGGCTGGAGCAAGAGCAAACTGGCGCTAGAAACGCTGTTTGCGCAAGGTCTCCTCACCACCAGCAAGCGAGAAAGCTTTGAACGCTACTATGACTTGGCCGAACGCGTTATCCCCTCAGAAATACTGAGCCTACCGACGCCCTCTGAACGCGACGCCTTCCGGCACTTAATTGGTTTATCAGGACAGGCGTTGGGCGTTGGAACCGAATTCGATCTTCGAGATTACTTTCGACTGCCTGTGGCGGAAACAAAACTCGCAATCGCAGAAGCCGTTGAAGAAGGCCTTCTGATAGCCGTCGAGGTGGAAGGCTGGAAACAACCAGCCTATCTGAACCCCAAGGCCAAAATCCCGCGAAAGCTATCAGCAACAGCCCTTGTATCGCCCTTCGATCCCATCTGCTGGGACAGGCCGCGTGCCGAGCGCCTGTTCAACTTCCACTACAGGATAGAGCTTTATACTCCTGCTCCGAAACGGAAATTTGGCTATTATGTATTGCCATTCCTGCACGGCAGCAATTTTGCCGGCCGCGTCTGTCTCAAATCAGATCGCGAAAACGGCGTACTGCTCGCCAACCGCAGCCACATCGAACACGCGCTGGATCATGACGAGGTTGCCCAACACCTCGCCTCTGAACTGCATCACATGTCGAACTGGTTGGGCTTGGGTAAGGTTCATGTAGGGGCAAGCGGCAATCTTGCGCCGCAGCTTGCGAAGTTATTCTAAGCCGCAAGCACCGCGCGATATTTCGTGAGAAAATCTTCAAGAGCCGCCACCAGCGCTGCACCATCCTCGTCACTGATCATCAATGACAGAGCCATGAAACCCCGCTCGGCGACATAAATTCCTTGATCAAGAAGATGAAGGAACAATAGTCGGCGCAGCCGCATATCTGCATTTTTTAAATCATCAGGCCTGGTCACTTCGCCCATCACGGGATGTATATTGAGAAGCGAGCCCTGCCCTGTCACCTGCCAGCGCGCCTGATACTTGCCAAATAACGCGTTGATTTTTGTTTTTAGTCTTTCACCGCGCAGATTCAGATCAATGCATGCCTCTGCTGTAAAAATCTCGGTAATGCCAGCAAGCCCCGCCGTCATCGTGAGGGTGTTATTGTTGAAGGTGCCCGCGTGAGGCAGTGCGGCGGGCTTGCTAGGATCGAACTGATCCATGATTTCTGACTTACCTCCAAAAGCGCCAAAGCTCATGCCGCCGCCAATATACTTACCCAGCACTTTCAGGTCAGGCTGGATGCCGAGTTTTCTTGAAAACCCGTTGGCGTGAAGCCTCGACGTCATCACTTCGTCGAACACCAGCACAATGCCATGGGCACTTGTTTCATCGCGGAGCATCTGCAGAAATTCGGGTGAGCCCGGAATGCACCCACCGCTTCCCAACATCGGTTCAATAATAATCGCTGCCAATGATTGACCTTCGGCGCGGATTGCCTGTCGTGTGGCATCAATATCATTGTAGCGACCCATAACGAAATCGAACGGCGCATTGACGGGCGAACCACCACCGCCAAAATAAAGCGTTCCACCATGATAGCCACCAACCATGGCCATTATTCTCGATCGGCCAGTGAAACAACGCGCCGCCCCCAGTGCCATCATGCAGGCCTCAGTGCCCGAATTGGTAAAGCGCAATTTTTCAAGGTTGAAGCGTTGGGCCACGGCCTCGGCAAACGCCACCTCGCGCGCATGATGCGCCCCCATGTTGATCCCGCAGGCCAAGGCCTCGTTTACAGCCTGGGCTATGCGCGGGTGCGAGTGGCCATAAATGCCCGCTGAATATTCACCCACGAAATCCCGGTAAACATGTCCATCAACATCAAAAAGCTTCGAGCCTTCAGCCCGTTCAATGCGGATGGGGAACGGCCAGGAAAATAAAACGGTGCGCGTATTGCCGCCGGGCATCACGGCTTTGGCCCGTTCGTGCAAGGCCCGCGTCTTGGGCCGCTTGGCAGCGAACTCTTCAGCGCTCTGTGCCACTGCATTATCAAGGTGCTGGGACATCGAAATTCCCTTTTCACGATTAGTCGCAGCAAATGCGACTATTGCAAAACCACGTTCAAAAAAATGGGGCGGAAAATCCGCCCCATTTCACTACAAATCTGCGTCATCAAAATCAGATGACGCCTGTTAAAATGCCAACACCAGCCGCTGCCATGGCAGCGCCACCCAGCTGGATAATGCGTTTCGAATGCATCGAAGCAAGGCGCGACAATCCCAAGCCAATTCCAAGACCTGCAACATGCAGAAGGGCCGTTGCCAGCATGAAGCCTGCAGCATAAGTCAGGCCGCCGACATCCTCAGGCATCTCAGCGCCATGCGCGTGACCATGAAACAATGCGAAGAAACCCACGAGACCCATAGCGATGGACGTTGGCATTGAAGTTTGAAGAGCAACCAATGCTCCCAAAACGATAACCGACATGGCAATCCCAAGTTCAACCAGCGGAAGCTCAACGCCAGTGATGCCCAATGCACCACCCACAGCCATCATCGCGACAAAGCTCATAGGCACCAACCACATGGCGCGGCCACCCAGATGAGCAGCAAACATGCCAACAGCCACCATGGCGAGAATGTGATCTACGCCTGTCATCGGATGCCCGAAACCGCTGGTAAAGCCATGGGTAATGCCCACACCTGTATGCGCTTCAGCCGCTCCAACAAGCATCGTGCTGAATATCAGACCCAATGAAACCTTCAAAATTTTCTGTACCACTTGCCGCTCCTTTTGCTCTTGCTGCGTGCACGCTTGCACGCCTATGGCCCACCATTGTTAGCCGCAGTTTCAATGAAAGTGAAGTTGCAACACGGCAATTGGCAACAACAAGCGACAAGTGATGAAAAACTCACCATGTCGCACCCGGGATAATTTGACGAAGGTTTGTCATTCCATCCCGCCAAGCTGGATCATCGCGACAAAAATCAACATGGTGCGGGCGGCCGGACTCGAACCGGCACGGGATTGCTCCCAACGGATTTTAAGTCCGTTGCGGCTACCATTACGCCACGCCCGCACTATATGATGACGACCTGATAAGGCCCTGCCGCAAGCTTGACAAGCGCGTTGCAATAGCGTGAACCTGCGCCCCAAAATGATGGACCCTTGATGGAAAGCTATTTCAACGCCGTAGATCTGCCGGAACATCTGGCATACGTCATCATCGCGATCTCCTATTTCCTCACCAATATTTACTGGCTGCGCGTCGCAGCGGTGATTGGGTTGTCGCTGGAGATTATATATTTCCGTCTGACCGGCCTTGGCACAACGACTGGCCTCCCCTGGGATGTGGTGCTTATTCTCATCAATCTCTACGAGCTATTCTGGTTGACACGAGAGAAATTGCTGGCGCGACTTCCCGATGCCGATGCCGCCATGTTGCGAAACGCATTTGGCGGCCTTGATGACGCACAAATTGCAAAGCTGTTGAAAGCGGCGGAGTGGAAAACCTATAAGCCAGGCGACGTGTTGACGAGGCAGGACGCGCCCGTGGATGCGCTTTATTATGTTTGCACTGGCAGGGCCAATGTCGATGTTGATGGCAAGTCTGTAGCCTATTTGGAAAGTGGCTCTTTCGTCGGTGAAATTGCTTATCTGACAGGCAATGTGGCCACTGCCCGCGTTACAATCGTCGAGGAAGCGCGAACTCTCGTGTTCTCAAAAATGGGCATGGCCAAAGTCATGGCTTCAGACCGCCAGATATCCGGCATCATGTATCAGCTTCTCGGCCGCGATCTGGCGGCAAAGATGCGCCGTGCCAATACCCGAAGATTTTTCACAGGCGACGACGACGTCCTCAGGGCTTGAGGCTGTACCAAACAAGAGCAAGATAAGTGAGCTGGTGCAGACCTTGATCGGCACTTAGCGCCCACCAGAAGGGGCCGTTACTCGTGCTCCATCCCATGCGTTTGACGAAGTTTTCTTTGGCAAAATCTACATGATAGTGAATGACAAAATCGGCAAGGGCCAGGACGAGTGCCAAGCCCGTTCCAGCCCACAATAATACCACGAGCGTTCCCACCCCATGGATGGCCGAGTGCAGAACGCCCATTGGCCGACCATAGTGCGACTTGGAAAGAACCATACCCAAAGTCTGCAAAGGCCCATCACAAATGAAATGCTTGAGCTGGAAGCCGGCCAGCAAGACCAGAATGAAAGCGACTTGATTCAAATTAACTCCATTCAACCGAAACGATTGTCAATTTCCCAGCCTGTGATTAGGCATTCTTACAGAGCTTATCAAGCCGGAGTACCACCATGCAGCGTCTGATTGCAGCGTTTATATTTGTATTGTCCACTGCGATTGCAAGCCAGGCCATGGCGGGCGCTATTGGAACCGCCGTCGCAACTTATGGCTCCGTCAATGTTACCGGGCCTTCTGGCAGCCACGCACTGAATAGTGGATCTCAAGTTTTCGAACACGACAAAATTACTGTGACGTCCGGCAATGCACAGATCGAGCTTCGCGATGGCACAAAGCTGGTGCTGGGACCGAATTCCACTCTGGTACTTGAGAATTTTCTGATGAAGGGCGGTGCCACCGCCCAGAGTGTCAGCGTCGATGCCTTGCGGGGCACCTTCCGCTTTATCACCGGCAAAAGTCCGAAAAGCGCCTATAAAATTCAAACATCCAATGCAACCATTGGCATTCGCGGCACTGGTTTTGATTTCTGGGTCGCTGAACGCACAGGTGTCGCCTTGCTCAAGGGCAGCGTGAATTTGTGTGCAAAATCCGGTGGACGCTCTTGCATCAGTCTCGAACCCAACTGCTCAATTGGCGTCGCTGGCGATCCCAATCCAGCGCATATTGTCAAAGGCATGGAAAAGACCAACATCATTGAACGTCGTCTTCCCTATCTGATGAACCAGACGTCACTTCGCAGCCAGTTCCATCTCAGCACCACAAGTTGTGAGCGTGATTTCCCGCGCCTCGAGCAAAGCCGTCCACCACCAACGAAGAACGGTGCAAAGCCCAGGTGACAATGGAACCTATTTTGCATAATATTTGTGCAATTGGCCTCCAATTTACCCAGCAATGAACCCTTCCGCCTCTCACTAAACCGAACAGAGTTGCCTCCATCGCCATTTCAAAACTCGGCGTTGGTCAACGAGGTTGCCAAATTCTTGACGAGTGGTTAAGGAAGCTCAGGGGTCACAGAAAACTGGGGAAAATTATGCAGCGCATTTTTGCAGTACTACTCTTCATCGTGTTGACAGGCCTGACTTCAAGCTTCGCCATGGC
>JBDSTO010000270.1:0-6503 GCA_039928255.1 Aestuariivirga sp. | reverse complement strand
GAACACCTGCACGCGGCCAGTCCTTCAAAGCGGCAGCAAAGGCCTCCGCCAGCGCATCCTCGGCCTGGGCCACGTCGCGTGTGCGTTTCGCCAAGAAGGCAACCAGCCGCCCATAACTCTCGCGCGCTACACGTTGCGCGGTGTCATGGGCAAGCTGTTCGCCATCTGACACCAGTCAGGTCCTACATCGCCATTTTCCAGACGGGCCGCACTTCCATGACGCCAGTTTGCGCACCCGGGCACTTTGCCGCCCAGGCGATGGCCTCATCAAGGTCTTTGGCTTCAATGAGATAATAACCGGCAAGCTGTTCCTTGCTCTCGGCATAGGGCCCATTCAGAACTTTAGTCTTGCCTCCAGCAACACGCACCGTCGAGGCATCGGCCGACCCGTGGAGGCGATCACCGCCGACCATTGCACCAGCCTTTTGCAAGGCTTCGGTATAGACGGCGTAGGCAGCACTCATCTGTTCGCCGTCTTTCTTCGTCATGTTCACCATTCCGCTTTCATCGCCATAAATCATCAACATGTATTGCATGGAACTCTCCCTGAGCTGACAGCAAGCCACAACGGCCGCCTGCCATCATGACGGGCGAGTATCAGCGATTTCGACAGGGGGAGGAAGAATTTTTGGAGTCCCAGTTGCCACTTGAAGCATTATCTCTTTTTTGCTATATTCGATCATGTCATGGATCGTACTTGCCCGCTGTCGAAGCTGAAATTGGTTCTTTGCCTCTAGACATGAGAGCAAGATTGGCAAGGCTTACAAACATGATCGAGGAGCATGGCTTAAACGCCTTGCCCCGCGACTCAGTCAAACATCTCGAAGATAAACTCTGGGAATTACGAATTACCGGCAAGGACGGAATTTCCCGAGCGATCTACGTGACTGCAAGCGGAAGGCGCGTGGTGATTGTTAGGGCTTTCGTCAAGAAAACTCAAAAGACACCGAAAGCTGAGTTGGAGATTGCCCGCCAAAGGGCGAAGGAGGTTCGATGAAAAAGATTTCGGAACTGCATAAAGGATGGATGAAAGATGCATCCTATCGCAAGGAGTATGAGGCGCTTGAGGAGGAGTTCGCTCTCGCCTCAGCAATGATTTCTGCACGAGCACGTGCCGGGCTGACACAGGAACAGCTTGCCGTAAAAATGAAAACCACCCAAAGCACGATAGCCCGGCTTGAAAGTGGAAAGGCGCTCCCATCAGCCCGGACTTTGCAACGCATCGCCAAAGCGACTGGAAGCAAGCTCAAGATTGTTTTTGAGGCTAGTTCCAAAATTTCCAAAGGAAGGGCTGCATGATGGATTTTCTCAAAGATTTTTTCTTGCTTCGCTGGAACTTGCCGCGTTGGGCAATTCCGACCCTTTGGACAGTCTATTTTCTAAATCAATTCTACATGGTGTTCTCGATTATATACGGAACGTTCCAAAACATGAACTTTCCGCCCATGGCAGCCCGTTGGCAAGTCATCGGCATGTTACTGCCGATTATCATAAGTAACGTCATCCAATATGCAGGATCACAACTCCTGCTGACAGCAATTTTCGGTGTTCTGCTTTTCTCAGCCCAACGTCAACTTTTCGGCAAAGAGACCTAACCCAAATTCTTGTTGATCTCTTCCGTCATCTTCTTGGCATCGCCAAACAGCATCAGCGTGTTCTCGCGCCAGAACAGCGGATTATCCACGCCCGCATAGCCTGACGACATGCCGCGCTTGATGAACATCACGGTCTTGGCTTTCCACACTTCCAGAACCGGCATGCCATAGATGGGCGATGTGGGGTCATCCTTGGCGGAAGGATTGGTGACGTCATTTGCACCAATCACGAAGGCAATATCGGTCTGGGCGAATTCGCTGTTGATGTCCTCAAGCTCGAAGACTTCATCATAAGGCACATTGGCTTCAGCCAGCAACACGTTCATGTGGCCGGGCATGCGGCCCGCCACGGGATGAATGGCATATTTGACTGACACGCCCGCTGCTTTCAGATGGTCCGCCATTTCGCGCAAAGCGTGCTGCGCCTGCGCCACCGCCATGCCGTAACCGGGAACGATGATGACCGACGAAGCATTCTTCATCATAAATGCAGCATCTTCGGCACTGCCCTGTTTGACGGGCTTGGCCTCGCCACCAGCAGCGGGGCCAGCGGTTGCTCCACCAAAGCCACCAAGAATGACCGAGATGAAGCTGCGGTTCATGCCCTTGCACATGATGTAGGAGAGAATGGCGCCTGATGAACCCACCAATGCGCCCGTAATGATCAAGGCCGTGTTGGCCAGCGTGAAGCCGATGCCTGCCGCCGCCCAGCCCGAATAGGAGTTGAGCATGGAGACAACAACCGGCATGTCAGCGCCGCCAATCGGCACGATCAGCAACAGGCCGAGCACGAGGCTCAAGAGGATGATCGCCCAGAACAGAAGCGCCGATGATGTGGTGTAGAAAAAGAAGATCGCCAGAACGAGCGCCAGACCCAGTGCAAGATTGATCACATGGCGGGCGGGCAGCAAGATGGGCGAGCCTGACATGCGTCCATCAAGCTTCAGAAATGCGATGACTGAACCCGTAAATGTGAGCGCACCAATAGCGGCACCCAATGACATTTCAATGCGGCTCTGCGCATGGATTACGCCATCCGTGGCAATGCCAAAAGCATCCGGCGCATAAAACGCAGCCGCCGCCACAAACACGGCGGCCAAACCAACAAGCGAGTGAAACGCCGCAACAAGTTGCGGCATCGCCGTCATGGCAATGGTGCGTGCCAGATAAGCGCCTATGCCACCACCAATGGCAATGCCTGCGAGGATCACAATCCAAACGACGGGATTGGTGGGGGCGGCAACAGCAAGCGTGGTCAAGATGGCAATGCCCATGCCCACCATGCCATAAAGATTGCCCTGGCGCGATGTGGCGGGAGAAGAAAGCCCGCGCAATGCCATGATGAACAAAGCGCCGGAGACCAGATAAAGCAGGGCCGCGAGATCAACACTCATCTCACTTGTCCTTCTTGCGGTACATGGCGAGCATGCGGTTGGTGACGAGGAAGCCACCGAAAATATTCACGGAAGCCAGAACCAGCGCGAGGAATCCAAAGATCATCGCGGGTATGGAGCCTGAAGCAACAGCTCCTGCTCCGATAGCAAGAAGCGCCCCGACCACGATCACCGATGAGATCGCATTGGTCACGCTCATCAACGGTGTGTGCAGCGCCGGCGTGACATTCCACACCACGTAATAGCCGACGAAAACCGCCAGCACGAAAATTGAAAACAAAAAGACAAAGGGGTCAACGCTGTGCAGCTGTTCCATCACTTGGCTCCCTGATACATGACATGCACCAGAGCGCCGTCCTTGGCGATCATCGTGCCTTTGATGAGTTCGTCATTGGCATCGATGGCGAGCTTGCCATCAGCGCCGATCATGCCGCTCACAAAGTTGAAAAGATTCTTGGCAAAAAGCGGCGTGGCATTGCCCGCGAGCTTGCCCGCCAGATTGAGCGTGCCAATGATCGACACACCCTTGTGGTTGACGATCTGGTCAGGCTTGGACAAAGGGCAATTCCCGCCGCGTTCCACCGCGAGATCGACAATCACCGAACCGGGCTTCATCGATTCAACCATCTCTTGCGTGATCAAGACGGGGGCCGGACGACCCGGGATCAAGGCCGTCGTAATCACAATGTCCTGGTTTTTCACATGATCGGCCACAAGTTTGGCCTGCTTGGCCTTGTCTTCGGCAGAAAGTTCCTTGGCATAACCGCCTGAAGTGGCCGCATCGGCCACGTCAGCAAAGATGAACTTGGCGCCCAACGACTTCACCTGTTCTTCAGTCGCCTTGCGAACGTCGGTGGCTGAAACAATAGCACCAAGGCGGCGCGCCGTAGCAATGGCTTGCAGGCCCGCAACGCCAACACCCATCACGAAGACTTTGGCGGCAGCAACTGTGCCCGCCGCCGTCATCATCATCGGAAGTGCGCGACCAAAATGGGCCGAGGCATCAATCACCGCCTTGTAACCAGCGAGGTTGGATTGAGATGAAAGAATGTCCATCGATTGTGCGCGCGAAATACGCGGCATCAATTCCATGGCAAATGCGGTCACACCTGATTTGGCCAAGTCATCAAGATCGGCTCGCGCACCATAAGGCTCAAGCCCGCCCACGAGAACAGCGCCCTTGGGCATGGCCTTGAGAACCGCCGCAGAGGGACGGCGCACGCTCAAAACAATGTCAGCGTCTTTCAGTCCTTCGAGCCCTTTGAAAACTGTAGCACCCGCCGCCGCATAATCGGCATCGGAAATATTCGAACCTGCCCCTGCTCCGGCTTGAACCGCAACACTGGCACCCTTTTTCACAAAGGCTTTAACGGTATCTGGGCTCGCCGCAGCGCGGCTTTCCCCGGAGGCAGTTTCGGCAGGAACAGCAATTTTCATGTGGGATCAGGACATATGGACGTTGGCAGCAGCGAGCAAAATGTTCAGGACGAGCAACACAGTGGGGATCATCCATTTCCCGCCCATGCGCAGAGCCAGGAATGATGAGATCAAACCGACAAGAATGCCGCCAAAGCCAACAATTATATTCAGCGGATTATCGAGGAAGCGGAATACCACCAGCGCCACCACAATAAAGAGGCAAACCAGGGCACCAGCCGTGGAAAACTGCAGAAAACCCTCGTAAGTCGCCTTGTGGTCTTCAAAGCCGCGTGGCTCAGGTGATGGTGCATGATCAGCCATAATGGTCCCCTCAAATAGAATCTCTTTAACCCAAGGCTTTAGCGAAGCCCTGTCGCCATCGCAATGCGGCTCTAGTGTCGCGGTAACCGTAAAAACCGCCATCAATAAGAGTTCATGGATTTTGATGCTGCGACGCACTATATGATGGTGCAAAGCAACATAAGAGTAATATTTTGAGTAAATCAACCGAAAAACAGGTTCTGGTGCTGCAAGGCGGCGGCGCCTTGGGATCCTATCAGGCGGGAGCCTACGAGGCCTTGGCCAAGGCGGGCCATGCGCCTGAATGGCTGGCCGGCATTTCAATCGGCGCCATCAATGCCGCTATTATCGCAGGCAATTTGCCGGAAAACCGCGTGAAGCGCCTGAAGACCTTCTGGGACCGCATGTCGTCTGGCCTGCAGGGCGTTTCCTTGATTCCAGGCGATGGTGGCCGCACACTTTTCAATGAGATGAGCAGCTGGACAGCAAGCCTGTTTGGTGTTCCGGGCTTTTTCAGTCCCCGACTCATCTCACCCCTGTTTTCCTGGCCGGGCGCCGAAGGCGCTTTGAGTTATTATGACACGTCGCCACTCCGTGACACTTTGAATGAGTTGGTTGATTTTGATCTTTTGAATAGCGGCAAGATCAGGGTGAGTGTCGGTGCTGTCAATGTCGAGACCGGCAATTTCCGCTTTTTCGATACCACCAAGGACCGTATCACAGCCGACCATATTCTGGCCTCTGGCGCTCTGCCGCCGGGTTTTCCACCCGTGAAGATTGATGGTCAATACTATTGGGATGGTGGGCTGGTGTCCAACACGCCACTCAACCATGTGATCGACAATGCCAAATCCGGCGAAGACCTGTGCATCTATCAGGTTGATCTATTTTCATCGCGCGGTGGCCTGCCCAAGAATATTTTTGAAGCCGCCGAACGCGAAAAAGAAATCCGCTATTCCAGCCGCACGCGCATGACAACCACAGCGGCTGAAGAACAGCAAAGCTTACGCAATGCATTCCAAAACCTTCTGAACAAATTGCCGAAAAACCTGCGCGATGATCCGGACGTCAAATTTCTGGAACAAAAAGCCAAGGCCGGGGCCATAACCGTCATGCACATCATCAACCGCCCCACGAGCACTGAAACCCAGACCAAGGATTATGAATTCTCAAGGCTATCCATGGAAGAACATTGGGCATCAGGATATGATGACGTGATGCACTCTCTGAACAGCAAGGCCTGGAAGCAACGCGCCATTCCTGCCCAGGGCATGGTGACCTTCGATCACGGGCGTAAGCCCAAACATGAATTCGTTTGACCAGAACAAGGATAGATCATGAACCTCGATAACAAGATCTGCATTGTCACGGGTGCCGCTTCAGGCATTGGCCGGGCCATTGCCGAGCGTTTCGTTGCAGGGGGCGGCAAAGTTGCGATCGCAGATTTGAACATTGATGCAGCGCGCGCCACTGCGTCTGAATTGAACGCGAAAAAGCCCGGCGTGGCCATGGGCGTTGCTATGGATGTAACCAACGAAGACCAAGTGAATGCAGGTGTGGCCGCAGTCGTCAAAGCCTGGGGCGGGGTTGACGTGCTGGTCTCCAATGCCGGCATTCAGATTGTCCACAAACTGGAAGAATATCCTTTTGCCGATTGGAAAAAGATGTTGGCCATTCATCTCGATGGCGCGTTCCTCACCTCCAAAGCCGTGCTGCCGCACATGTATGCCAAGGGCTCAGGCTCGATCATTTTCATGGGCTCGGTCCATTCCAAATTGGCCTCGCCATTGAAGTC
>JBDSTO010000269.1:0-4930 GCA_039928255.1 Aestuariivirga sp. | reverse complement strand
CTGAAATTATGAAGCGTCAGCCGTTCGATGCTGAAGCGGGGTTCTGCCATTGATCAAGGCTCAGACGCGCATCGGCATCAGAACATAGAGCGACTGGGCATCCTCGGGATCGCGGATCACGGTGGGGGATCCTGCATCAGCGAGTTCAAAGCGCATGGAGGAGGCCTTGATCTGGGCTGCAACGTCCAAGAGATAGCGCGAGTTGAAGCCAATTTCGATGGGACCATGGGAATAGCCCACGGCCACTTCTTCCTCTGCCGAACCTGAATCAGGATTGTTCACCGTGAGTGTCACCTTGTCGGTGGAGATATTCAATTTCACCGCGCGGCTCTTCTCAAATGAAATCGTTGAGACACGATCAACCGCTTCGGCAAAAATCTTGGTGTCGGCTTCCATCACCTTATCGTTGTTGCGCGGGATCACGCGCTCATAATCCGGGAAGGTGCCGTCAATCAATTTCGACGTGAGCTTCAAGCGCCCGACGCTGAAGCGGATCTTGGAGGATGATACCGCCACTTCCACTTCGCCATCTTCACCTTCGAGAAGCTTTACAACTTCCAGAACGGTTTTGCGCGGCACAATGATGCCCGCCATGCCGGAGGCCCCAGTCGGCAAAGGCAATTCGGCTTGTGCCAGGCGATGACCATCGGTCGCCACAGCCCGCAACACATTGGCTTTTGCCACTTCATGGAAATAAATGCCGTTCAGATAATAGCGCGTCTCTTCGGTTGAGATTGCAAAGCGCGTGCGCTCGATCAGGAATTTCAAATCCTTGGCGGCAAGTGAAAATGTATTGCCCATGTCGCCCGACGACAGATCGGGGAAATCTTCCGGCGGCAAGGCCTGCAGAGCAAAGCGCGATTTTCCGGCATGGATCGAAACGCGGCCTGAATCACCCGCCTGTTCCAGCTCAAGCTGGGCCCCATCCTGCAATTTGCGCACGATATCGTAAAGCATGTGGGCCGCAACCGTGACCGCACCTTCGCGCGAAACTTCTGCTGGCACCGATTCAACGATTTCAATATCAAGATCTGTGGCGGTGAGTTTCACCTGGCCAGCCTTGGCTTGCACCAGAACATTGGACAGGATCGGAATGGTGTTGCGGCGCTCGACCACGCTTTGCACGTGATTCAGAGCCTTCAGAAATCCCGATCTTTCAATGGTGACGCGCATCCCAAAAACTTCCCCTAAAGTGGAAGGGGACTTTGGCGTTTTCCCCTGCCAATTTCAAGGCATTTACTGTTGTTCTACCAGCCTGATCAACAGGGCTACTTCACGCGCCAGCTTTTCATCGCCGCGGACTTGCTCGTCGATCTTGCGAACGGCATGAAGCACGGTTGAATGGTCTCTGCCCCCGAACCTGCGGCCAATGTCGGGAAGCGACCTTGCCGTCAATTTCTTGGCGAGATACATGCCGACCTGGCGCGGCAGCACCACGGCGCGTGAACGCCTTGCCGACAGCAAGTCCGTGCGGCCCACATTATAGTGGCGGCTGACCACTTTCAGAATGTCTTCGATCTTGACGCGGCCAAGGTCAGAACTGCCCTGTTGTTCGCGCAAGACCATCGAGGCCAAATCAAGGGTGATCGGCTGTTTGTTGAATTGCTGATAGGCGACAAGGCGATTCAAGGCGCCCTCAAGCTCACGGCCGCCACCTGAAATACGCTCGGCGACCAATTCCAAAACTTCATCCTTCAGCGCCGCTGATGGATCCATGCGCAGGAGCGCCATGTGGCGTTGCGCGATGATCTTGCGGCGCTGGTCAAGATCGGGCGTTTCGATATCGATCACCAACCCGCCCAACAAACGTGAACGCATGCGAAGATCAATCGTATCGAGCTGTGCTGGCGGCACATCGGCGGCAACGACAACCTGTCGCCTCGCATCAACGAGCGAGTTGAAGGCGTGGCAGAATTCCTGCTGGATGGCCTTTCCCTGGAGGAACTGGAAATCATCAATGAGCAACACGCCAACCTGCTGGAATTGATCCTTGAAGGCCAGCGTGTCGCGCTGGCGGATGGCGTGGATGAAGCCATACATGAAGCGTTCCGCTGTCAACATCAGAACCTTGCGATCGGGCTGCTTCATCCTGATGTCTGCTGCAATAGCATTCAGAAGATGGGTTTTGCCCAAGCCCGCTGCGGAATGAATATAGAGCGGATTGAACGTCAACGCCTGACCGACGGTAGCTTGCGCCACGCGTTGCGAGGCGGCATGGGCGAGCTGGTTTGAAGCTCCCACCACAAATGTATCAAAGGTCTGGCTGTCGTCACTTGCTGGTTCAGCATTGAACAGAGCTTGAACCTGCGCCTGAACCGGACTTCCCGTGTTTGCGCGTTCAGCGCTCTGGCGTTCAGCGCGATCGGTATCTACTGAAGCGGGCAGACTGGCACGGAAAGCCTCACCTTGCACGCGAACCCGCAACTGGACAGCCTTCAGGCCTGAAAATTCTGTCTCGGCAATCTTATGGAGCTTGGCCAAATAGTGGTTTTCAATCCATGAGCGCAAAAAGCGCGTAGGGACCGAGACCATCAGAACATTGGCTTGCAACTCATCAGCTTCCATGCGGGCAAACCACGAGGTGAACAAGTCTTCTCCCAGTTCAGCGCGCAAACGCTGGGCAATTCTCGCCCAACGCTCCTTGATATTTTGATCAGGAGCCTCAATTTTTCTAGCCAAGTTCATCTTATGCCGCCTTCATTTGGACAACCGTTTGCAACCACCGACGAAGTCGGCGTGGTCAAGCGGTGTAAAATAATGTTATTCGGCGCACCTCAGCGCCCATGCCTACGCTAATGCTGACTACTCATGTCGCACTCATTCCTCAACTGTATCGGCAAAACGCCCCTGTTTACCCAACCGGTCTTTGAAACAGACCAACCTGCACTCTCACTCGTCATTCTTCGCCTTTGCTTGCCGCATCTGGCTCGATGACTTGAATTTACGCTAGCGCAAGGATTTTCGGAGGGGCAACGAAAAATCCCGTCTATCCGTACACGGAGGGTTTGGTTTTTTGGCGAAGTCGCAAATGTCACTCGTTAAATGGCTGAATCTCTTGTGCGAATCAAAATGCAACAGTTTCAGAAAATCGTTTCACGGTTCATTTTTTGAGGCCGTGACGGCTTCGTCAACTGGAATGAATTGCAACCATAGATTCCTATGTGTGCTAGGGCGTTGGAATCTATCGCTGAATTTTGTTCATATCGTTCCGTGCGCTGACAAAGAAACGACACAGAAGTAGATCTATTTGACGTTGTTCTCCCGCCACAAACAAAAACCGCCGGTTTTCACCAGCGGTTCAATTCTTCAATTCTCAATTCGGAGGCGATTAGGCCTTCATTGCACGCACACGCAGCGTCAAACGCGAAACTTTGCGCGAGGCAGCGTTCTTGTGCATGACGCCCTTCTGGGCGCTGCGCATCACTTCGGGCGTTGCCACCTTCAATGCGGCTTCAGCATCAGCCTTCTTGCCACCGGCAATGGCTTCCTCAACCTTGCGCAGTGTGCCACGCACACGGCTCAGGCGGTTCTTATTTACGGTTGCACGGCGGGCAGAGGCCCTCGTGGCTTTCTTGGCAGAAGAAGTATTGGCCATTTTTCGTCCTGGTTGAAATAATAGATGTGACAATGGCCCCTTGGCCATGACACTTGGATGGCGGGCTTATAGGCAGAGGAGGTGCTTTTCGTCAACAAGCAATCTCCGGAGGTTAATGAGCCCCGCTCAAGCTTGCGGGCGCCCCACGTTTACCTTATGATTCACACCAAGGAGTTGCCGATGTATAGTGAAACTCGCCCTTGGGGCGCTTTTTTAGTCCTGGATGAGGCGCCTGGCTTCAAAGTCAAGCGCATTGTGGTCAAGGCGGGCGGCAGGCTTTCGCTCCAAAGCCATAAACATCGTTCCGAACACTGGACGATTGTTGAAGGCACCGCCACCGTGACGGTCGGCGAAAAAGTTCAGGCCCTCACCCGCGGGCAATCCATTGATATTCCCTACCAAGCCACCCACCGGTTGGAGAACCTCCATACCGGTGATGTTGTGGTAGTTGAAGTGCAGTTTGGCGATTATCTCGGCGAAGACGACATCATTCGCTATGAGGATGTCTATTCGCGCACGTGATCATTCGTAAGCCGTGTATTGGCGGGGCTGCACAGGCCGTTCAGCCTCGCTTTGCGCTTGACCTCCGCGCATACTAGAAATAGCAGAAAACTTAAAAATCTCCTTCTAATTGAAATACTTAAGTTTAACTCGATCTTTATGGATTGGGGCCTCTAATCCCTCTTGGGCAATGAGTTACTTCCTGATCCGGCAATCACGGTTCAGGCGGCGAGACTATTTTTCAATTTTAGCCCGAAGCATGTGATGCAGAGGAGACTAAGTTGATCAATACGCCCACCAGTCCTGAAACAGGCCCTGCATTTGAACCTGACGCGAGACAGAAAGATTATTTCAAGGACAGAAGTCTCGGTGATCTCCAGGATGAAATCATTTTGCTGCGGGCTGTCATCGACAATTATCCGGGCGGGCTCATGCTGGTCGATAAAAATCTGAAACTGGTTTTTTGCAACGAGCAACAGAAAAAGCTGCTGGAATATCCGCCCTATCTTTTTGAATTTGGCAATCCCTCATTGGAGCAGCTTTTCCGGTTCAACGCCTTGCGCGGCGAATATGGCGAAGGCGATATTGAAAAACATGTGGCGGACCGCATGACCCTCGTGCAGCAACGCCGTGCGCATGTGTTCGAACGGACCAGGCCCAACGGCACCGTTCTCGAGATTCGCGGTGTCCCGCTCTCAGGCGGCGGGTTCATGACAACCTATCTCGATATTACCGAGCGGCGACCATTGACCAAGGCTGTTCTGGACAATGCCGAATATGACAAGCTGACCGGCCTCCCCAAAGGCGTGCTGTTACGCGCGCGCATTATTCAAA
>JBDSTO010000268.1:0-10054 GCA_039928255.1 Aestuariivirga sp. | reverse complement strand
CAGTGGCGAATTTCGGCCTCTCGAAAGTCTTTGCGAACATCAATAATGATGGCGCGTTTGCCTTCAAACATCAGCACGCCATTGTAATGTTCCTTGAACTGATCAACAAGGCCGCTTTGGCAATGGAAATAAATCGCGGCCTTAGCCGCATCATCTCGCCTGCCGTCAATGCGAATGGTACTGCCGCTTCCCGATGCCAGCGTGAGAAAACTGAACTGGTTCCAGCGCAATTCCTGAGAAATGCTTCCGACGTCGTTGACATCTCGCGCGATGCTCAAAATAAGATCACGCAGTTTGTGCAACATCTCCTTCACCGCAGGTGAATAAGGCGCAATGGTTCTTACGAAGAGCTGATCTTCAGGCTTCATTTGCCCCTCACAGACATTGAACGGCGAACTATAATGATCGAATACTTACTGACACGCTACTGACAGCATGGTGTCAGCAGGTCTATAATAGAAAGTATCATGCGCCGTGCTGACCGCCTACTTCGTATCATCCAAGTGCTTCGCCGTCACAGGAGGCCTGTAACCGGGGCTCGTATGGCTACCGAACTCGAAGTCTCGTTGCGCACCCTTTACCGGGATATCGCCGATTTGATTACGGATGGCGTGCCCATTCGAGGAGAGGCGGGCGTTGGTTACATTTTGGGGGAAGGTTACGACCTACCGCCCTTGATGTTCAATGCAGATGAAATGGAAGCCGTGATGCTGGGTCTGAGCTGGGTTGAGCGCAGCGGCGATCAAGATCTGAGGCGCGCCGCAGCAGATACGGTGGCCAAAATCGCAACCGTGCTGCCAGAACATCTACGCCAGTCCTTCTATGATGCGCCCTTGATGGCAGCTCCCACGGGCCGCCTGGCGGTTGATACAATCGATGTCGCCGCCGTGCGCCAGGCCATCCGCAATCAAAGTAAAGTTGAAATCCAGTATCGCGATGAGAATGGCAGTGCGACATCGCGCGTCATCTGGCCCATCGGCATTTCCTATTTCGATGCGCAACGCATCATCATCGCATGGTGTGAAATGCGGAATGGTTTTCGCCACTTCCGCGCTGATCGCGTGGCGCATTTGAAAATTTCGGAAGACAAATATCGCGAGCGCCGACAACAGCTTCTGGTGCGATGGAAAGCCGAACGGGAAATCGAGAACAGACGATCAGAGCCGTGAGGCAACTGTTTTCAGCGCTTCTGGATAGAGCTTGTGTTCTTCGATCAAAACCCGTGCAGCTAAAACATCCGGGGTGTCCCCAGGTAAAATGGGAACGCGCGCCTGGGCGATGATCGGTCCGTCATCCAGGGCCGTCGTCACAAAATGAACGGTGCAACCCCCTTCCTTCTGTCCATCGGCAAGTGCGCGCTCATGGGTGTGAAGGCCCTTGTAAAGCGGCAGTAGGGACGGATGTATGTTGATCATCCTTCCCTCCCATGGTGAAATAAGAACTGGCGTCATGATCCGCATGAAGCCGGCGCAGGCAATGAGATCCAGCCTTTTTGATTGCAGCGACACATTCACAGCTGAGTCAAATTCTTCGCGGGTGGCAAACTTGCGATGGTCAATAATTTGCGTGGCAATGCCAAGCTTGTTTGCAGTTTCAATACCACCAGCGTCTAGGCGGTTGGATAAAGCAAAAACAATTTCTGCTGGATAATCCGCTGCGCGGGAGGCTTCGATCAAGGCCATCATGTTGGAGCCCCGGCCCGAAATCAAAACGCCAACGCGCTTCTTCTTCATAAGGGCAGGGCGCCTGAATATTTGACATGCGGTGCGGAGCTTTTGAATTTGGCAATGCTGCCCAATGTCACCACTTTTTCGCCTGCGCGCTTCAGCGTGGCGGCAACAGCCTTTGCCTCACTCGCCTTCACCACGACAATCATTCCCACGCCGCAATTGAAGGTGCGCAGCATCTCAGCCTCGGCGACACCGCCCGTTTTTGCAAGCCACTGAAATACGGGGGCAAAGGGAATTTGGCCAAGATCAATCTCGGCCACTGTGCCCTTGGGCAAGACGCGGGGAATGTTTTCGGTAAAACCACCACCCGTAATGTGCGCCAGCGCCTTAATGCCCTTATGAGCTTTGAGTGCTTTGAGCAGAGACTTCACATAAATGCGTGTGGGCGTCAGCAGTGCTTGCGCCACGCTTTGACCTTTGGCGAAGGGTGCCGCATCGTCGAGACTCAACCCGCTCACTTCAATGATTTTGCGGATAAGGGAATAACCGTTGGAATGGGGGCCAGTCGAAGCCAAGCCCAAAATCACATCGCCTGCTTTCACATCATCAGTAGGCAGAATCTTTTTGCGTTCAACCGCTCCAACTGCAAATCCAGCGAGATCATAGTCATCGCCCTGATACATGCCGGGCATTTCGGCCGTCTCGCCGCCAATCAAGGCGCAACCGGCTTGCTTGCAGCCATCTGCAATTCCCGCAATCACATCGCGGGCGGCTGTAACATCGAGCTTTCCAGTCGCGTAATAATCAAGAAAGAACAGCGGTTCTGCCCCTTGCACCACAAGATCATTTACCGACATCGCAACAAGGTCGATGCCCACGCCACGGTGCATCTTCGCATCAATGGCAAGCTTCAGCTTGGTGCCCACACCATCATTGGCGGCAACCAGAACCGGGTCTTTGAAGCCGCAAGCCTTCAAATCAAATAGGCCGCCAAAGCCGCCAAGCTTGGCGTCGGCTCCCCGGCGTCTGGTGGATTTGGCCAAGGGCTTGATCAGATCAACCAATGAGTTGCCAGCCGTGATATCCACACCTGCATCGGCGTAAGTCAACCCGTTGCGAAACGCTTGTTTGCTGTCGCCCATGCCGCTAGTTTGCCTCATTATTTGGTTAGCGATTTGCCATCTAGCCTGAAACTTCAAGGGAATAAAGCACGAATGCCCGGCTTCCGCCGAACTTTGACAAGTCTTGTAATGTTGCTGCTTGCGGGAGCTGCGGCATTTGCTGCTGGTCCAGTTGAAACGAACCCCTATGCGGTGCAAGGTGTGGCAGTGGACGAAACTGGCACCAGCGCCGCCGCGGCCAAGGACAAGGCCATTATTGATGCGCAGATGAAGGCCTTCCCGCAACTCGGCGAAAGGTTGGGAAGTGCTGAGGTTGCCGCCGAAATGGCCAAGTTTGACCAAAAGCAGGTTATTCCACTTTTGAAGTCTCTTTCAATTGAGGAAGAAGAAATCAGCCCCGGTCGCTATCAGGCCAAATTCACAATTCGCTTTATCCCCGAACGCGTGAAACCGATTCTCCAGTCACTGGGTGTTCAATTGCCCGCTGAGCAGGGACCAGCCTTGATGGTCGTGCCCGTCTGGCAGGACGAAACTGGTGCGGCTTTCTTGTTTGAAGACAATCCCTGGCGCGCGGCCTGGATGGGCCTCGACGCCCAACAGGCGCAAATTCCGCTGATCGTTCCCCTGGGCGATCCACAGGATGCCGAAACCCTGACAGCCCAAGATGCCATTAACGGCAACGCCGTGAAGCTCGAAGCCTTGCGACGACGTTATGACGTGAAAACTATTCTTGTCGCCATCGCCCAGCCTGCACCCGGTGGCGGCATTCACGCCCATGTTGTGGGCAATTCACCCTTGGGTAAAATCGTCATCGACAAGATCTACAAATCAGACACAGCAACGGTTCATGACAGCACAATTCTCGCCGCCCAGCGCTTCCATCAGTTGATGGAAGAGAAGTTCCGTTCTGATCAAGCCAAGATTGCTGCCAAGTCAGCTTCGTCAGGTTTCCAGGCAGTGGCGGTCAACATCCCGTTTGGTGGTCCATCTGAATGGAACGGACTACGCGCGCGCATCCTTTCGGCACCTGGTGTTGTGGGAATTGATGTAACCTCACTTGGCGGACAAGGTGCTGCGGCAAATTTGCGCTATTCTGGTCCCCTTGATGAGTTGCAACAATCATTTCAGTCCGCCGGTTTGCAGTTTTCCCACTCGGGCGCAAACTGGGTAATTTCGCCGATCTGACCACCCAATGAAGGTTCCCAATTTGCTGACTTCTTCTGTCCAATTTGCGGTATTGGTCGCCACTTTATTGTTCGATACCCAATGCCTATATGCTGGGATAGAGCATAAGAACGCGGGGGCCCAACAATGACATTTCAAAAACAGGCAGGCTTTTGGGTTGCCGCCCTTTTGGCTGTGATTTTTGTGCTGTGGCTTTTGCAGACCATTCTGTTGCCCTTCATCGCGGGTTTCGTTTTAGCCTACTTCCTTGATCCTGTTGCTGATCGCCTGGAAAAACTGGGTCTGCCTCGTATTGCCGCGACTGCGGTTATCCTGCTCGTCGCCATTTTGCTGGTGACTTTGGCGGCGGTGATGGTCGTTCCTGTTGTCATCGACCAAAGCGTCAAGCTTGCTGCCGAGGTTCCAACATTGGTCCACGCGCTGATCGAGAAGTTTAACGCTTGGGCACCTCAACAGCTCAAGGACATGCTGGCAAATTCCGGTACCGACATTCAAAGCCAGATAGGTGACTACGCTGGTAAGGCTGCGTTGTGGATTACAGCTCTTCTCGCTTCGCTTTGGTCGGGCGGTTGGACGCTGGTCAACATTTTGTCTCTACTTGTTATCACGCCAATCGTTGCCTTCTATCTTCTGGCCGATTGGGACCATATTGTTGCAAAGGTCGATGATTGGCTGCCGCGCGATCATCAGGAAGAGATCCGCAGCATTGCGCGCGACATCGACCGCGCCATGGCAGGCTTTATCCGCGGGCAGGGTACCGTGTGTCTAATTCTTGGTACTTTCTATGCTGTTGGCCTTTCTCTGGTCGGCCTGAAGTCGGGACTTGCGATTGGTTTTGCTGCCGGCCTCTTGAGTTTTATTCCTTATGTTGGCGCTTTGATCGGCGGCATCATGGCGATCGGCGTGGGCCTCGTGCAGTTTTGGCCCAATGAAGTTCAATTGCTGGCGGTAATCGCTGTCTTCGGTGTCGGGCAATTCCTTGAAGGAAATTTCTTGTCGCCACGACTGGTGGGTGGGTCAATCGGCCTCCACCCAGTGTGGATGATGTTTGCCTTGCTGGCGTTCTCTTACGTCTTCGGCTTTTTGGGCCTGCTTCTCGCCGTGCCGTTGGCCGCTGCAACCGGTGTCTTCGTCCGTTACGGCCTTAATCGTTATTTGAACTCGAAGCTCTATAAGGGCGTCGGCGATTGACCAAGCCGCAACAGCTGCTTTTGGATTTACCCCACCGACCAGCCCTAGGCCGTGATGATTTTCTTGTCACGGGATCAAACAGCGCTGCAGTTACATTGATTGACGAATGGCCGCAGTGGCCTTCCCATGCCGCAATTCTGGTTGGTCCGCGGGGTAGCGGCAAATCCCATCTCTCGAATGTTTGGCAGCAGGCATCCAACGCGAAGGTTTTGCCACTGGCGGAACTTTCCACTGCCGAGGTCGCTCCCTTGTTCGACCGCAATGCCCTTGTGCTCGAGGATGCAACGCCCGGAAAATTTGACCAGACTGCACTTTTTCATGTTTTGAACCTTGCACGCCAGCAGAAGGGCCACATTCTACTGACCTCGGAACTGGAACCCAAAGCGTGGAATGTAACCTTGCCCGACCTTGCATCAAGATTGGCAGCGATCCCTCTGGTCAATATCCTGCCGCCTGATGATGCTTTGCTGCGGGGCGTACTGGTCAAGCTTTTTGCCGACCGGCAGATCGGCGTCGATGAATCTTTGATCAGCTATATTCTGGCGCGCATGCCAAGATCGCTTCAGGCCTCTCAAAAGCTGGTGGCCGAGGTGGATCGGCAAGCGCTTCTGGCCAAGGCTGAGATAACCAGGCCCTTTGTGGCAAAAATCATGAGCGAAGTGTTTGTTCCAGACCTCTTTAATCAAGAGCGCTGAAACTTTCACATAACTGTCACAAGTCGCTATCATGGAAAAAGGCTTTAAGGAGAATGAGCTGATGACCGACCAGATCGACAGCCCTTTGGCAGCCAGTCCGCAACGCTTTTTCAACCGCGAACTGTCGTGGCTGGAATTCAACATGCGTGTTTTAGAAGAGGCCCGTAACAAGGCTCACCCTCTGTTGGAACGGCTTCGCTTCTTGTCGATCTCGGGCAACAATCTGGATGAATTCTTCATGGTTCGCGTCGCTGGCTTGGTGGGTCAGATGCGCGCCAATGTTGTTGAACTGAGTCAGGACGGGCTGACGCCTATCGAGCAGCTCGAGCTTATTCGAAAACGCGCCCAAGAGCTGATGGCCGAGCAAGATCGCCGATGGTTGCAATTGAAAGAAGAATTGAAGGCAGCAGGCATCAACCTCATTGATGCCTCTGACCTTAGCGAAACTGAGCGCGCTTGGGCCGACCAGCGCTTCCTCGAACAGATTCTCCCCATCGTTACCCCAATCGCCATTGATCCTGCCCATCCATTCCCATTCATTCTGAACCGTGGATTCGTGATGGCTGTAGAGCTTGAGCGCAAGACTGATGGCAGCAACATGAAGGCACTTCTGCCCATTCCGTCGCAACTGGAACGTTTCATCAGGTTGCCCGGCGAAGCGGCCCGATTCATCCTGCTTGAAAATATGTTGAGCCTGTTTTTACCGCGGCTGTTCCCCGGTTATGTGGTCAAAGGCACCGGCCTGTTCCGCATTATCCGTGACAGCGATATCGAAATTGAAGAAGAAGCCGAAGATTTGGTGCGCGTGTTCGAAAGCGCTCTGAAGCGCCGCCGCCGCGGTGTGGTGATCCGCATGGAAGTTGATGCCGCCTGTCTGCCGGAACTTCGAAACTTCATCGCTGCGGAACTTGGTGTTGCGGGCGACGTGACCATTATGGCCGAGGGCCTGGTTGGTTTTGCGGATACTGAGCAGCTCATTCTAGATGAACGTCCTGATCTGAAATTCCAACCCTTTAACGCCCGCTTTCCTGAACGTGTACGTGACCACGGCGGCGACATTTTCGCCGCGATCCGCCAGAAAGACTTTATCGTCCATCATCCGTATGAATCTTTTGATGTCGTCGTCCAGTTCATCCGGCAGGCAGCGGCTGATCCTGACGTCGTTGCAATCAAACAGACGCTTTATCGCACGTCGCGCAACTCTCCCATCGTGGCCGCTCTGGCCAAAGCCGCCGAGGCGGGAAAATCCGTCATTGCGCTGGTCGAGTTGAAAGCTCGATTTGACGAAGAAGCGAACATTCAATGGGCGCGGGATTTGGAGCGGGCAGGGGTTCAAGTTGTCTTCGGCTTCATTGAGCTTAAAACTCATGCCAAGGTGTCGATGGTCGTGCGCCGCGAAGGCGGCACGATGAGAACATATGTTCATTTCGGTACCGGCAATTATCACCCGATCACCGCCAAGGTTTACACGGATCTTTCCTTCTTCACCTGTGATCCTGCTTTGGCCCGCGATGCCGCTCGCCTCTTCAATTTTATCTCGGGTTATGCGCCACCAGAAGATCTCGAGAAGATTTCGCTCTCGCCGATCAATCTGAAAGATCGTTTGCTGCAGGACATTGAAGCCGAAATAGAACACGCCAAGGCTGGCCGCCCCGCTCAGATTTGGGCCAAGCTGAATTCGCTGGTGGATCCTGGAATAATTGATGCGCTCTATCAGGCCAGCGCTGCGGGGGTAAAAATTGATCTGGTGATCCGTGGTGTGTCGTGCCTCCGGCCCGGTGTCAAAGGCCTCTCAGAGAACATCCGCGTGAAAAGCATTGTTGGACGATTTCTTGAGCATTCTCGCATCGTCTGTTTTGGCCAGGGCCACGGCCTGCCCAATCCCAAGGCACGTGTCTACATTGGTTCTGCGGACTGGATGCCGCGTAATCTGCATCGCCGCGTTGAAACTTTGATCCCCATTGAGAACCCGACGGTGCATGAGCAGGTGCTCGACCAGATCATGGTGGCGAATTTCCGCGACAATCAGCAAAGCTGGGAATTGCAGCCTGACGGCAGATCAACGCGCGTTGTGCCTGAGGCCAATGCCGAGTTATTCAATGCCCATCAATTCTTCATGGAAAACCCATCGCTCTCTGGACGAGGGAGTGCCCTTGCTGGCAAAATGGCGCCTGAGTCCACAGCGGGCGCAAGAAGAAAGGCAGCGCGGTCAAAGTGAGTTGGCATACGGGTTTCAGAACTGAACCACCAAGCTACCGCCCGGTAGCAGTCGTGGATATTGGCTCAAACTCGGTGCGTCTTGTGGTCTATGACGGATTGCGGCGCTCACCTGCGCCCATCTTCAATGAGAAAATTCTCTGCGGCCTGGGCAAGGGCGTGGCCATCACCGAAAAATTGAACGAGCCTGCCATCGCCCGTGCGTTGAGTGCCCTCAAGCGCTTTAAGGCACTGTCAAAGCAAATGGGCGTAAAGTCTATCTTTGCAGTTGCAACCGCAGCGGCACGCGAAGCCAAGAATGGACCCGAATTCATCGATCAGGCGGAAAAGGCTTTAGGTGTCGGCATCAGCGTTCTGACCGGCAAGGAAGAAGCGCGCTATGCCGCCTTGGGCGTCATCGCCGGTACGCCGGAAGCCGACGGCGTAGCTGGAGACTTGGGCGGTGGCTCGCTGGAACTCATCGATATCAAGGACGGAAAACTGCGTGACGGTGTAACTCTTCCCATCGGACCATTGCGGCTTATGGATTTGTCGGGCGGCAACATGGCGCGCGCGCAAACCATTGTGGATGAATATCTGGCCAAGACCGAAGTCTTAAAGGGCGTGGCGGGCCGCAGCCTTTATGCCGTGGGCGGAACATGGCGAAATCTCGCACGTGTCCACATGGCACAGGCCGAATATCCACTCCACGTTCTCCATCACTATTCGATGACAAGATCGCAAGCCGAAGGCATCGCAGAACTGGTCACCAGGCTCACGCCGTCGTCGATGCGCGACGTGAAAGATATGTCAAAGGCCCGTATGGAAACCATGCCTTATGGTGCCATGGTGCTCGACCGCCTGTTGCATTTTGGCAAACCGAAAGATGTCGTTCTGTCGGTCTATGGCGTGCGCGAGGGCCTGCTGTTTTCGAAGCTGCCGCGAAAAAAGATGGCGAGCGACGCGCTTCTCGCCTCCTGTTGGGATTTTGCCCGCCGTTATGCGCGATCCCCGTTGCATGAGCTCGAGCTTTGCGATTGGACCGATCAGTTGTTTACTAAAGGTGGCCTTGTTGAGAATGAAGAAGAGCGGCGCTTGCGTTACGCAGCCTGCCTGCTGGCCGATATCGGCTGGCGCGCCCATCCGGACTATCGTGCCGACCGCTCATTGGGCATGATTTCGCAAGCAGCCTTTGTAGGCGTTGATCATCCCGGGCGCGTATTTCTGGCCCTCACAATTTTCTATCGCTACGACGGTGATGCGAAAGGCGAAGGGCTCACCAAATTGCTCGACGAACGCCACATCGAACGGGCACATCTTCTGAGTTCAGTATTCAAGTTGGCTTACATTCTGTCGGCGGCCATGCCCGGTCTACTACCCAAAATTAGTCTGAAACCCGGCGCTGGCAAGACACTAATCCTCACCTTGCCGGGCAAGTTGAAAGATCTGATGGGCGAGCGTGTGGAGAAACGCCTTGCCGATCTCGCGTTCGAAATGGAACGAACGCCGAAGGTGCTACTGGGTTAGCGCCTGATTACCGCGCGACCATTGGAAAGGCCGATGAAAGCCAGGCCTTGTTTGATTTCCACCGCAAGCTTGCCGAATTTTTCAAAGCGCCAGCCCTCCATCAACGGAATCTTGGCGTTATCATCAACCGCGAGCGCGTCAATGTCCGAAGCTGAAGCGAGAAGCTTGGGCGCAATGCCCTCGGTCTCGCACACAACTTTTAACGCCAGCTTCAAAACTTCCGAAGCAGCCTGTGCTGCAGCAGACATTTCATCGCCACGTCCCTTGAAATCAGGAACGTCGGAGGGTGGGCGCGCCAACCCTTCAGCCACAGCTTTCAATAAGGAGGAGCCCATTGCGGAATTGCCCGTGCCACGCGACACAAGGCGCAATTCATTGATCGCAGCGGGAGTCTGCGGCATCTGAATGGCAATTTCCGCCACTGCTTCGTCCTTCAAGATACGCCCACGCGGAACATTTCTAGTTTGCG
>JBDSTO010000267.1:0-9346 GCA_039928255.1 Aestuariivirga sp. | reverse complement strand
CGCCTGGCCGCCATCACGCAAGGCCAGCAGGACAATGATTTTGCAGTTCTTGATCCTGCGGTACAGGGCGGTCTTGTGCAGGGTGCATCACCCGCTGATGTTGTGGGCCTGTGCAAGCTCAACCTTTCATCGGGCAAGCTCTTTCTCAATGCCGATCTGCCTTCAACCTATTGGACGTTGACTGTGTATGACAGCACGGGGCAACCCGTTTACGCATTGACCGATGCGCAATCGGGTGCCCATCAGTTCACGGTGGATTTCAGCAGGGCCAAGAGCTTCCTCGAACAATTGTTTGGAAATGGCGACCAGGAAGATCAGCTGGTTGGTGATAATCTCGGCTGGCATGCCGAAGTGACAGGGCAGCGCGGCCTTGCGGTTATCTGGGTTCCGGTTTCGGACCCGTGGCTAAGGGCTGGTGTGGTGGCGCTGGTCAAGAAAACAAAATGCGGGCCCGCTGGGGCTTAGTCCTCAAGCTCTGCTGCAGTTGCCTGAGATGTGTTGGCGATCATGCGGCGCGAGGTTGAACGCTTTGCGCTTTTCACATCGTCCAGCCGTTCAATTCGAACACCGGTAAACATGATGATGGTGGCTGGCCCCTGGCCTTCCACTTTTTCGCGGGCTTTGCCCTCTGGTCTGGGAAACGCAATAACCGTTGCCATGATTGCCTCTTCTCGCATGCTGCAAATAAAGCGACCTATGGTTAACAATTAGCTAAGACCGGCGAGACCGTTTCGATCTTCTATTTCCACCGCCCAAATATCAGAATCAAAACCGGCTTCTTTGTCGATCCTGGCGCTCACATCGCTCCACGGCACGGGCTTTACAAATATTTTTTCAAAGATGCGCGTGCCCTCTTCATCATGGGATGTGCCGGGCGGAGGCCCCAACAGATCATAGGTGCCATCAAGATGGTTGATCACCACATAGACGGCGCCTGCCTCTTCAGCGCCTTTGCGCAAGAGGGCCCCGAATTTTCCTTCGCCCTGGCAACGCCGCAACAAGGCGGAAACCCAGATTGCGGATTTGAGGCGCATATCTCAGTTGTTGGCAGTGATCTGCAAAGCCTCAAGCAGCTTGGCATCGACCACGCCATCCATGGCGAGACCATTGTCCATCTCAAATTTCAGGATGGCCGATTTGGTGGCCTCATTCAGCGAACCCGTCACCTTGCCAGCCTTATACCCCATCGATGCCAAGGCAATCTGCACGCGCTTCATGCGCGCGATCTTGGAATTGATGGCGGGCACAAGCGAAACGTTTTTGGTGATGTCGTTAGCGGGAAGCTCCGCCTTGTCATTTTCATTAGCTGTTTGAACTTCAGGCTTTGGATTGATCAGCGAAGGGATGGTCTGCGTGTCAGCGGCTGGTTCAACCGAGCCGGTAAATTCCGAGGCGGCTTTCAATTTGTTGGTATATTGAACATGGGTGGCCAGTTCCTTGCTCACCTCCCCATTCACCGGTAGTCCATTGGCCTGTTGATATTGCTGGACGGCAAGCTTGGTGCGTTGCCCGTTCACGCCATCAACAAGGCCGCGATAAATTCCCGTTGCCAGAAGTGCGCGCTGCACATCTTCCACAACAGGGTCATATTTGATGATGATGGTGTTGGCGTTGTCGCTCACATTGGCATCACCCTTGACGCCGTTTTGTCCCGACACTTCGGCCACCTGTTGCCTGGTGGATTCAGGATGCTGGAGGAACATGGCATTATAAGTGATCAAGCCACCCAGGATGACCGCAGTCGCCAGCAGCAAGGCGGATAATGGCTTCAAGCCGCCTCTTTCTTCATCCAACACATCGCGCATCAAATTTACCAACCCAACTGACCTTTCGCCAATTTGCCCACTGTTGGTTAACACGGCCTTTCCTCGGTTCCATCGGTTGTGAAAACAGTCCGTTGAATCATCGTCGCGCGCTGAACATGGTTAACCAGGCCTAAAAGACAAGTATCGGATTTGATTCAAATTTCCGGGCTGACTTCACCGCCTCGCAATAAATTCGGGATAGAAATCCAGATGAATAACAGGTGGAACCATGGGACTTATTCGGAAAGCCATATTGATTGGCGGTGTGATTGCAGCAATGCCGTCCGCACCACCGGACAGTGCTGACCAAACCCAACTGGCAGCACAATCTTCACTGGGTGCCGGCATTGCTTACGTCTCGGCCGTTGGTGCCACGGTGAGCGACGCCAAGGGCTTTTGCCTGCGCCAGCCCCAGGTCTGTTCGACCGTGCAATATGTTGCCACCTCATTGCAGGGAAAGGCCAAATATTCCGCTCGCCTTATTTATCAATGGGCCAATGATTCTGCTGTGGCGGCAAAGCCCGAGGCTGAAAGCGGACAATTGGTTGCTGAAACGCCGTCCAAGCCTGAGATCACAGCGCCGCAAGCTCCTGCACTTCGCAAGAAGACCCATGTGAATGTGGCTGATAATTCCGATTTGAGGATCGAGGATTTGATCAACGACATCCATGGCACCCTGCCCCCGTCCAAAGATCCCAAGAAGGGCTGAGCCCTCACAAAAACCTTTTCAGCCTGTATGCCGATGGCCTAACAGAGGGGCATGATGCAGGGACTGGACGAGCTTGTTTCGGATTTTGAATTGCTGGGCGACTGGGAAGAACGCTATCGCTATGTGATCGAACTTGGCCGCGCACTTCCGCCCATGGCTGAGGGCTTAAAAGGCCCCGGCACCAAAGTTTCAGGCTGTGCTTCGCAAGTGTGGATCCACTCAACAACTTTGCCCGATGGGCATCTTGCCCTCCAGGGTGATTCCGATGCACTGATCGTCAAAGGTCTCATCGCCGTCGTGTTCAAGCTTTTTGCGCCTCTCACGCTGAGCGAGATCGTAGCCTTTGATGCGCAAGGTGCTTTTGCCAAGCTTGGCCTTAAAAACAACCTTACGCAGCAGCGTTCCAATGGACTTGCCTCCATGGTGTTGCGCATCAAGGCTGATGCGGCCCAGGCGCTTACGGCATGATGGCTGGGCGATAATCATCAAGCGCCCAATGGGCAATCACATCCTTGCGGCGTGGCTTGTGATGTTTGATTAAACCGTAATGGCGCGCCAACCTCGTCAAACCCAAGGCCAGAATGGCCTTTCCACTGCGCTGCGGCAGATTGAGAATGCGCTCGGCCTGCTCAAAGCCTGCGGCCACACAGCAAACCTGATAAAGAATTCCAGAAAGCTCCGGCCCCACTGCTTCGAAGGCGCGATGCAAACGTTCGCGCGCCGCAATGGCGTTGTCATTCAGGCGTTCAATGGCATTGTCGCTCATCTGCCAATGGCGTCCACCCGAGCCTGAAGACTCGGCATAGCTTGCGGTGACGCGCTGGGATAAATGCGCGCGCTCAAAATCCTGTCGCAGTTTTTCACCGGCTGCAAATTGCTGGGCGTCGATCAGGGTTTTCCCGGCATCACCTTTGCGCAGATAGAGACGGGTGAGCGGGCTTTCACTGGTGAATTCAGAAGAATTTTCGGTGGGATTTTGCATGGGGGGCTCCTTTGAGCCGCAATGCCTAGCAGTTCCTAATGTAGGAATCAATAGCTATTTATCCGGTCGCCATTCTGAGATGTTCCGCTCGTTCCGAAACCGGGACGAAATGGTCGAATGACAGGATCATATTGATGTCACCGCTGGCACCGCGCAATGGCAGGCGCAGCCAATATTGCACGAGGTGATCCTTGTTGCTGCATGGGCCAACGACCACGCCCTGGGTCGGCTGGCGCTCTTCCACCGTGCGGCGAAAAGCGGCGAGCCAATAATTTCGTTTGGAACCCCAATCGAGTTCTTCAATGCGAAGGCCGGTAATTTCACGATCATAGATCTCGCGAAGCCTGGTGCCTGCAAGCCGGACACGGCTTTGCGGAAGCTCCGGCGAAACATCAATCAAGCTGATGCCGGAAAGCAGTCTTCCTATATGACACGGGTTGATGTCTGCTCTCGTGGGCAAACCTTCCGCACCATGGCGCGAAAGCCAGTAATCATACAGCATATGTTGCTCGGGAATCACGAGCTGTGCCCGGAATATCCCATTGTCCGCCGTCGTCTTCACGTCCGCCCCTTGCCCGAATCAGCCTGTCCGCTGACCTTGGTCTTGTATGAATCGAGCGAGTCGCCCGCGCAAGAGTCAGAGCCGGGCAAAGGACAAAAATTAAGGATTTATTTACCATGTCCACGTCGGGCGAAGTTTCACGGCGACGCGATAGCAACTAAACTTGGAATGGCCGCTAAATTTGCAACCTGAGAATCTTTTACTGCACGACCGCGTAGGGGCCTGTGCCCAAGCACGACCAATCCCAATAGGTTAGAAGAATTCGGGCCTTGTTGAAAGACAGCGAGTCAAAGAGAGACTGGAGTTCCTCAGTCGCCCTTGTGGGCTCAATGACGGCACCCTTCAGCACTTCAACCTGTTCCTGCACCTGGCTTCGGGGGAAACTCAACGTCTTAAGCAGCGCCATCAAAGGTTCGCCCCGGCGATCCTCCAGAATGCGTGTGACGGTTTCGGGTGCCAGAGACGACATCTCTGCCAAAGGTTCTGCGGCTGCCGAAATATCGCCGCTGGCTGCCTTTGCCAAAGCGAGCTTTACGAGTTGGGGATCATTCTGGGGCTTGGTGCTGCCGTCATCGCCTTGCGTGCCACGGGCGATCTTCAAAATCTTGGACAAGGTTTCAGAGTCTGTGAGGAAGCGCGTGAGCAAATAGCGGCGCAGTTCCGGCGGTGCCAGCCAGAATAGGCTGAAGGCAAAATGCACGGGCAAGTCGGCGCGAATGCACAGGGGAGCCAAAAGCTCGTGACGATCGGCGGCAGCGCGCTCCATCATGGAAAAGCCGTCGGCGGTGATTTCGGCACCGGCATTTCTGGCGATCGTCAGAAGCACGGAAGGGTCATTCGTTTCAATCAGGGCCGTTGTCACGGGGCGTGAAATTTTGCGGCGGCGCGCCATCATGCGGCGCTTGTTGGAATCCTGCTCGGCCAACACACGCAGCAGATCTTCATCAGAAAGCTGCGCACATTCTTCCAACAGCGGCCCTGAAACAGAAATGTCGGGATCGGTGATGAGTTTCGCCACCAGCAGGTGATGAGGCTGTTCCATCATGCACAGGCGCGAAGCCAGCATGACGCGCGACTTCAACGGCAGGCGCGGCAACATGCGAAGCAGCGTATCAGCGGCAAGAGCACGTTCCTGAGGCTGCCCGGCAGCTGATCCTTGCGCCATCATGTCGAGAAGCGAACGGGCAAGCTCGGCGGATTCGGCTTCCTGTTCTGGTGTTTGCGCCGCGACAGGCGTTTCAATTCTTGGACGAGGCTGTTCTTCGACCGTCGGCAATGGTGGCGGTGCTGCCACCTTTGGCTTGGCCAAACGCGATTTGCGCAGTGACGTTATTTGGGATTCAAGGAACGGCTCTGAGGAGGCTTGAAATGCGTCCGTTGTCTCGGCGATTGGCGGCAACAGTTCAGGTACCGGCGCGGCTGGAAGAGCTATCTCGATTTCGGGAAGAGCCAATAGAGGTGCTGGAAGTTCTGGGGCCACGGGGGGTTCATCAGCAGGCAGGGGCGGTAATTCGATATGGACCGGCTCTGCGGCTAACATCTGTGGTGCTGCGACAATCGGCGGTTCTTCCATGGGCAAGGTAGGCAGAACTGGCGCTGCAATAACAGGTGCAACAACCGGTTCAACATAAGGCTCCAACGGAATTCGCTTGGTAACGGGCGCAGGCGAAATCTCAGGCAAAATTGCTGGCACGAATTCTGATTTTTTCAGAAGTAAAGTGAGCTTTCGAAACGAGTCAGCCGACACACGCCCCGGCTGTTTAGCCTGGTCAAAAGGCATCTGTGCCATTCGGCTGGTGCCTTGCGCTGCAGCGCTTCCCGTCATCTAGAATTCCAAACTCCCGCCAATCTGACTAAATAGCCGTGGAAGCCATTCAAATCCTGTTAAACGAACCAGATTTGGCAAAAAATCCCATGTGGTTTTGCCAGCATGGTAAATGATTGGTAAAATTGCCGTGTGTCTGGTTGGAAAACACGGGCAAATTGGCCATATGCTGTTTTGCAAGGAGAAACGAGATGATCAAAGTCGAAAAATCAGACGCCGAATGGCGCAAGGAGCTCTCCCCTGAGGCCTTTCATGTGGCACGCGAACACGGCACGGAACGTGCCTTCACCAGCCCCCTCAACAATGAAAAGCGAAAGGGCATGTTCACCTGCGTTGGTTGCGGCAAGGAGGTTTTCGCCTCGGATACCAAGTTTGACTCAGGCACGGGCTGGCCCAGCTTTTATGCACCAGCCGATGATGCCGCCGTTGGCACAACAACCGACCGCAAGTTTTTCATGACGCGAACCGAAGTCCATTGTGCCGACTGCAACTCTCATCTCGGCCATGTGTTCCCCGATGGACCAAAGCCCACGGGCCTGCGCTATTGCATCAATGGCGTGGCCCTCAATTTCAAACCGGAAGATCATAAATAATGACTGCAACGAGCCTGAAGCCGCCCCGTGCCGAAAAACGCACCATCACCGAAACCTGGCATGGGATTTCCAAAAGCGATGATTACAAGTGGCTGAAGGCTGAGAACTGGCAGGAGGTGATGCATGATCCATCCCTCCTACCCTCTGACATACGCGCCTATCTCGAAGCCGAGAACGCTTATGAAGATGCAATGCTGGCTGACACGAAGGGACTTCAGGAAACTCTCTTTGCCGAGATCAAAGGCCGCATCAAGGAAGATGACTCGTCCGTGCCTGCACCCGATGGACCATGGCTTTATTTCTCGTCGCATGTCCTGGGCGGACAATATCCATTGTTCTCGCGCAGACTTAAAGCGGGAGGGCCAGACCAGCTTTTGTTTGACGGCAATGCACTGGCGAAGCGTCTCGACTATTTCAGCTTCGGTGACATTTCGATTTCGCCAGACCAATCATTGGCTGCGTGGTCTTATGATGACAAGGGTTCGGAATTTTATGATGTGCGCGTGCGCGATTTGGCTTCTGGCGCAGAGCATGATGATCTTCTCACCAACACGTCAGGCGGCGCTGTGTGGGCACGCGATGGCAAATGCTTTTTTTACACGATGCAGGACGAGAACCATCGCCCGCTCAAAACCTTCCGCCATATTCTAGGCACCAAGCAGGCGGATGATGTTCTTGTCTACGAAGAAAAAGACACGGGCCTATTCACCGGGGTGGGTGCCACCTCATCGGAAAAATTCATCATTGTTTCCGCCCATGACCATGACACTTCGGAATGCTGGCTGATTGACGCAGACAAGCCTGATGAGAAGCCCCGGCTTGTGGCTTCGCGTACTGAAAAAATTGAATATGACATTGAACATTGGAATGACCGCTTCCTGATCAAGACCAACAAGGATGGTGCTGAAGACTACAAGATTGTTGAAGCACCCATCGATGCCCCGCAGTCCTCGAACTGGCGCGATGTGATTCCGCATCGGCCCGGAATATTGTTGGTCAGTTTTCTTGTTCTCAAGAACTGGATGGTGCGGCTTGAGCGCGAGAATGCGCTGCCGCGCATCGTCATCCGCAATATGGCAACCGGGATTGAACACGCCATCGCATTTGACGAAGAGGCCTATTCGCTGGGCATTGGAGAAATGCGCGAATTTGATACCGATACTTTGCGCTTCTCGTATTCTTCAATGACCACGCCGGGCCAGGTTTTCGACTACAACATGAAAACCAAGGAGCGAGTTCTGATGAAGGAACAGGAAGTTCCCTCTGGCCATGATGCATCAGCCTATGTGACGCGCAGGCTTTTGGCACCCGCCCATGACGGTGAGATGATTCCGGTGACACTGCTCTATCGCAAATCAACAAAGCTTGATGGTTCAGCACCGCTTTGGCTTTACGGCTATGGCTCCTACGGCATTTCCATTCCGGCATCGTTCAACACCAGCATCCTGTCGCTGGTGGACCGTGGCTTTGTCTATGCCATTGCGCATATTCGCGGTGGCCAGGAAAAGGGCCGACGCTGGTACAAAACCGGAAAGCTTGAACACAAGGCCAATACGTTCAAGGATTTCATCTCGGTTGGCGAATTTCTGGCGCGGGAAAAATTTACAAGCGTTGGCGATATTGTCGCTGAAGGCGGCAGTGCCGGCGGCATGTTGATGGGTGCGGTTACCAACATGGCACCTTCCCTTTTCAAAGCCATCGTGGCTGAAGTTCCCTTCGTCGACGTGCTGACCACAATGCTGGATGACACCTTGCCGCTGACGCCGCCCGAATGGCCTGAATGGGGCAACCCAATTGAAAGCACTGAGGCTTATAAAAATATCGCCAGCTATTCTCCGATCGATAATGTGGCGACGAAATCCTACCCGCATATTCTGGCGATCGGCGGATTGACTGATCCGCGTGTGACATATTGGGAGCCGGCGAAATGGGTGGCGCGGTTGCGCGAGAAGAAGACTGACGACAATCTGCTGTTGCTCAAGATCAACATGGGTGCGGGCCATGGCGGTGCATCAGGGCGTTTTGATCGACTGAAAGAAGTGGCGGAGGTCTATGCTTTTGGATTGAAAGTCACAGGCAAGACTGATGCTGCTTGATGCCGCTCACAGCTCGCTTCTGATCGTTGATATTCAGGAGCGATTGCTTCCGGCGATAGATGAAGGTGCCCGCGTTGTTTCGCGCACGCAAATTTTGATGAAGGCGGCAGAGGCGTTGGAAATTCCCATCACCATTTCTGAACAATATCCAAAAGGTCTGGGCAAGACTGTTCCAGAGATTGCCAACAACACCGCAACAGTTTTTGAGAAAACGAGTTTTTCATGCTGGCGCGACGCCGAGATGAAAAAGCATTTCATCAATCAGCATGAGCATGACCGTCCGCTCGTCGTCATTGCGGGCATTGAGGCCCATGTTTGCGTGTTGCAAACGGCGGTTGATCTTCATCACGCAGGTTTTGGGGTTTTTGTGGTGGCCGATGCCACATCATCGCGCAAGCCTCAATCTGTTGAATTAGCACTGGCGCGGCTGAGGCAATCCGACATTCAAATCGTCAATACGGAAATGGCGCTTTTCGAGCTGTTGGGCCGGGCTGGCACGCCCGAATTCAAGGCCCTGTCGGCCCTCATCCGTTGACAAATTTTTCTACATGGCGCTTTGGTATCATTACAAATCGCAGGAGTTTTTATGGCCGCTCTGTCTAGCTTCAATTGGGAAGATCCGCTGGATCTTGAAAGCCAGCTTACCGACGAAGAAAAAATGATCCGTGACGCGGCGCGCGCCTTTGCCGCCGACAAATTGCAGCCTCGTGTCAAAAGCGCTTTTCGTGAGGAACGCTTTGACCGCGAGATCATGACCGAACTTGGCGAGATGGG
>JBDSTO010000266.1:0-4444 GCA_039928255.1 Aestuariivirga sp. | reverse complement strand
TGATCTTGACGCCTATTGTTCTGGTCCGAACCAATCTCGCCCAAGGTTCCCTCACCTGGTCTTTCCGATTTGAGCTTACTGCGGTGCTTATTGCGGCCGTGGTGGGTTACCGGGCCTTCATGCACGTTTTTGTATGGAACAAATCTCCATGGGCCGAGGAAATTGCAAATTTCGTCAGACCGATCTGGAGCGCCATTTGGCTTCCTCTCATCCTCTCAGCTATCGTTTATTTGTTGACCGAACAATATGCCAGCGGCGTAAACCCGGTCCTATTTGCCATTCTGGTTTTGGTGGTGGTCTTTGGTCTGACGTTCCTGTGGCGCAAATTTCAAGCCAGTGCGACGGGCCAAGCCGGAACTGCTTCAAGATCCACGCGTAACATCAGCTGGGTGAATATCGTTCTGTTGGTATTTGCTCTTATATTGCCATTCATTGCACCATTCAGTCCCTGGGGTGACAAACGCACGATCGATCTTTCGATCTACATTCTCACTTACATCATGCTGGGGTGGGGCCTTAACGTTGTGGTGGGCCTCGCGGGCCTTCTCGATCTTGGCTACGTCGCGTTTTACGCGGTCGGTGCCTATGCTTATGCCCTGCTCTCAACTGTCTATTTTCCGCAGTGGTTTGGCAACGGAATTGTTCCCTATGCCTTCTATATCACTCTGCCAGTCGCGGGGTTACTTGCCGCCTGCTGGGGACTGATCCTCGGATTTCCGGTTTTGCGACTGCGCGGCGACTATCTCGCCATCGTCACATTGGCCTTCGGTGAAATCATCCGTCTTGTGCTCGTCAACTGGTTCTCGTTCACCAATGGTCCGCAAGGCATCAACGTGCCCAAGGCTACGTTCTTCGGTCTCCCCTTCAAGGATGGTCCCGGAAGTTTTGCTGAATTCTTTCACATAGATTATAACCGCATTCATTTTTACATCTTCCTGTATTACGTGATTTTGACCATGGCGCTGGTCACCTATTTCGTCACCAAGCGTCTGCGTCGCCTGCCCATCGGTCGTGCCTGGGAAGCGTTGCGCGAAGATGAAATTGCGTGCCGATCTCTTGGCATCAACACCACCAACACAAAGCTTACTGCATTTTCCATCGGGGCGATGTTTGGCGGATTTGCCGGCAGCTTCTTTGCGGCGCGCCAAGGGTTCGTTTCACCTGAGTCCTTTGTCTATATAGAGTCTGCGTTGATCCTCGCCATTGTGGTTCTGGGTGGCCTCGGATCGCAAATCGGCATTGTGTTTTCGGCCATTGCCATCATGGGTTCATTTGAAATCTTCCGCGAGATGAACTGGATGAAGGCCATTCTGCCCTCGGGCACAGAACCCATCCAATTCCGCATGCTCGCTGTTGGCTTGGCCATGGTGTTGATGATGCGCTTCAAGCCTCGCGGGTTTGTTTCAAAGCGCGAACCCACAGTGTTCCTCAAGGAGAGAAAATCGGTGTCTGGTGATTTGGTTGCTGAGGGACATGGTTGATGGCGCGTCCCTGGGAACAAAACCCTGAGCTTGAAGTTCAGCATCTCACCATGCGTTTTGGTGGATTGACCGCTATTGGCGATCTTTCCTTCAACGCAGGCCGTCAACAAATCACTGCTTTGATTGGCCCCAACGGTGCTGGCAAGACGACGGTATTCAATTGCATCACTGGTTTTTACAAGCCGACTGAAGGGCTGATCAAGCTATCACATGAAGACGGCAAGGAATTCCTGCTGGAGCGCATGAATGACTTCAAGATCACGCAGCATGCCAAAGTGGCGCGCACGTTTCAGAACATTCGCCTGTTCTCTGGCATGACGCTTCTCGAAAACCTGATGGTGGCACAACATAATACCTTGATGAAGGCTTCGACCTTCACCGTGGGTGGAATTCTGGGTTCTGGCCATTTCAAGCGCGCTGAGCAGGAAGCTATTGAGAAGTGCAAATACTGGCTGGAGAAAGTGGCGCTGATTGACCGCGCTGACGATCCTGCCGGTGATCTCCCCTATGGTGCGCAGCGCCGCCTCGAAATCGCGCGCGCCATGTGCACAGGCCCTCGCCTGCTGTGCCTTGATGAACCCGCTGCCGGCTTGAACCCGCGCGAGTCTGATGAACTCAACAAGCTTCTACTTTCAATTCGTGACGACCAGAAAATTGCAATTCTTTTGATTGAGCATGACATGAGCGTGGTCATGGGAATTTCAGATCACATCGTCGTTCTCGATTATGGTCGCAAGATCGCTGACGGCACCCCCACGGAAATCAAATCTGACCCTGCAGTCATTCGCGCCTATCTTGGTGTTGAAGAAGACGAGACCGGCAGTGAAGGCCAGGCTGCTGCCGCCGTAGTGCAGGAAGCCATTGAACAAAAAGTTGTCTCCGCCGCAACGTTGGAAGCTGCGATGGATACGCCTGTTGCGCCAGGTAGCCGGACAACACGAAAATCGATTGTAAAATTCCCGTCGAAAAAACCTGCCTCCAAGAAGGCCCCGCCTAAAAAAGCTGTGGCCAAGAAACCTGCGGCAAAGAAGGGAGGTCCCAAATGAGTGACATCCTTTTGCAAGGCACTGGCGTTGAGACCTTCTACGGCAAGATCCAGGCGCTGAAAGGCATTGATTTTGAAGTGCACCAAGGCGAGATTGCCACAGTGATTGGGGCCAACGGTGCTGGCAAATCCACCTTGATGATGACCATTTGTGGAACGCCGCGCGCGCGGGCCGGGCAAATTATTTTCGACGGCACCGAAATCACTCAAATGCCGACCCATGAGATCGTTCATCTCGGCATCGCGCAGTCTCCCGAAGGCCGCCGCATTTTCCCTCGCATGTCGGTTTTTGAAAACCTGCAAATGGGCGCCACGGTCGACAAACAGCGCCACTTCGATGAAGACTTGGCAAAAGTGTTCAAGCTGTTCCCCCGTCTTGAGGAACGCAGCAGCCAGCGCGCCGGAACGCTTTCTGGTGGTGAACAACAAATGCTGGCTATCGGTCGCGCCTTGATGGCCCGCCCGCGCCTTTTGCTGCTGGATGAACCCTCGCTGGGTTTGGCGCCCATCATCGTCAAGCAAATTTTTACGGCCATAAAGAAGCTGAACGAAGAAGAAGGCCTGACGGTTTTGCTGGTTGAGCAAAACGCGTTCCACGCCCTGAAACTGGCACACCGCGCCTATGTGATGGTGAATGGCAAGATTACCATGTCTGGCACTGGCGCTGAGCTCCTGAAGCGTCCGGAAGTTCGTGCGGCCTATCTTGAAGGAGGGCATTGAGATGTCGTTCTTTGTTGAGCAAAATCCGTGGATTTTTCTGATCCTCACAGTCTTTCTGGGCGGCGGTGCTGCCTATCTCGGCGGGCGTTCACTGGCTCTTGGCTGGAAGCCGATGGGCCTGTTGGTTATCTACATGCTGATCTTCGGCGCTGGCATCAGGTTCCTGCATTTTGCGCTATTCCAAGCCGAGCTCAGTTCCTTGCAATATTATGTCAGCCATACAGCCGTAGTCATGGCGTTTGCGCTTCTTGGTTACCGCATAACGCGCACACAGCAGATGACCCAGAAATATCCATGGCTTTATGAAAAGTCTGGTCCACTGTCCTGGCGGCAGAAACCAAATTGACGAAATTTGGAGGGGGATCAACGCTTTTCCCTTTCCAATCCCACTTTCCTTGGGCAAGCTTATTCCCAAGGGGTGGTAACCCCGAACGACCTCATGGTCTATTTTCTCTAAGGGAGACGTAAATGAAGAAACTCGTATTGTCTGGAATTGCGCTCAGCTTTGCTGCAGCCCTTTCGGCATCTTCGGCTCTTGCCGACATCACCATTGCAACCGTAGGCCCAATCACCGGCCAGCTTGCTGCACTTGGCGAACAATATAAGCGCGGTGCTGAAATGGCCGTTGCTGACATCAACGCCGCTGGCGGCGTGAATGGCGAAAAACTCGTTCTGGAAATCGGCGACGATGCTTGCGATCCAAAGCAGGCCGTAGCCGTTGCCAACCAAATGGCTTCAAAGGGTGTAAAGTTCGTTGCGGGCCATCTGTGCTCGGGCTCATCAATCCCAGCTTCCAAGGTTTACGAAGAAGAAGGCGTATTGATGATTTCGCCAGCTTCGACGAACCCCAAGTTCACCGATGAAGGTGGCTGGAACGTGGCTCGTGTTTGCGGCCGTGACGATGCCCAAGGCCTCGTTGCCGGCGGTTTCCTTGCCAAGCATTATGCTGGCAAGAAGGTTGCCATCATCGATGACAAGTCGGCTTACGGCAAGGGTCTGGCTGATGCCACCAACGCCGCAATGGTCGCAGCTGGCCTGAAGCCAACGCTGGTTGAGTCAATCAATCCTGGTGAAAAGGATTACTCGGCTCTGGTGTCCAAGATGAAGGATGCTGGTATCGATGCCGTTTACATCGGCGGTTATCACCCAGAAGGCGCCTTGATCCTCAAGCAGCTCCGCGAACAGGGCTCACAAGCTC
>JBDSTO010000265.1:0-9855 GCA_039928255.1 Aestuariivirga sp. | reverse complement strand
GGCGAAACCTTGAAGATTTCAGCAAAGTCGATTGTCGATACCACAGCGCCTTACGAACTCGTCTCCAAGATGCGCGCCTCCTTCTGGGTTCTGGGCCCGTTGATTGCGCGCATGGGCGAAGCCAAGGTGTCGCTGCCCGGCGGCTGTGCGATTGGCACGAGGCCTGTGGACATGCATTTGCTGGCCATGGAAAAGCTCGGCGCTGAATGTGTGATCGATCAGGGCTATGTGATCGCCAAGGCCAAGCATGGCTTGAAGGGTGCGCGTATTTCATTCGCCAAGGTTTCAGTGGGCGCCACCCACGCCGCCTTGATGGCCGCCGTTCTCGCCAAGGGCGATACGATCATCGAGAACGCCGCGATGGAACCGGAAATCACCGACGTTGCCGAATGCCTGGTGAAGATGGGCGCCAAGATTGAAGGCATCGGCACTAAGACGTTGAACATCACTGGCGTCACCAGCCTTCATGGTGCCGAACATACCGTCGTCGCCGACCGCATTGAAACCGGAACCTACGCCATGGCCGTTGGCATGGCGGGTGGCGATGTGACCCTGCGCGGTGCGCGTGCTGATACGCTTGCCGATGTGATCCTGACGATGCAGCGCGCCGGCATTGATGTTTCAAACAACAATGAGGGCATGCGGATCAAGCGCAACGGCTCGGGCATTCTCCCCGTTGATGTGACCACCGATCCATTCCCCGGCTTCCCGACTGACTTGCAGGCCCAGTTCATGGGCTTGATGACCATGGCCAAGGGCAAGAGCCATATAAGAGAAACCATTTTCGAAAACCGCTTCATGCATGTGCAGGAGTTGGCGCGTCTGGGTGCGGACATTCATTTGCATGGCGACATGGCCGAAGTGCGCGGTGTTGCCAAGTTGACTGGCGCTGACGTGATGGCGACCGATCTTCGCGCCTCAGTGTCGCTTGTCATCGCGGGCCTTGCCGCCCAGGGCGACACCATGTTGCACCGTGTCTATCACTTGGACCGCGGCTTTGAAGCTTTGGAAGAAAAGCTTCAAGGTGTGGGCGCAGATGTCGAAAGGCTGTCTGGTTCATAACCATGCTGCGCCTTCAGGCCGATGATGCTGAAGACCTTGCGGTGATTTCAGCGCAAATGCAGGACGCCGTTTTAAAACGCGCCGACATGCAGTTTGATGCAAAACGTCGCCGCTTTGCTTTGGTCGCCAATCGTTTCGCCTGGGACGCCCTGCCGCAAAAGGAACGCCGCCGCACCGGCCTTCATATCGATGATGTTACAGCCGTAAGGGTTTTGGGCTTTGAGACCGCGCAAGCCTCGGCAGTCTTGTCTGTTCTTGCCATCACCTTCGAGCCCACCGATGGATTGTTCGGCCACATCACCATCAATTTTTCGGCTGGCAAGCAGATCAAGCTCGCCGTGGATTGCCTCAATGTGACAATGGATGATCTTGGTGGCGCATGGTCCGCAATCGACGTGCCGGGCCATGAGCTCTAACGCCACCAAAAGCCCGAACCGTTTGTCGAAGGTGGAGATTGGCTCATCGATCGGCAAGGCCCCATCGCCCGAAGCCGAGAGTGACCGGCAATTGGCGGTCTATGAATTGTTGGAAGCCAATAGCTTTCAACTCAGCAATGGCATCACGGGTCCCTACACGCTTCATCTTTCCACAATGGACCAACGGCTGATCTTTGAATTCCTCAATGACGCAAATCAAACCTACACAATCGGGCTTTCGCTCTCGCCGTTTCGCCGCGTGATGAAAGACTATTTTGAAATCTGCGACAGCTATAACATGGCCGTGAAAGCCTCGAACCCGCGCGCCATTGAAGCCATCGATATGGCCAGGCGGGGCATTCACAATGACGGCAGCGCCTTGTTGCAGGAACGGCTGACGGGCAAAGCCGAAATGGATTTCGATACAGCACGCCGCCTCTTCACGCTGGTCTGCTCTTTGATGTGGCGGGCTGCATGACGGAGAAACGCCAGCCCTCAGCCGTGCTTTTCGCATGCACCATGAATGCCATTCGCTCACCCATGGCTGCCGCCATTCTGCATCACTATCACGGCGATAAAATCTATGTGGCCTCAGCCGGCATCGCCGCAGGTGATCCTGATCCCTTTGTTGGCCTGGTGATGGATGAGATCGGTATCGATCTCAAAACCCACCGCCCCCACAGCTTTGAAGATCTCGAAGATTCCGCCTTCGATCTTCTCATCACACTTTCACCCGAAGCCGAAAAACGTGCGGCTGACATGGCGCGCAGCATGGCCATCGACATTGAAAGCTGGACCATCTCCGATCCTTCGACATGCTCAGGCAGCCGCGAGCAAATTCTCGATGCCTACCGTGCCGTGCGCGATGATCTGGTAAAGCGCATCAAGGAACGCTTCGCAGCTTAACCTGGTTTGATGTGGTTACATAAAAAACCTCCGGAAAGAGCGGGGCTTTCCGGAGGCTTCAAGTGAAGTTAGTTTAGGACGCTTCCGCCGACTGCAAGGAGCAGGATCCCGGCGGCGCCGCCAACAGCAGCGCCAACTGGACCAGCGATCAGAGCGCCAGCACCAGCGCCTGCGCCGATCACGACCAGGGCACCGCCATCATGACCAACGTTTTCATGTTGATAGCTATAGTCCTGGTTGTTGTGGTGATGCTTCCACGAATGCGCTGATGCCACGGTTGGTGCCAAGGCAATGGCGGCGGAAAGGGCTGCGATTGATACGATTTTCTTCATGATAATATCCTTCTGTTTGAGTGCCTCAGGTCATAAACGTCCGGGCTCCAGATAGGTTCAGAACAATCCGCAAATTTCCGAGATTTTACTGATCAGAGAATTTGATATATCCGTAAGCTATTGTTTAAAATAACTAAAATAAAACCCCGTGAATCTAAAGTTTTGGCAACCCACAATAATGGAGCGGAGAAAAACGATTTAAAGTTTCCGCAAATAAACCGTGCGCACCATGTGGTCCGTGCCCTTGCGCAGCACAAGATCGGCACGCGGCCTCGTGGGCAACACATTCTCACGCAGGTTTACCAGATTGATTGTCTCCCAGATCCGTGAAGCCGTGGCCCGCGCCGTTGCATCATCAATCGCGGCATAACGGTGGAAATAGGATTTGGGATCGGCGAAGGCGCCGCTGCGCAAGGTGAAAAAGCGCTCGATGTACCAGTCCCGCAGATCAGCTTCATCTGCATCGATGTAAATCGAGAAGTCAAAAAAGTCGGACACATTGGGAATGCCACGGCCATCACGCGGCGGGCGGCCAGTCTGCAAGACATTAATGCCCTCGACGATCAAAATATCGGGCTGGTCGATCACCTGGGTCTTGTCGGGCAGAACATCATAGGTGAGATGCGAATAGAGCGGCGCTTCCACATCGCGTTCACCTGCCTTGATCGCCGACATGAAGCGCAACAGATTGCGCAGGTCATAACTTTCAGGAAAACCCTTGCGCGCCATCAAGCCTTCCTTTTCAAGAAGCGCATTGGGCATCAGAAATCCATCGGTGGTGACAAGATCAACCTTCGGCGTTGAAGGCCAGCGCGAAAGCAGGCGTCGCAAAATACGCGCCGTGGTGCTCTTGCCGCCAGCAACGCTGCCCGCCACACCGATCACGTAAGGCACTTTCAATTCAGTGCGGTGCAGGAAAATATTGGAAGCCTGAAACAGTCTTTGGCTGGCCTGCACATAAAGATTGAGAAGCCGCGACAGCGGCAGATAAATCATCTCAACTTCAGTGAGGTTGATGCGGTCATTGAGGCTTCGCACCTCAACAAGATCAGCCTCGGTCAGCGTCATCGGCGTGTCGGCACGAAGCGCTGCCCACTCATCGCGCGCAAACCGTCGGAACGGGGAAACCTCCCGCGCCAGTTCTTCGTCAAACTCAGCCACGTCGTGAGGCTTTCTCATCATGCCCGCTGGTGCCTTCACGCGCCTTCAGGACGGCCATGACTTCCGCAAGTGTGACACTGGTTGATTGCAGCAGCACGAGAAGATGATAGAAAACATCAGCGGCTTCATTGGCCTTGTGTGAGTGATCGCCTGTTACGCTGGCGAGCGCCAATTCCACAGCTTCCTCACCAAATTTCTTGGCGCATTTTTCCGTGCCCGCAGCGAGAAGCTTTGACGTGTATGAAACGTCAGGCGATGTTCCTTCGCGTGAGGCAATCGTATCAGCAAGCTGTGCCAAAATTTCGAGATCGTGTTTCATCTAAGCCTCCGTGGCCAGGCGCATGGGAATTCCGGCAGCGGCCATATGTGCCTTGGCTTGACCAATGGTGAAAGTTCCAAAGTGAAAAATTGAGGCTGCAAGAACCGCCGTGGCGTGGCCTTCGCGGATACCTTCGACAAGATGATCCAGCGTTCCAACACCACCCGATGCGATAACTGGAATTGAAACAGCGTCGGCCACCGCACGCGTCAGGGCGAGATTGAAACCCTTGCCCGTGCCATCGCGGTCCATCGATGTGAGGAGGATTTCCCCGGCCCCCAAAGAGGCGACCTCTTTTGCAAATTCCACTGCATTTATGCCTGTTTCTTTGCGCCCGCCATGGGTAAAGATTTCGAATTTGCCGGGCGCTGTTTCCTTGGCGTCGATAGCGACAACGATGCACTGGCTGCCAAATTTTGTTGCTGCCTCTTTCACAAATTGCCGGTTGGCAACGGCAGCAGAGTTGATCGACACCTTGTCCGCGCCCGACAAAAGCAGGTTGCGAATATCATCAAGCGAGCGAACACCACCACCAACAGTGAGCGGCATGAAACAGGCTTCCGCCGTGCGCTTCACCACATCAAGCAATTGCCCACGATTTTCATGCGTGGCGGTGATGTCAAGAAAACATAACTCGTCCGCACCCGCCGCATCATAGGCGCGCGCCGCTTCTACAGGATCGCCCGCATCGCGCAGATCAACAAAGTTCACACCTTTGACCACGCGGCCATCTTTCACATCAAGACAGGGGATGACACGCATCTTCAGCATGGCGTTCTTCCTGTCGTCCTCGCCCGCAGAGCGGGAGAGGAGGGGACCCGTTGCGAAGCAATGGGGAGGTGAGGGGTTGGATTCAAAACAGGCTTGGTTCCCTCACCTATCCCATCACTGCGTGATGGGCCCCTTTCCTCTCCCGTAGACGGGAGAGGACAAAATGGCATTCGCATCATCGTCCTCCTGACACGCGCAAAGTTGTGCCCGTCACGTAGGACGAGTCATCGCTCAGCAAAAACATAATTGCCTGTGCAATTTCTTCAGGCTTGCCGATGCGCTTCATCGGGATGTTGGGCTTGATGCGATCAACGCGGCCAGCATCGCCCGTCGAGCGTTCATGAATTTCCGTTTCCACCATGCCGGGGACAACAGCGTTCACGCGAATGCCTTCTTCGGCCACTTCCTTGGCCAATCCAAAAGTCAGGCTGTCAACGCCGCCCTTCGAGGCCGCATACCAGACATATTCACCAGGGCTCCCAAGCAGGGCAGCAGCTGATGAAACATTGACGATCACGCCACCCATGCCGCCAAGCTTGGTGGACATGCGCTTCACCGCCTCGCGTGCGACATAGATTGTGCCGAGCAGATTGATGTCGAGCGTCTGGCGGATCACATCCAACGGCGCATCGACCAGCCGCGAGGACTTTCCAGTGATGCCTGCACTCTGGACGACGTGGGTTACTTTGCCCAACTGCTTCTCAGTTTCGTCGAACATCCGCACCACGTCTTCATAGCGGCTGACATCGCCTTGAACTGCAAACGCCTTGCCGCCGCTCTTCACGATCTCCGCAACAATCTGATCGGCGCGCGCCTTGTCATTCTGATAGTTGACCGCAACTGCATAACCCTGCTTAGCGGCGAGAAGCGCTGTTGCAGCCCCAATGCCGCGCCCACCGCCTGTGATTAAAAGAACTTTCATGCTGCCCTCAACAATGCCAGCGCTTCGCTGGCGTTCAAACGTCCATCATAAAGTGCGCGGCCCGTAATGGCGCCTGCAAGTTTTTTTGCGTCGGGCTTCATCATGCGGCGAATATCATCGATGGAGGCAAGGCCACCCGACGCAATCACCGGAATCGAAACGGCATCAGCGAGCGACAGTGTCGATGGCCAATTGATGCCTGCGAGAATCCCGTCGCGATCAATATCAGTATAGATGATGGCGGCAACGCCCGCGCCTTCAAACTTCTTGGCGAGTTCAATCACACCCAGCGACGACGCCTCGGCCCAGCCTTCAACCGCAACCTTGCCACCCTTGGCATCAATGCCCACGGCAATTTTGCCCGGAAACAATTTGCAGGCCTTTTTCACAAGCTCAGGATCGCGCAAGGCAACTGTTCCAAGAATGACGCGGGCGAGACCCTTGGAAAGCCACGCCTCAATATGCTTGAGCGAGCGAATGCCACCCCCCAACTGTACGGGGTTCTTCGTCGCTTTCAAAATGCTTTCAACCGCAGCACCATTGACCGATTGGCCTTCAAACGCGCCGTTGAGATCGACCACATGCAGCCACTCAAAACCTTGGGCTTCAAAATCGCGCGCCTGTGCAGCAGGGTCTTCATTGTAAACCGTGGCCTGCGCCATATCGCCCAGCTTCAACCGAACGCATGTGCCGTCTTTGAGATCAATGGCGGGAAAGAGGATCATGGATTGAGTCCTCGCCCGCTTGCGGGAGAGGAGGGGGACCCGATGCGAAGCATTGGGGGAGGTGAGGGGCAATCAATCTGTGTTCCCTCACCTTTCCCACGCTTGCAGCGTGGGCCCCTTTCCTCTCCCGTAAACGGGAGAGGACGATGAAAAGATACACTCACGGCTTCCACCTTAAGAAATTTGCAATCAGTGCCTGGCCCAAGGCCTGGCTTTTTTCCGGATGAAACTGCGTTCCCACCAGATTGTCATAACCCACCATCGCCGTCACCTGCCCGCCATAATCAGCCGTGGCCACCATGTCTTCAGGCAGCGTCGTCTCGAAATAATAGCTGTGCACGAAATAGGCATGAAGCCCATCGTCACCCGTGCGAATGCCATCAAGCAGAGCGTGTTGCGAGAGCGGCGTAATCGTGTTCCAGCCCATGTGTGGAATTTTCAAAGTTGGATCAGATGGCGTGATCAGTTTCACATCGCCTGCCACCCAGCCCAGACCTTTGGTGATCTCGTGCTCAAGCCCGCGTGTCGCCATCAGCTGCATGCCGACACAGATGCCAAGAAACGGCCGGCCCTTGGCAATCACCTGTTCCTGCATCGCGGCCCGCAAACCATCGACCGCCAGCAAACCATCAATGCAATCCTTAAAAGCGCCAACACCCGGCAAGACAAGCCGATCAGCGGTGGCCACATCATCAGGCTTGGACGAGACAATAGTCTTGCCCTTGATCTTGTGATCCAGGCCTGCGCGCTCAAATGCCTTCAGGGCCGAATGCAGATTGCCCGAACCATAATCAATGATGACAGTCTTCATCACGCCGACAATGTGCCTTTGGTTGAAGGAATGCGGTTGGCCTGACGCGGATCAATCTCCAGCGCGTCACGAAGTGCGCGCGCCAAGGCCTTGAAGCAGCTTTCCGCAATATGATGCGAGTTCGCACCATAGGCATTTTCAATGTGAAGCGTGATGCCGGCATTCATCGCGAAAGCCTGGAACCATTCGCGCACCAGTTCAGTGTCAAACGTGCCGATCTTCTGGGTTGGAAATTCCACCTTGAAAACCAAAAATGCGCGGCCCGAAACATCGATAGCGCAGCGGCTCAAGCACTCATCCATCGGAAGATCGCATGAGCCATAGCGGCGAATACCCTTGCGGTCGCCCAAGGCTTTGGCCACGGCCTGTCCTAAGGCAATGCCGGAATCCTCCACCGTGTGGTGGTCATCAATGTGAAGATCACCCGTCGTCGCAAGCGTGATGTCGATCAGCGAATGGCGCGCCAATTGCTCCATCATGTGGTCAAAAAAGCCAACGCCAGTCTTGATGTCATACTGGCCCGTGCCATCAAGGTTAACCGCCAGTTTCACGGCAGTTTCGGTGGTTTTGCGGGAAAATTCAGCTTTGCGCATGGGCTTTATCCTTTAAGGCCGGGCTCTTAGCAGATGAAGCATTAATTGGCCATATGGGCTTTAACTGAGGCAAACAAAGCCTTACATGGGTGATCCGAGGAGCACCATGAGCGACATTTCAACCTGGCACGGCACGACAATTCTGACAGTCCGCAAAGGCGGCAAGGTAGTGATCGCGGGTGATGGCCAGGTGAGCCTGGGCCAGACGGTGATCAAGGGCAACGCCAAGAAGGTTCGGCCTCTGGGCGATGGCAGCGTGATCGCGGGCTTTGCCGGCGCCACCGCCGATGCCATGACGCTGTTTGAGCGCCTTGAAGGCAAGCTCGAAAAATTCCCCGGCCAACTCACCAGAGCCTGCGTGGATATGGCCAAGGATTGGCGCACCGACCGTTATCTCCGCCGCCTTGAGGCCATGATGATCGTGGCCGACAAAAATGTCTCGCTGGTGCTGACAGGAACCGGCGATGTGCTGGAGCCGGAGAATGGCGTCATCGCCATTGGCTCCGGCGGCAACTACGCGCTAGCCGCCGCCCGCGCTTTGATCGATCAGGACATGACCGCTGAAGCCATCGCCCGCAAGGCCATGGGCATCGCCGCTGAAATTTGTGTTTACACCAATGGCAATTTGACGATTGAAAGCCTCGACGCATGAGCCGCAATGACCCTTCGCTCGTCATCAACAATGCCGACCTCACCGCAGCCGTGAAATCCGGCATTATCGATGAAGCATCGGCCACGCGGCTCACAGATTTTGTGGCGCGCGGCTCCGTGCCGTTGAATTCCGATGATGAGAACCTGCGCCTGATCACCGGGTTCAACGACATCTTCGTGGTGATTGGCCTGGGCCTTTTCCTTGGCGCACTGTTCGTCGTCGCCAAAACCTATGTCTATTTCATTTTGCCTTTGGTCGCATGGGGCCTTGCTGAAGTCTTCACCCGCCGCATGCGCATGGCGTTACCCTCCATTGTTCTCCTCCTCGTTTTCGTTGCCTCCGTTTTTGGAGTGGTTTGGATGCTGGTGGGGCATCCTGAAGAGGCAAGCCGCGCGTGGCTGGGCGATATCAACCCCGGCGGCTTTGTATTGGCTGCAGGCGCCGCCGTTCTGGCGGCAGCGTTGCATTGGTGGCGCTTCCATGTGCCGATCACCTTTGCGGCAGGTGCAGCCGCACTGGTGGGAACGGCGGTGGGGGCGCTTAACGTTGTCATGCCGGGAATTCTCGACCAGACGAGCGGCATGGTCTTTCTGCCATTCGGCCTTGGCGTCTTTGCGCTGGCCATGTGGACTGACAGGCAAGACCGTGCGCGCCGCACGCAATTGTCGGACCGAGCCTTCTGGCTTCACCTTCTGGCAGCGCCGTTGATTGTCCATCCATTGGTTTGGAACATGACCAAGGTTGCAGAATTGAATCTGACCAGCGCGCTCATGATCGTGGGTTTGTTCCTCGTGCTCAGCCTCGTGGCGCTGGTGGTGGACAGGCGCGCGCTGCTCGTCTCATCGCTCATCTATCTGGGCTATGCGCTCTCCACAATTTTTGGAAAGCAAGTCTTTGGTGCGGAAGGGGCAGGGCTTGCGGTTCTCGTTGTTGGCAGCGTGGTGCTTCTCCTCTCGGTGGCGTGGAAACCTTTGCGCCGCGCGCTCGTTATCAATCTGCCTCTGAAAATTCAGCAGCAAGTCCCCCTCATTTCCTGATTGGATATTATGACCAACTTCTCTCCCCGCGAAATCGTCTCTGAACTTGATCGCTTCATCATCGGCCAGCATGACGCCAAGCGCGCCGTCGCCATTGCCTTGCGCAACCGTTGGCGCAGGCAACAGCTTCAAGGCCAGATGCGTGAAG
>JBDSTO010000264.1:0-5094 GCA_039928255.1 Aestuariivirga sp. | reverse complement strand
GAACAGGCCGCCATGGAGCGCGGGCACGCTTTTGTCTGCGGCATTGACGAGGCGGGCCGCGGGCCTTGGGCTGGGCCGGTTGTCGCTGCTGCCGTTATTCTTGATCCTCGCCAGATTCCTGGCGGGATGAATGATTCAAAAAAGCTCACACATCAAAAACGCGAGGCGTTGTTTGCGCCAATATGCGCTGTAAGCCAATTTGGCATTGGCATTGTCGATGCCGCCACCATTGATGAAATCAATATTCTTCAGGCGACTTATCTCGCCATGCAGCGTGCGCTTTCAGCTTTGAAGAACCCGCCGCAGCTTGCACTGGTTGATGGCAACCGCGCACCACAGTTTTCGTGCCCGGTCCAAACTATCGTAGGTGGCGATGGCAAATCACTGTCAATCGCAGCAGCCTCCATTTTGGCCAAAGTCACGCGAGACCGGATGATGGTTGAACTCGACAAGGAATTTCCGAACTATGGATTTGCTGCCCACAAGGGCTATGGAACGGCTGTTCATGCAGCGGCTCTTGCAAAGTTTGGTGCCATTGAGGCACACCGCAGGAGCTTCAAGCCGGTGGCGGCTGTGCTGGCCCGTTAACCATCAATTAACAATTCGATTCACGGCGAGTCCCCAAGGATTCATAACCCTCTCAGTGTGTTGCGTTGGGGTGATGAAATGGGTTTTGAGGCCAAGATTGATGTGCGTCCGCTGGTTGACCAGGTGCTGGTTGGCGAGTGTTTGGACCAGCTCAAAAAGATTCCATCGGGCTCGGTTGACCTCGTTTTTGCCGACCCCCCATACAACCTGCAACTTGGTGGTGATCTGAAGCGCCCTGATGAAAGCAAGGTCGACGCCGTTGATGATCATTGGGACCAATTTGCCAGCTTTGCCGAGTATGACAAATTCACCAAAGCGTGGCTCGCCGAATGCCGCCGCGTTTTGAAGCCAAACGGCGCGTTGTGGGTGATTGGGTCTTACCACAATATTTTCCGGGTGGGCTCGACCCTGCAGGATCTCGGCTTCTGGATTCTCAACGATGTGATCTGGCACAAGACCAACCCGATGCCCAATTTCCGGGGGCGTCGCTTCACCAATGCCCATGAAACACTGATCTGGGCGGCGCGTGGCGAAGAGTCCAAATATTGCTTCAACTATGATGCCATGAAAGTCTTCAATGATGACGTGCAGATGCGTTCTGATTGGACGCTGGCCTTGTGCACGGGAGCTGAGCGCTTGAAGAACAAGGATGGCGACAAGCTTCACCCCACGCAAAAGCCAGAAGCCCTGTTGCAGCGCGTTCTGCTTTCCACCACGCAGCCGGGCGATATTGTTTTGGACCCGTTCTTTGGCACAGGCACAACAGGTGCCGTGGCGCGCAGCCTTGGCCGCCATTTCATCGGCATTGAACGCGAGAAACCTTATGTAAAGGCAGCGCTCGCACGCATTGAAAGTGTCGAACCTTTGACGATGGAAGCTTTGAAAACCACAGTTGGAAAACGCGCCGAGCCACGCATTCCCTTTGGCGTGTTGATTGAGCGTGGCCTCATCAAAGCTGGCGAGACTTTGTTTGACCACGCCCAACGCATTGCCGCCAATGTGCGCGCCGATGGTTCCATCGCATCGAAAGCCGAATCAGGTTCCATTCACCGTGTGGGTGCGTTGGTGCAGGGGGCTGAAGCGTGCAACGGCTGGACTTACTGGCATGTGCGGCGCGGCAATAATCTTGTGCCCATTGATCTTTTGCGCCAGCAGGTTCGCCAGGAAATGGCCGCTGCGGCATGATCGAAGCGCGCGGCAAGACAGCCTTTCTGTTCGACCTTGATGGCACACTGGTCGACAGCGTTTATGACCATTTGATGTCGTGGCATCACGCGCTTTCAGATTGCGGGCTTGATGTTTCAGTATGGCGCGTGCACCGGCGCATTGGCATGTCGGGCGGGTTGTTTTCGCAAGCGCTTGAGCGCGAGACCGGCCTAAAACTGTCGGATGACATGCGCACCAAATTGCGCACGCTGCATGCGGAATATTACAACAAGATTTCCGCAGACACCAAGCCCCTGCCCGGTGCGCGCGAATTGCTGGCGCATTTGACGGCCAATGATGTTCCCTGGGCCATTGCCACCTCAGGCCGCATGTTGACGGCGGGCCCTGTTCTAAAAATGCTGGGCGTTGATCCTGCAAAAAACGTTGTCGTGACGCGTGATCTCGTGCGCTATGCCAAGCCTGATCCGGATCTCTTTATTGCCGCCGCAGAACGCCTCGACGTCGCCATTGAGAAATGCTGTGTGGTGGGTGATGCCATTTGGGACATGCTCGCCTCCAAACGCGCGGGCGCACTTGGGATTGGCTATCTCTCAGGCGGCTATGGCACCAATGAGCTTGAACGGGCAGGCGCTTACCGTGTGTTTGACGACCCCGCTGACATGTTGACCCACATCGAAGAAGTGGGCGGCCGCCGCTAAGCCTGGCGCTTGCCCAAAACATGGGCCGCCACTTTCAGCATTAGTGACGGCAGCGCTTCATTGTCGAAAGCGGCGGGGCTCGCAAATTTACCATGCAACATCGGCTCGTTGCTTTGGGCCTTCCACACTTCAAGCTCCAGATGAAAATGCGTGAAGGTGTGTTCGACCAAGCCCGGATATTTCTTCCATTGGCCCTCGAAGGGTTCCTTGAATTTTGCTTTCTTTCCTGATGTCCAATCACTCGACGGAAATTCCGTCATGCCTCCCAAGAGCCCGTTTCTGGGGCGCTGGCGAATGATCACGTCGCCTGCTCCATTCTCAATCCAATAGACATGACCAAAGCGCGTTGGAATTTTTTGTTTAGGAGTTTTGCGGGGCAGTGCTGTTGCCATGCCACGAAGTCGCCCCGTGCAGCTATCTCCCCACGGGCAGCGATCGCAGCCGGGAGATTTTGGCGTGCAGGTGGTTGCACCCAAATCCATCAGAGCCTGGGCAAAATCTCCTGGGCGCTTATCGGGCACCAAAGGTTCTACATATCTGCGGATTTCGGACTTTGACGTGGGCAGCGGTTCTTCAATGCAATAATAGCGCGAGATGACGCGCTCCACGTTGCCGTCGATGGCGGCAACGGGTTCATCAAAGGCGATGGCTGCAATGGCCGCTGATGTGTAGGGGCCAATGCCGGGAAGCTTTGCAAGTTCGTCTCTTGATTCGGGAAACTTGCCAGATAATTCCTGGCTGACAATTTTGGCGCAGGCCTGCAGATTGCGGGCTCTTGCGTAATAGCCGAGACCGGCCCAAGCCTTCATCACGTCATCAATCGGGGCTGCGGCCAACGTATGAACGTTTGGCCACAACTTTACGAACTTCAGAAAGTAGTCTTTGACCGCCCCCACGGTTGTCTGCTGCAACATGATTTCGGATAACCAGACGCGATAAGGATCAGGTTTCGTGCCGGGCAAATCGCGCCACGGCAACTGTCTGGCGTTTTTATCGTACCAGGCGAGTAACTTCGCGGTGAGCCCTGAATTTGGCCCTTGTTCTGCCATGGTTTTACGGGAATTGTTGGATATAGAGGCTTTGATGATGGAAACCCTGAACCGCCATTTTCGCGAAATTGCACTTGCGGCCTTTCAACGCCATGGTTTTGCCAGTGCGGAGCTTGCCGCGCAATGGCCAGCCATTGCGGGTGATTCCGTGGCTGCAATATCGGCTCCGGGCAAGATTTCCTGGCCGCGCGCCAACGATAAATCCGCCCAGAAACAGGGTGGCACTTTGACGTTGAATGCGGCGCAAGGGCGGGCGCTCGAATTGCAATATGCAACGCCCCGCATCATTGAGCGGGTGAACCAGTTTATGGGTTACCGCGCCATTACGGCAATTAAAGTCATCCAATCGGATTTTGCGCCGCAGACTGCGCAAAAGCCCGCAACGCCCGCTCCCAACCCGGTTTGGGAAGAAAGCCTAGCTGATATTCAGGAGCCTGAACTTCAGGCCGCTTTGCGCAGAATGGCGGCCCATGCGGCACCCCAGGGGCCAGTCAAAAAGAGTTTCTCCACAGGGGAAAATAGGGTTTTGTCACAACAATTAACTTCGAGTAGGACAGTCTCATGATTCATACCTCACGCCGCCAATTGCTTGCCGGAGCCGCTATTCTGGGCACCGGTTTTGCCGCCCCATCTGCCTTTGCTGCTGGCAAGGTTGACCTTTCGGATTTAGCGACTGCGCCCAAGGAAGGTGACATGTCGCTTGGACCAGATACGGCCAAGGTGACGCTTATTGAATATGGTTCTGCCTCCTGCCCGCATTGCGCGGAGTTCTACAAGGACACTTACAGCAAGCTGAAGACCGACTATATCGACACCAACAAGATCAAGTTCATCTTCCGCGAATTCCCGCACAATGACCAAGGCATGGCCGCGTTCATGCTGGCGCGTTGCAGCCCGAAAGAAAAGTATTTCCCGCTACTCGACATTTTCTTTACGACGCAGGAAAAATGGGTGCCGGACGCATTCAATCAGCTGAAGGCCATTGCGCAGCAAACTGGCATGTCGGCTGATGATTTCGACAAGTGCCTGAAGAACAAGGACATCGCCCAGGGCATCTGGGATGTTCGCCAGAAGGGTTCAGACTCTTATGGTGTCGAGGGCATTCCGACGATTTTCCTGAATGGCAAGCTCTATGAGGGTGAACGCACTTACGACGCCATGAAGAAGGCGATTGACCCGCTTCTCTAGAGGCGGAATTGGGGACGGCTTTACGATATGCGCTTTGCAAAACTTCGCCTGACGGGTTTCAAATCCTTCGTTGAGCCGACTGAACTGATCATTGAACGGGGCCTGACCGGCGTTGTCGGGCCCAATGGCTGCGGCAAATCCAACCTGCTTGAAGCGTTGCGCTGGGTGATGGGTGAAAACTCATACAAGTCCATGCGCGCTTCCGGCATGGAGGATGTGATTTTTGCTGGCACTAACCAGCGCCCGTCACGCAATATGGCGGAAGTTCTTGTTACCATGGGTAATGAGGATCGCTCCGCTCCACCTGCCTATAACGATATTGAGATGCTGGAAATCTCGCGCTCAATTGTGCGCGACCAAGGCTCAACCTATCGCATCAACGGTTCAGAAGTGCGCGCGCGCGA
>JBDSTO010000263.1:0-22681 GCA_039928255.1 Aestuariivirga sp. | reverse complement strand
AACTGCGGTGTGTTCTTCCCACTTTCCTGTTCGACATCTCCAGACCTATCCGCCAGACTGGCCTGCCCGACATTTTGTACCAGCCGCATTGAGAGACTATTGCAGGATTGACGCCTCGTCGAGAGGTGTTGGTTTTGGCACGTTAGCGAGTGGTGCTGGGATCGGCGGTTTGAACTAGCTCGTTCATAGCTTCCAGTGAATTTTTATAAGCTTCGAAAGCTGGTGAAATCAGATTGGACTGCCGCGGAAATAAGAGGCCGCGTAAAGCGGGCGTTTTTGATCAAAATCTGGGAATTTTAGTTATCGCTAAACTGTCTGGTGGTGGATCCAGTCATGCTCGAACCCGCCTCTAGCAGGTATTCTCAGCGAACAGGCAAATTAACAGGGAATTTCTCAAAAATAGGGGATCACGGAAGGGTGGGATTCGATCGCTTTGCCCGATTTCGGATCTTCTTTGTAATTTTAATCGTGATCTTGAACAGGGAATTAATATCTGAACGGGTTCAAAAAATCGGCATTAAGTCGAATTTTCTGGACAATTTTTTGCCAGTGGGAGCATTGTTTTTGTAAATACAATTTTCCGCTATCTCCGTAGGCATTAGCACGGGTATTGGCTGCTCGGCTTGAGTCTGAAGCTCCCGCTATGCTCGCGACCAGCCACCGAAACCACCGGATACGTTTACATCGCCAGCCCAACACTATCTGGATAAAGGCGGAAAATCTACATAGCTTCTTGCTTCGACACCTCGAAACCTATATAAGTTCATCCGACTCGAAAGCGGGCAATCTTAGGCTCGAACGCGTTGCGTTGATGTCCAATGGAGCTCGGACGGCTAGTTCATGCCGCCGGTGTATTCCCCCAGGTTCAGACCACCGGGTCTGGGGCTTAAAGCACCGCGTGACTCCCTCAAGTACCAATCTAGACATTTGAATATTTGGTTCGGATTATTCGTCCGGACCGACGGGTATTCAAATGTTTTCATTAAGTTCCTTGGAGGATCATGTGAAAGCAAACATCAGTCAAAACAGCCTTACAAACACGTCAATTTTGTCAACTCTACAGCTCGAAACGCTTGCCGTTGAAGAGCTGAAGTTTCCTCACCTTATGTCCAAGAAGATCGCTGACAAGGCAGTGCAGTCGCTGATGCGTGCCATTGCTCGTGTCGGCCACCAGATCGTGCCCATCTTGGTAGACGATGAAAATTTCATTGTAGCCGGTTTTGAAGTGGCTGCTGCATTGATGGAGCTTGGATCAAGCACCGTGGCGGTAGTAAAGTTAGGCAACCTGACGAAGGCGGAAACTAGCGCAATAATGCTGCTTCTCGCGAAGGTGCCAGAACGCTCGCCATGGGATGTTGAAGCAACTTCGGCTCTTCTCCATGAGATTTCTATCGAAGATCCCGATGCGCTCGAGATTACTGGGTTTGAAGTTGGAGAGATCGACGTTGCTCTGAATGGACTAGACGGCGCGTATAACGAAACCGCTGCGGCTGATATGGTCGACGCCGAGGAGCTTTCCTCTCAATTCGGAGAGGGTTATCTCCCCGTTGTTCAAGCGGGTGACGTCTTCGTATTGGGCCCACATCGCGTCGTTTGTGGCGATAGCCTGAAAGCAGAGACATACACAATGTTGTTGGACGGCGAAGTAGCCGCGGCGGTTATCGCCGACCCTCCATACAATATCCAGATAGCCGGCAATGTATCCGGTTTGGGCAAGGCCAAGCATTCTGATTTTGCCATGGGCGTCGGCGAGATGAGCTTCGAACAGTTTTCAGAATTCCTGAAATCGATGCTCTTGCTGTCCGTGGCCGTTCTTTCGGCTGGGGCATTGCTCTTTGTTTTCATGGACCGACGCCATTTGGAAGAGTTGTTCAAGGCCGTGCGCGATGCCAGTTTGCGTCTAGTGGATGTCGCGATCTGGAACAAGCTTTCTGGAGGCATGGGTGGGCTCTACCGTAGCCAGCACGAGCCTTGCATCGTTGCACAAGTGACGGGAGGGCCGCTCATAAATAACGTGCAGCTTGGCAAGTTTGGAAGATATCGGACCAATGTATGGGACTTCCGCGGCTATAACTCATTTGGCAAGGGTCGTATGGAGGCCATTAAGGCGCACCCCACAGTTAAGCCTTGGCAGATGCTTGCCGAAATTATTTTAGATTGCACCAAGCGTGGTGCGATCGTGTTGGACCCATTTCTAGGCTCAGGTAGTACAATTTTGGCAGCCGAGACGACCGCTCGCAGGTGTTTTGGCATTGAACTCGAACCCAAATATGTCGAAGTGGCGATCGCCAGATGGGAGGCCATGACCCGGGCCAAGGCGTTACACTTGAAGACCGGTCTTACTTTAGAAGAATTGCGAACTGAGCGCAGCCGTGCCGCTGAGTCAAAACTTATTGGCCCATCAGAAGGAGACAAGTGATGGTCAAATACAACGTTGGTTACGGCAAACCGCCAGGCCACACCAAATTCAACCCAGGCCAATCCGGGAACCCAAGAGGTCGGCCAAAGGGCCGGCTTTCCACGGCACGCCTACTGGAAAAGCATTTGGACTCCAAGGTCACGTTCAATATCGGAAATAAGAAAAAAAAGATGGCAAGGCGGGAGGCTTTGATTTTGAGCATTATCGGGGATGCTTTCAAAGACAACCAAAAGGCGAAAAAACACCTCCTCGATTTGTCGCTTTCACTCGATGTTCACTTACACGCGGGAAAGGCTTCTGCTGCTGATCCAGCCCAGGACAAAGCAGTCCTCGACGCCCTGCTCTACAGCTATGGCATGAAAATGGGAGGCTTGCCTGCCAATGACCCAACCGCAGAAAATGAAAAGCCCAAGTCACCAGCGCAGACACCCAAGGACGGACCGAAATGAATGGCCAAACCGAGGCAATGACGCAGGCAATTCTGCGGTCGGAACTATATCCTTTCTTTGCTCGCTGCATGCAGGATGTGATGCCGGGCAACTACCAAAACAATTGGCACATGATTGCAATAGCGGCGGAGCTTGAAAAGCTGATCTCTGGCGAAACCAAGCGATTGATCATCAACATTCATCCACGCATGGGCAAATCGCTTCTTTGCAGCGTGGCCTTGCCCATGTTCCTACTGATGAAAAGACCCGAACACCAGATTATGTGCCTTTCCTATTCGGATAGCCTAGCCTCTGATTTTCATCAGAAGTGCCGTATGATCGCGCTGGAACCATGGTATCGGGGTCTAAATCCGGAACTTCAGTTCAAGGCACCAGGCGAACCTTCTCTCCTAAAATCGAGTTCCGACCTCCTGCAGACGTCTGCCCTAGGCTATCGGATGGCGTCCAGCATCGGCGGCTCATTCACAGGTAAGGGTGCGGACTGGATCATCATCGACGACCCGAACGACATGGGGCTAATTAATTCAGTGGCCCATCGTGACAAGATTAACAACACATACGACACGGCAATTGCCAGTCGACTCAATGGAAAAGATGGGAAAATTCTTGTTGTTTGCCAGCGCGGTCACATTAACGATCTTGCAGGACATCTTCTGAGCAAGGGCGGGTTTGAGCAGCTTAAAATTGAAGCCGTGGCAACTGAGGACCAAGAAATCAAACTGGGCAAAGCTGGGTCATACTTGCGAAAAAAGGGTGAACTCATTCATCCTACAAGATTCGGCCTAAAAGAGATTGATGAACGGCGGGCGGATCTCGGTCACATGGCGTTTGAAGCGCAGTACCAACAAAACCCGCAGCCTCCCGAAGGCAATCTGTTCAAGAAGGAGTGGATTAAATGGGTAAGCCAACTGCCTGTATTCCAATACATCATTATCACTGCAGATATAGCGCAAACCTCGGGTGGTGGGGACTGGTCAGCATTCATTGTTTGGGGTTACCATAATGGCACTTGGTACGTACTTCAGGCCCACCGCGTGCAATACGAAATGCCGGCTGTTTTGAAGTATTGCCAGCAGTTAGATCAGAAGTACGAACCTGATCTTATTCTCATCGAGGCGAACGGTCCAGGAGCCGGCGCCGCAGCCATGTTGAAGAATTTCGGTCTTGCGCATGTTGATCAGACGACAGTGAAGGAATCAAAAGAGGTTCGCGCCCTCAACATTACCGCACTCTTGGAAAAGGGTGCTGTCGTGTTTAGCGAAAAAATGGAAAACCGCGCGCTATTTATGGACGAACTGCTGTCATTTCCATCCTCGAAATACGACGATTGGGTCGACGCCTTCACCCTTGCGCTAAACAAGCGCCACGGCCTGATGGGCCCCGCCAATAGGTACCGACGCAAGAACCGTCGTCATTTGCCAAGGTATACCGGCAATCCGATGATGAAATTGCATTCGTTTCGGAGCCTTTTCTAAAATTATCTGTCGGGCACTGCTGGCCTCAATATTGTCCGCCCGACGTCAAGCCCAGAAGATAATCTTCCTGCTCCTTCGTCTCAATTGCTCCGGGACGGGCGGCCCTCACGGCCCGAATGGCCTTATCGGCGGGTACGCGGGTCTCGATGATGAGGCGTGTTGCAACTAGCCCTGCCCTTCCAAGTCCGCCGCGGCAATGCACCAGAATGCTTTGACCGCTCTTAAGCTTCTCTAAGAGCCGCGGACCAGTCTTCTGCCACCGGCCTTCAAAATTGGCATCAGGAACTGAAACATCGCGGATTGGTAAATGGAACCAGCTCATGCCACGCTTGGCGACACCCGCGCCCAGCCCCTCGACGCCGAGAAGCTCGAACTCATGGGGCTCCAACAAGGAGACGACTGCCGACGCCCCCCAGGATTTGATTGCGTCGAGATCGGTACCAAGATCCCGATCCCAATGTCCGAACCTCGCATGTTTGTCTTTCTTGCCAGGGCAAAAAGTGAGACCTAATTCGCCCCAGGGCCCAAGCATCTTGATGGTTCCGATCTGGAGCGGGTGAGATTGGCTCGTCAGTTTTTTAATTGCGTATGCTGACATCAGGGACCTTTCTCGACTGGGCAAGATCGCTTTCATGCAGCTTGTCTGCATAGCTTATAATCTGTTCTCGCCAAGCCAGCTTATTGAGCCATTCATCAGGTATGGCGCTTGCGCCCCAGATCGCACCCGCCAACTGGCCCGTGATCGCAGCCGTCGTATCGGCATCCTCGCCCAGGTTTACGGCGAGCAAAACGGCTTCCCTGAAGGTGTTGCTATTACCCACGGCCCAAATGGCAGCCTCCAAGCTGTGAATGACATAGCCTGATCCACGAACTCTGCTTCTCGACCAAGAGATTGTCTCCATCGCCATGACTCGTGACACCTTGTCTGACCAAGGGCCGCTTCGGGGAGTCAGGACTTGGCCTTGGCTCCCACCACGAATGGCATGGTAAAGAAGGAGGGCAAAGGCTGTGCAGGACGAGACAGCCTCCTCTGCCCCATGAGTGGTTCTGCTCTGGAGCCGCGCCATGTCGATACAGGCTTCAAGATCGTGTGCTCGAAACAGGGCAACAGGGGCAAGCCGCATGAGAGATCCATTGCCAGCAGAATCCGGGTCAGTACTTCCCGACAGTGGATCGCCAGTGCGCTCAAAAGCCTTTAGTGAAGTCGAGACCGTATTCCCGACATCAAAGCATCGACCGTTATGCGAGTATTCCCCTTCATAACGCCACCTACAAAATCGAGTTGAAAGATCATGGGGGTCTAATGTGCCACAGCTCAGAAGCGAATCTGCCAGCGCCAGGGCCATGGAGGTATCATCAGTCCATTCCCCCGGCTCAAGTCCAAAAGGCCCACCACCCACCATGCCAGTCAGAGGCTCGTAGCTGTCTTTGGCTCTGAATTCCAAAGTCGTTCCCAGTGCATCACCAACGGCAAGCCCGAGCAAGGCGCCGCGGGCTTTGTCGAGATGGAAGCCAATTGGATTCAAGCGTTTTTGCTCCTCAAGTGTTAAGCCAAAAAAGTCTAACTATATCCCGCTTTATGCCTCGCATGGTACCATAATAATACTGATATATCAATAAGATAATTAGAATTCTCAAGTTATTTTGACTGCCGAGTTTTAGCAACTTCGTCAGTCGTACTGATGCAGGGAACAGACTCAGCAAGCAGGCAGGTATTTCTCCGAACCATTCTGAAAAATGGCACACACGGGCACCAACCTCGAAATCAGAAACGGGCTCTCGTTCCATACGGAGATGGAATTCTCTTTCTGTGTACGGATATCCCGGATGAATTAAAAAATCACGCCTTGTTTCAATCTTCAATCGCACCCGTTTTGAAAGTGGAATTAGAGATCACAACCCAAATATTTGGACAAAAATCGTTTGCAGAGTGAAGGCCTCATTCGTTGTTGGAACGAGAGCTTCAGGAGCTGTTAGCAAGCGTCACTACTTGCACAATCCAAGCGATACAGAAAAACTGAACCCAAATCTATTTTACCGTCTATCGAAAATCTAAAGCATTTCATCAACTGCGTTAGCTCCAACCGATCGGCAAGCATGGCACGAAAAATCAATTCTAAAAATTTAGCTACAGACAAAGCGCAAGTTCAAATGACGCCTTTGCGCATAATGAAACAGCCATAGGGCCCTCGATCTGAGGTCCTCACAATGGCAAAGGACTTCTTGGCCGCAGCATAAAAATCAAACCGCTCATAGGCACCCATGTTCACAGGCTTGCCTTCGCACTCATCCAAGGTCTTTTGCATATCGGCGAAGATTGGCATCACACCCTTAGGGTTTCCCACTATCTCCATGCGCATCACTGGTTGGTCGACAAATGTATCAAGCGGCATCAATCCCAAAATGGCTTTGGTCAAGGCCGGAATGCGACAGCCCGTGACGCTGATCAATTTGCCATAAGTCGTTTCCTTGGCGATGGTGACAGCCGGATGGTTGATGTCGCATAGCACGATGTCATCGCCATGCCCCATCAACATCAACACATGAAGCAGTTCAGCGGAAATCAGCGGGTCAACATGTTTCAGCATCAGGCATTCCTTCAATTCACGGTCTTGGGTCGTGAAACAAAATCAGCGGCTCGTTCATTGGCCATCGTGCAGGCTTGAACCAGCCCGGTTCCCGTTGCAAGTTCAGCCGCAACCACCCCCACAAAACAATCGCCAGCCCCATGGGCCGATGTCACGGTCACGATGCGCGGCGCAATCACGACCGCAGGCTCCAACCGATCCTGAACGACGAGCCCCTTGCCTCCCAACGTAATGATGACCGATCGCTTCGCGTTCGTGAGTTTCGGCATCGCGTCACGCGCCGACGCCTGATCAGTGACAGGCCTGCCGCACAAGGCTTCTGCTTCAATGCGATTGACCACCAGCACATCCACAAGCCCGCTCAACTCCGCCAGCAAAGGACGAGCGGGCGCTGCATTGAAGACAACCGTGGCACCATGCACTTTGGCTACTTTCGCCGCTGCCAGATTAACCGCCTCCGGCACTTCATTTTGCAAAACCAGAACCTTGGCACCCCCCAGCGCCGCCCAATCTTTCTCAAGCATCGCCGGATCAAACTCAAGATTGGAGCCTGAGACAAACACCGCACCATATTCGCCATTGGCCTGCAGAATGGCCACACTCATGCCTGAACCCTTCGTGGGATCAACAGATACAGCTTGCGCATCGACACCGGCATGTTTCAGGTTTTTCAGCAGCGTGTCGCCAAAATCGTCCTTGCCGATGCGCCCGATCATCGCGGTTTTGGCACCATGGCGGGAGGCTTGAACCGCCTGATTGCCGCCCTTGCCACCGCACACCTGCTCCCAGGCGTTGCCGCGTGCCGTCTCGTCAACACGCGGCAAGCTAGTGGTATGGACCACAATGTCAAGGTGAAGACTGCCGCACACAATGACATCAAAAACTGGCTTTTTAACCAACATCGGCAGCGCATCCTGTCTGGTCCGCAGTCTTTTGGCCAACGGACTCCATGTATGAGCTTAGTTTGATTGTCCAACACTGGCTAGAAGCTTTCCCAAATCTTGGCGACACAGCAACGGCTTGAAAAATTCCGGTGTTGCCTTAACGTGAACCAAAAGGGATGGGAAATGTCGTCAGTCGAAATTGCGAATGTCAAAAAAAGTTACGGCCAGCATCCCGTCATTCACGGCGTGTCGATTGACATCAAGGATGGCGAGTTCGTCATTCTTGTGGGTCCCTCAGGCTGCGGCAAATCTACTTTGCTGCGCATGGTCGCAGGGTTGGAGCCCATTACGGCAGGCGATATTTCGATCGGCGGCAAGATTGTCAATGATCTGCCGCCCAAGCACCGCGACATCGCCATGGTGTTCCAGACCTATGCGCTCTATCCCCACAAGACCGTGGCCCAGAACATGGGTTTTGCCTTGCAGATGCGAAAGACGCCTTCCACTGAAATTGCCTCGCGTGTGAAGCGTGCCGCAGAGATTCTCGATCTCGTGCCCCTGCTCGACCGTTACCCAAAACAGCTTTCCGGTGGCCAGCGCCAGCGCGTCGCCATGGGTCGCGCCATTGTGCGCGATCCGGCAGTCTTCCTCTTTGATGAGCCTCTGTCCAATCTTGATGCCAAGCTTCGCGTGCAAATGCGCGCGGAAATCAAGGAGCTGCACCAACGCCTGAAAACGACCATCGTCTATGTGACCCATGACCAGGTGGAAGCCATGACCATGGCCGACCGGATCGTGGTAATGAACAAGGGCGTAGTCGAGCAGGTGGGAACCCCTTTGGAACTCTATGACCGCCCCAACAACATGTTCGTGGCGGGTTTCATCGGCTCACCGTCCATGAATCTGATCAAGGGTACCATCCGCGCCGGGGCAAAGCCTCATTTTGAACTTGAGGGCGGCATCAAGCTGCCGTTGGCCAAGGTGGCGAAATCCCTGGACGGAAAATCTGCCTATTACGGCATCAGGCCTGAACATCTTGAGCTTGCGAATTCAGGCGCCCCGGCCAGTGTCACCGTGGTTGAGCCCATGGGATCGGAAACGCAACTCTTTGCCAAGCTCGGCAACCAGAAGATTGTGGGCCTGTTCCGCCAACGATTGGATGCAAAGCCCGGAGACAAATTAACATTGCTTCCAGATGTTTCGGCCGTTCACCTCTTTGATGCAGAGACGAGCCAGCGCATTTGAGTGCTATGGCCTGGGCTGCATATTCTCCAACACACAACGCAACGGACCATGGGACATGACAACACGCTTTCAGGATATCTTCGGTGCCAAAAAACCGGTCATCGCCATGGTGCATTTAGGCGCGCTGCCGGGCTCACCACTGTTTGACACCACGGCGGGACTAGAGGGCCTGATTGTGGGCGCGCGCAAGGATTTGGCCGCTTTGCAACAGGCCGGCGTTGATGCCGTGATGTTCGGTAACGAGAATGACCGACCTTATGAATTCAAGGTCGATGCGGCATCCACCGCTACCATGGCCTTCATCATTGGAATTTTGCGCAAAGACATCAAAATTCCTTTTGGCGTTAATGTGCTGTGGGACCCGATGAGTTCTGTGGCTTTGGCTGCGGCAACGGGCGCCTCCTTCATCCGCGAAATTATGACCGGTGTTTATGCCTCGGATATGGGGATCTGGAATACCAATGCCGGTGCGGCCATGCGCTACCGCAACCATTTGAACCGGGTCGATCTGGGCATGTTCTTCAATGTGTCTGCCGAATTTGCCGCATCAACTGATAGCCGCAGCCTGGTAGACCGCGCCCGCAGTGCCGTATTTTCAAGCGTGCCCGATGCCATTCTGGTTTCCGGCGCCATCACCGGCGAGGCCCCGGCCATGTCGGACCTCGCCGCGGTGAAAAAAGCGCTGCCTGATACACCGGTTCTGGCCAATACCGGGGTCAAGCTCGCAACCATTGACGAGGTGATGAAAATCTCCGATGGCTGCGTGGTCGGCTCATCGCTGAAAGTTGATGGCCACACCTGGAACGCTGTGGATGCATCCCGCGCCGCTGCCTTCATGGATGCGGCCCGCAAAGCGCGAGGACATTGATATGGCACTCTCTCAACGGCTTTCAAAACTCACCCAGGAGCTGATGTTGATCCCCGGTCTCTCGGGCTATGAAACCCGTGTGCGAAAAAGACTTGCCGCCGAAATGCTCGAGGCCGGTTTCAAGGCGACGACAGACATGATGGGCAATTTGATCGCCACCTTGCCCGGTGCTGCAAAAGCACCCTCTGTCATGCTGTTTGCCCATATGGACCAATTGGGCTTCGTCATCCGCAAGATTGAGGCCAATGGTTTGATGCGGCTGGAGCGCCTGGGGGGCGTGCCAGAGCGCGCATTGGCCTCCCAGGAAATGTTGATCTGCGTGGGCGAAGGCAAAGATATTCCCGCTATCATCACCAACAAAAGCCATCATGCCACCACACCTGAGGAAAAATACCGCGCGCTGCCCTATGCTGAAATTCTGCTCGATGCCGGATTTTCCTCCAGTGAAACCGTGCGCAAAGCTGGCGTCGACATAGGCTCTCCCGTTGTTTATGCGCCGCGTGCATTTGAAATGGCGGGCAACCGGATTTGTGGCACCAGTGTTGATGATCGGGCAGCCTGCGCCATCATGGTCGAGGTTGCAAAGCTGTTGAAAGATGCAAAGTCCGTCCCGACCGTTCATTTCGTATTTTCGGTGCAGGAGGAATTCAACCTGCGCGGTGCCCTCCCCGCGGCCCAAGCACTGTTGCCCGACATCGCCATTCAGCTTGATCTCATTTTGGCCACCGACACGCCCGAGATCGCCCAGCGCGGTGATGTGAAACTGGGGGACGGCCCCGCCATGAGCATGTTCTCATTTCATGGCCGCGGCACATTGAACGGCACAATCCCGCATCCTGCGTTAGTAAAGCTCTTTGATGAGACTGCCAAGCGCAAGAAGATCAATCTCCAGCGCAGCGCACATATCGGGGCCCTGACCGATTCCTCTTATGTGCAACTCGTCGGTAAAGGTGTTGCCTCAATCGATATGGGTTTTCCCTGCCGCTACACCCACTCATCGCTTGAAATGTGCGATGTCGCCGATCTGGAAAAGCTGACGCTTCTGCTGGTAGAGGCGCTGACAGCGATCGGCCCAGCTTTCAGTTTAAATCGCGACGAGTTTCCCCAATGAAATGCTATCTCGGCATTGATATCGGCACCTTTGAATCAAAGGGTGTGCTGGTTGATGATCAGGGCCACATTCTGGCCAGCGCTGCACGGCCCCACAAGATGCAGGTGCCGCAAGCAGGCTGGGCTGAACATGACGCCGAAGAAGATTGGTGGGGCGACTTCAAATTCCTTTCGCAAAAACTGATTGCCGACAGCAAAATAAATCCGAAGGACATCCGCGCTGTAGGCACCAGCGCCATCGGGCCTTGCATGTTGCCCGTCGACAAAGCCGGGGACCCGTTGATGAACGGTGTGCTTTATGGCGTTGACACCAGAGCCTCTGCTGAAATTGCCACGCTCACGCAAGAATTTGGCGCTGATGTGCTATTGCGCGAAACTGGCAATGCGCTCTCCTCGCAATCGGTTGGCCCCAAGATTCTCTGGCTCAAGAATAATCGCCCCGAGATCTACGCCAAGACCCATAAATTCGTCACCTCGACCACCTTCATCGTGCATCGCCTGACGGGTCGTTATGCAATCGACCATTATTCCGCGGCCAGCTTTGGCCCGCTTTATGTTCCAGGCGAACAAAACTGGAGTTCCCATTTTTCCAAATCCATAACCACCTTCGACAGGTTGGCAGACGTGACATGGACAACGGATATCGCAGGACATGTCACGGCGCAGGCGGCTGAAGCAACGGGACTTGCCGTCGGAACACCGGTGATCACCGGCACCATTGATGCAGCCTCTGAAGCCGCCAGCGTCGGCGTTCTGGAGCCAGGCCAGATGATGCTGATGTATGGTTCGACCATCTTCATTATTTTGGTGACTGCACAGCGCGTCAATGATGCCAAGCTCTGGTATGCGCCCTGGCTATTCCCAGGACAGCACACTTCAATGTCGGGATTGGCCACCAGCGGAACCCTGACCCATTGGTTCCGCGAAAATTTTGCACGCGAATTTACCGACAGCAAGGACGCGGCCATTGCACTGGCCAAGGAAGCTTCAGCCTCGCCCGCGGGCGGCAATGGCCTCGTCATGCTGCCCTATTTTTCCGGCGAGCGCACACCCATCTATGATGCGGCAGCAAAGGGTGTGATTTTCGGTCTCAATCTCACTCACACACGCGCTGATGTCTATCGCGCCTTGCTCGAAAGCATCGCGCTAGGCACCAACCATGTCATTGAAACCTACAAGTCCGCCGGAATCCCACCGCGCCATATTGAAGCGGTGGGCGGCGGCACCAACAATGCGGTCTGGCTTGCCGCGACCAGTGATGTGACGGGCCTGGAGCAACACGTGCGCCAGAAAACCATGGGTGCGAGTTACGGCAACGCCTTTCTTGGTGGTTTGGCAGTAGGCGATGTGTCCCGCGGCGATATTCTGAACTGGAATCCGCCAGAAAAGCGCATAGCACCCAATCCGGCCAACAAAATCCTCTACGAAAAATCCTACCAGATCTTCCGCGAGCTTTACGAGCGCAACATGGATTTGATGGCGAGGCTTTAGCCCTGCAAAGCGGCGTCCTGGAAAATCCGGGCAGCCGTCACGGCGTCCTGTTGCGCTTGCGCCTGCTTCAGTTCAGCGGCAGGGACCCTGTCCAAAATTCTTTCTAACCGCTGCATCATGGCGACATTGGCCGCACATTCGCGCGCCGGATCAAGCCGGTCCGGGAAGGTGTCGAAATAGATGGTGCCGTCAAAGCCGCCCTGCCTGATCTGCCAGAGCAATTCCAAGGTCTGCCACAGCGAGACTGTGCCCACCATCAAGCCATCATCAGCCGGGCCATAGCCGTCATTGATGTGCACTCCGAAGAGCTTGCCCTTGGCCAAAGCCATCGAGGCCGCAAAAGCCGGGTTCTCGGTCGCCATCAGCAAATGGCAATAATCGAGGGTGACGCCGAAATTCTTCGCGTCAACATCGCGCACTGCGGTCAAGGCCTCACCCATATTGCGGATGAGGGAAAAGCGCCGGGGATCGGATGGCTTATATTCCACGCTCACGCGCGTGTGCGGCGCAACATTGGCGACGCGCCTGAATCCATCAATTTCCATCGCCCACAGCGCAGCATAATCAGCCTGGAAAGGATAATCATAACCATCTGGACCCATCCACAAGATCACATGATCAAGCCCGCGCTTTGCAGCAAGTTCAGCCGCATCCATCGAAATGCGAATGGCTTTGTCACGGTTGGCCACCAGCGGATGGGTAAAGGCGCCCAACCGAAAATCCGGACCGTCGTAACGCAGATTGAGGGCTGTCACCGCAAGTCCAAGATCGCCAGCCAGCTTGATCAGGTCATCAGTTTCGCCGACAAAATGTTGCGGAAAGTTAAGCTCAACTGCATTGATGCCTTCAACTTTTGCAACGGCACGCAAGGCTTCAACGGTGCTCAATTTTCCATCAGCTTTCAGACGAAAGGAATTCAATCTTGTCGCCAGTCTGAAACCCATTTCAGCCTCCATTTTATTTTGCAATGAGCCCGTTAGCATTGACAGACCAGTTTGGCCAAGCATAGTCTCAAACAACTTCGACGGTTAAAAAATGAATGGCCGAGTTCATCGGCCAAATCCGTTGCAGTCAATTGGGAGGATTTGGAAATGAGAATTAGCGATTACAATTTGATAATGAGCCGGCGCAACGTGCTGAAGGGCACCACGGGCTTGGCAGCAGCGAGCTTGTTCGGTGGCGTGACCATGGCGCCGCAGGCCGCCAATGCCGATGCCGCCTTGCGCGCAGCAATTCTGAAAATTCCGGGCGTTGGCAAAGGCCAGCCCACGGATGCTGACTGGCAAAAAGTGGGCGAGATGTGCCTCGGTGCCACCAAAGACAGCGTGAAGCAGGGTGAATTTGCAGGCGTTGAGCTGTCCTTCATGGGCCTCAACAACCAGAACGTCCACAACGTGCTGTTCCGCGGCCTCTCCAAGGCCTGGGCTGACTATACCGGCGTGAAGATCAACTGGATCGATCTGGCGCAGGCTGATTACAATGCCCGCCTGCAACAATCCATCGCTACCAAGACCGTCGATTTCGATGTGATCGAAATGGGCGCTCCCTTCGAAGGCGACGTCTGCGGCAAGGGTCTCGCTTCGGAAATGCCAGATTGGGTGAAGAAGCAGCTCGATATGGATGACATTGTGAACTACCTCAAGCCGCCCGTGGGCACTTGGGCTGGCAAGCAATACCGCGTCACCGTCGACGGCGACTGCCATAACTTCAACTATCGCTCGGACGTGTTTGCCGACAAAGGCCTGGCTGATGAATGGGCTAAGGCTGGCAACAAGGATCCATGGGGCGTGCCCAAAACCTGGCAGCAGGTCAACGCCGTCACCAAGTTCCTCAAAGGCAAGAAGATCGGTGGCCAGGATGCCTATGGCTATCTCGACCCCTGCAAGGGTTGGGGCGGATTTGGCTTCTACTTCCTTGAATCGCGTGCCACCGCCTATGCCAAGCATCCTGATGACAAGGCCTGGCTGTTTGACGTTGATACAATGAAGCCACGCGTCAACAATCCGGCCTTCGTGCGCGCCATTCAGGACGTGATCGATTGCCTGCCTTCGGAACCTGCTGACCAGCTCAACGCTGATCCAGGCACCACGGGCTTCCAGCAATTCCTTGCTGGCACGGGCTCGATGATCTCGTGGTGGGGCGATATTGGCACCAACGTTTACACCAATGACTCCTCCACCATCCAAAACAAGGCAGCCTTCGACATCCTTCCGGGTTCGGATGATGTTTATAACTCCAAGACGGGCAAGTGGGAGAAGCTTGCTTCGGGTCCGAACTATGCGCCCAACCTCGCCTATCTTGGCTGGGGCATTTACGTCATGGCCCGCGTGGATGCAGATCCGAAGAAGCAGAAGGCAGCTTGGTCACTTGCAGCCCATCTCGGCGGCAAAGACATTGCCCTGTGGATGGCAGCCTATCCCTCAGGCTTCCAGTGCTACCGCAACAGCCAGCACAATGTTGATGAATGGGTGGCTGCCGGTTACGACAAGGCCTTCATCTCGAACTATCTCGACTCGCAGTTCAACAGCTACAATCATCCCAATGGAGCCATTGAACCGCGCATTCCTGGCATCTTCCAGTATTACAGCACGGCCGAAGACATTTTGGCCCAGATCTATGCTGGCAAGCTGAAGGCCCAGGAAGGTGCAGACGCAATTGCTGCAGCCTGGGAAAAACTGACCGACCAATTGGGTCGTGACAGCCAGATCAAGCTCTACAAAGCTTCGCTCGGCATGTAAGAAAAGTTGGGGCCGGTGCCGCGAGGTGTCGGCCCCAAACTCACGAAAGATACAAGATGACTTCAGACGACAGTTTGGTCACGGGCCGGGACGCTGTAACGGGCCTTGTCTCGAGCGCGAGGCAAACCCAGGGCAGAATGTTGATGCGTGCGGCCTCAGTTGTATTTGTCGCCCTGGTCCTGATGCAGTCCCTTTATGCCAATGAGCTGATCGCCTTTGGCTTTCCCAACTGGTTTCCGATTTTCGTGGCCTTCGCACTGTGGGGGGCCTCAATTTGCGCTGGCAACATTCTGGCCCATGGCGAGGCCGGCTGGCGCGCCCTGTTCGTCTTGCCCGCAATTTTCTTCACTCTGGCCCTGGTCATTTTTCCAACCCTGTTTGGCTTTTATATCGCCTTTACCGACTGGAACTTGTCTTCCGCCAATGGCCGTCAATTCAATGGCCTTGCCAATTTCTATCAGTTGCTCACCGATGAACGCGTATGGAATGCGCTGGCCAACATGGTGTTCTATGTGGCCACCGTCTTTGTTCAATATGCCATAGCCTTTGGCCTTGCGATGTTGCTCAATGCCGACATCAAGGGCCGCAAGTTTTTCCGCGTGGCTTTTCTTCTGCCCTTCATGTTGTCGCCCGTGGCGGTGAGTTGGATGATCGGCAAGTCGATGATGGAATTCCGCTTCGGCCCGGTGACCAACCTGCTGCGAAGTCTGGGCTGGGAAAACCCCTCGCTCCTCACCACGCCCTGGCTCGCCAAATCGACCTTGGCCGCCATGGATGCATGGGTGTGGATTCCCTTTATGATGATCCTGCTGCTCGCTGGCTTGCAGGCCATGTCAAAGGAAGTGCAGGAGGCCGCAAAGGTTGATGGTGCCTCAGGCTGGCAAAGCTTCTGGCAAATCACCTTCCCGCTCATGTTGCCGGTCAGCATCACCACGATCATTTTGCGCATCATTTTCCAGTTGAAGCTCGCCGACATCGTGATCAACACGACCTCGGGCGGGCCAGGTGGCGCAACCGACACGGTCTCCAGTTTCATTTTCCGCGAATATAAGGATCGCTCCAATGTGGGCTATGGCACGATGGTGGCCGAAGTCTATCTCATCGTCATCATCATCTTTGTCAGCCTCTTGCTAAAATTGGCGAGCAAATTCATGCAGAGGCAGGGTGGATGATGAACGAGAAACTGAAAAAGACTTTGATCTACTCAGCCCTCATCCTGTGGACCATCATTGCCCTGTTCCCGATTTACTGGACCTTCTCAACCACCTTCAAGGTGGCCAAGGATGTGCAACTCGGAAATATCGTGCCCTGGCTACAATTCCAGCCAAGCTGGCTGGGGCTTCGCGCCTTGGGTCTGTCGCCTGACACGATCTTTACGGACTCAACGCCGCGCGAAGAATTCATGAAGCGCTTCTGGAATTCAATCCAGGCTTCAGTGGGAGGTGCAGGGCTTGCCCTTGTCATCGGCTCAACCGCTGCTTACGGCCTCAGCCGCTTCCAATATAAATGGGCGATCTGGAAGAACCAGGACATCTCTTTCTTCTTTCTCTCGCAGCTCATTTTGCCGCCGGTGGTTTTGGCTATGCCATTTCTTGTGCTTTACAAGGAGTTGGCGCTCCTTGATTCACTCTTAGGCCTGATCCTGATCTATGCGCTGACAGTGCTGCCTATCGTCATTTGGATCATGCGCGACCAGTTCGACAATATCCCTAATGAATTGGAACAAGCCGCATTAGTGGATGGCTGTTCATCATGGGGAGCGTTCACGAAAATAATTGTACCAATCGCCCTCCCCGGCATGGTCGCCGCATTCATTCTCGCGGTGATCTTGTGTTGGAATGAATATTTTTTCGCAGCGTTGCTCACATCAACCCACGCCAAAACATTGCCAGTTATGGTCGCCAGCCAAACAGGTTCTCAGGGCATCAGTTGGTGGTCCATGGCAGCGGTCTCATCCGCAGCCATTCTGCCTCTGATTATAATCGGCATTTTCCTGGAGCGCTACATTGTTAAGGGCCTGACGGCGGGTGCTGTAAAGTAGTCCGCTCCTTTAGGGGGGCACGAAATCCATACGAGTCGTTAGATACCTAAAGGGCAAACGTTATTTCTCGTACAAATGTGCTCCCAAAATTAACTCAAACCAAGTGCTGGACATACAGAGCACCTCTTACAATTCCCTAAATGCTAATTAAAGAAATTTTTCTAACAATCGCATTTCTCCTTTCCAATTCAACACTCCTATGACGTCTGGTACAAAATATAAGGCAGGCCAGCGGCTCCTCCTACATATCTACAGGGACGCCCCATGGTGTAGTTGATGAGCCAATCAGGCACCTGACCTCCTGGGATAGGGAGGGCAAAAAGCCCCAAACCCAACCAAATAAAGGAGGCACCGAGCGTGGCGATGAGCGACGACACGGCGCGGGTTTCAACCAGAGCGCCAAGAACGGCGTAACTCAGTACGCAGCCGACCAGTGGCAGCATCACTCGTCGCGCTCATGGTCCCAACTTGGAAAGCCTTTCATCGTTCAGGGTCACTCCCAGTCCCGGCAATTGCGGGATTGCAAGATAACCCTCGCCATCAAGTTGGAAGGGCTCAGCAAGAATGCCATCAACGTAAGCGCTCCCCCCAATGAATTCTACCAGGTCAACATGGGGGAGTGCTGCGGCAAGCTGCAAATCGGCAGCCACACCCAATGCCGTATTCCAACCATGCCCGACATAACGAACGCCAAAATCCTGTGCCATCCAAGCAATGCGACGTTGTTCACTGATACCGCCCACCTTTGTCGCGTCAGGCTGCACAATGTCGAAAGCACCTCCCACAATCCACGGAATGAAAGACTGTCGCCTCGTTAGAACTTCACCGCCCGCGATCGGCACCGGACTGGCGCGCCTGAGCATTTTAAAATCTTCCAAGGCATCGGGCCGCAAGGCTTCCTCAAACCAACCCACTTCATAATCTTTCAACATCTCCGCGGTCCGCATCGCCCATTTGAGTTCATTGGGCCACAACGCGTCACTGGCACCCGCATCTACCAGGAGCTGGCTGTCTGAACCTGCTGCCTTGCGCGCCGCACTGACAATCGCTTCATCCAGCTTGGTGTTGTCTCTTCGTCCAAACGGACCCCAACCAATTTTGAATGCAGTAAATCCCTTGGCACGATATTTTGCCACTTCGTCGTGCATGATTTCGGGCTCGTCCATCAGCAGCGAACAATAGGGTTTGACGCGAGTGCGATAATTGCCACCAAGCAACTGCGACACGGGCCGACCCAAAGCTTTGCCAAGAATATCCCAGAGGGCAATGTCGATGCCGCTGATGACATGTGTCAGCGTGCCTCCACGCCCCATCCAAAATGTATTCTGATGAAGTTTTTCTGTGACCCGCTCAGGCTCAAGTGCGTTTTCACCGAGCCACAGGGGCTTCAAAACATCCAACCCGGTTGCGACCAATCGACCGTCAGTGAACACGCTGCCATAACCGGTGATCCCTTCTTCGGTATGAACCGCGATCAGGGCATGAACCGAGTCTTCAGGCACAATTTCATGGGACCAGCCGCCTTTAGGGCTTTCGCCCAACAAGGGCAGCGAGACGATTGACCGTATTTTCAACTTTTCGAGCATCGCAGATCTTACTTTCTTCGGTTTATGAAATTCAGAATGTGGCGGAGAGACCGCCGTCGACCATCAAAATCTGGCCAGTCACATAGCGGCTGTCATCAGAGCATAGAAAATAAGTGGGGCCGGCAATATCTTCAGGATTGCCATAGCGGCGCAGCGGCACGCGGCCATATTTTATGTAGATGTCGCGGAACCAGTCGGAATCATATTCGTGTGTGCCATCGGGCAGAATCGAGGATGGCGTATCAACAAAGCCTGGCGAAATCGCATTCACGGTAATTTCATAGGGTGCCAAATCGCAGGCCAGTGCGCGCGTGAAGTTCACAATTGCACCTTTTGCAGTTGAGTACGGAATAGAATTGGGACTGCCGCGCGCGCCCATGATCGAGGCAATATTCACGATGCGCTGTCCCCTGCCGGCTTTTTTGAGGAGAGGCAGAAAGGCCATGCAAACGCGGATGGCACCATCCTGGTTGACGTTGATGATTTTCTGGTAGTGCGACATCGACATGTCTTCAATGCCCGTCATATCAATCAATGCAGCATTGTTGACGACGATTTCGCAATGCCCATAGAGTTTCTCAACATGAGCAGCCAACGCAGCGACCGATTGGTCGCTGCCAATATCGACCGCAATGCCTTGTACGGTTTTACCTTCCTGCCTCAAAGCCGCAACGGCGCTTTCAACGCCCTCTGCGTTAATGTCGGCAATGACAACCTGTGCTCCCTCGTCGGCAAGCCGCTTTGCGATTCCAAGACCAATGCCTCGCCCCCCTCCTGTCACCATAGCGATGCGACCTTGAAGCCTGCCTGTGCGCAATCCCTCCATTCAGTCCTCCGTCGGCTCGCCACGAGGCTGCATGCGCGACGCCGCAGCCAAAGCAAGCATGATTGAAAACAAAAGTACCAAAGTGACCAGAGCATTGATCTCAGGTGTGAAGCCCACACGCATCATGGCCCACAGGCGCAAGGGCAGTGTGGTCTGGTCTCCGGCTACAAATGTGCTGATCAGTGTTTCATCAAAAGACAGGGTAGCGGCCAGCAGACCCCCTGTCACCAGAGCCGATGCGAGGTGGGGCAATAGCACATATCGCAAGGTCTGCATCCGACTTGCTCCCAGATCAGCAGACGCTTCGATCATAGACAGAGGCAATGATTTTAAACGTGTCAGGACGAGACGATAAGTCACCGCGAGCACAAATATTGTGTGGCCCACTATAATGGTCACTAGTCCGCGACGCACACCCAGTTGTGCAGTGGCCACGAGCAAGGCAAGTCCGGTGACCATAGGTGGCAACAGGAATGGAATATATATGATGACTTCCAACATACGCCGACCCAAAGCACCTTCCCATTCAGTGTAGAGTGCAAGGGCAACAGACAGTACGCTGGCGACAATAACCGATATTACCGCCACAACTCCAGTGTTGTAGAGTGCAGTCAATACGCTTTCATTGGACCATAACGAAAAATAGGGACTGAAACTGATAGTGTTCCACTGGATTACGCCCTGCTTAGTCTGCAATGCGGAAAACAACGCACTGATTATTACCGGTGAATAGAGAACCAGGAAGACAAGCGCTGTCAGTACCCCTGCGCTGATAAATGCCAGACGTTCGCCAAGGGAAATTCTCATAGCTAGACCCTCTGCCTGGATGCGGCATAGCCCGCCAATGCGATGCAGATCAAAGCTGTAAATAGAAGAACCGCTGCCATGGCAGATCCAAATGGCCAATTATAAGCTAGGCCAAACTGCGACCAGATCACCTTGCCGATGGTAAAGCCCGTCGTGCCGCCCACCATTGATGGCGTGACAAAGTCACCGAGGGCCAGAACAAATGCAAAAAGCGCACCCGCAACCGTTCCCGGCAATGATAGGGGAAACACCACACGCCGAAATGTATCCCAAGCCCCGGCTCCCAAATCCATCGAGGCTTGCAACAATGACCTTGGAATGCGTTCGAGCGCTAGGAAAATTGGAAGAATAACAAAGGGCAGATAGATCACCGTCATTGTAAGAAGGACAGCCCGCTGATTGAATAAAAATGCCTGGCTTGGCTCGCTGATTATACGCAGCGCCAAGAGTACCTGATTGAGCAATCCATTGACGCCAAGCATGGAGCGCAGCGTATAGAGCTTGACGATATAGCTCATGAACAAGGGCAACACGGCCAGGAGCAAAAGAGCATAACGTTTCTTGCCCCGCTGGCGCCAAATAAACCACGCCACAGGATAACCCAAAGCCAATGATAGAAAGACAACTTCAAGACAAAGCTGCAAGGTACCGAGGAAGGTCCCGAAGTAGGTCCAGTTTGAAAAAAAACTCACGTAGTTATCGAATCTGGCCTGTGGGACAATTTGATTATTCTCAACGCGGTAAAGCGACATAATCAAAAATGAAATAATGGGGGCCACGATCAGCAACACAGGAAGCGTTACCACGCATATGAATATCAGCCATCGCTTTGCCAAATTTGACATTAATCACCCGCCGGAACGATTGTCGCTTGCGCGGGATCATAGGAGACGGTGATCAATTCACCTTGTGTCGGCACTTTATCGGTGCCGCCGCCTTGCACTATCATATCAAGTTCGACCTCTGGTGCAGTTTTCGGGCGAAGCTTCAAGCTTACGGTTGCACCACCAAACAAGACGTCTGAGACTGTGGCTTTGAATCCAGATTTACCCGCCCCCAAATGAAGCGATTCAGGTCTGATGCCAAGCAAGACTTTGTCACCTGATGCAATCGTAGACGGTGCCGCGCGGCAGGCCAACCGCCCGATTGCGGTATTAACGGCGTTGCGTGCCGGGCTCAATGATCCTTCAATGAGATTGTTGTCGCCGAAAAACCCGGCGACAAAGCGGGTGCGGGGCTGATGGTAAAGTTCCTCTGGCGTTCCGTCCTGTTCAATGCGCCCAGCTTTCATGACAACGATGCGGTCAGACATCGAAATCGCTTCTTTTTGATCATGCGTCACAAACACAAATGTCGTCTGGATATGGCGCTGAATGGATTTCAGGAAATGTTGCATCTGGTGGCGCAGGCTTGCGTCTAAGGCGGCCAGCGGCTCATCCAGTAATATGACCTTGGGCTCACAGACAATGGCGCGTGCCAGGGCCACACGCTGGCGCTGACCACCTGACAGTTGCGATGGATAGCGTTGATGGAGATCTCCGAGCCCTACGATGGCCAGTGTCTCGGCAATTTTCTTTTTTGATCGATCTGTTGGAAAACGCTGGACCAGGGGTCCGTAACCAACATTGTCCGCGACTGTCATATGGGGAAACAGCGCGTAGTCCTGGAACACTGTATTGAAGGGCCGCTTATTAGCCGGGAGATTGGTGATATCTTTGCTGTCAAACAGCACGGAACCACCCGAAGGTTCAGTGAAGCCGCCGATCAAACGCAGAACTGTAGTTTTTCCTGAACCCGAAGGTCCAAGCACTGTCAGAAATTGACCCGATGGGATATCAAGCGATAGCGGTGGCAAAATTTCGGCCGGGCCATAACGCTTGCTGATGTCACGCAACTGCAAGCCCATTGCGGTCATGCTACTGTGTAACGCTTTACTACGTCCCAGTCGACCTCAACTCCCAATCCAGGTTTAGTCGTGAGGGGGATGGTACCATCGGGCAAGAGCTGAAGCTCCTCGTGAGCAAGTTCCCGCCGCAATGTCTCATTGCACAATTGCGGTGGCAAATATTCAATGAACGCACAATGATCGGTAACAAATGCAAGATGTGCTGTTGCTGAAATTGAAATGCCGGTTTTCCAGCAATGTGGAACGAT
>JBDSTO010000262.1:0-2607 GCA_039928255.1 Aestuariivirga sp. | reverse complement strand
GTGATCGGATATTTCCTGTTCCTGTTTCGCGCTTCAGAGCGGGAATACCGCGACGTCATCGACGAAAAATTTGGCAAGAAATAGGGGACACGAACATGTGGGTAAATTTTTCATATCTCTGCTGGGTCGTCTCTGCCGTTCTTGCCGCCTGGATGCTTTATGACTGGTACAAGACGGACACGACCTATTCCGAAGAGGTGCTGACTTCATCGCGCGAAGGCGAGATTGAAGCCGTATCCGAAAAGCACAAGATTTGAGGAGCGACAAATGACAAGCACAACAGGCTCCCCATCAACTTCACAAAAAATCTCGCTGAAGCGCGTTTTAGGCCCCGCCCAGGTTTGGGCGCTGGGTGTTGGTATCGTTCTTGTCGGTGAATATACCGGCTGGAACTTCTCGGCTGACAAGGGCGGCACACTGGCTGCTCTCATCGTCTGCTGGTTGATTGGCCTTCTTTATACATCCGTCGCTATGATCGATTCCGAAGTCACATCAACAGTGGCAGCGGCGGGTGGCCAATATGCGCAAGCCAAACACATTGTGGGGCCGTTGATGGCCTTCAACGTGGCGCTTTACCTGGTCTTTGCCTACACCATGCTGGAAGTTTCCGACGCCATTCTTGTTGGTGACACGATTGTTGCCAAAGCGGGCGTGGAAGGACTTACGCATAATGCGTTCCTCGCCATCACCATCGTGGCGTTGGCCTGGCTCAACTATCGCGGCGTGTTGATGACATTAAATTTCAATTTCGTCATCACAGCATTGGCCTATGTAGCAATCGTCATTCTGTTCCTTGGTGTCATGCCATGGTCACAAGGGACGGTGCTCAAGCTTGGCGAAATGGTAACGCCTGAAAATGCCCTGCCCTATGGCTGGCTTGGTGTGATCGCAGCGTTTCACTTTGGCATCTGGTATTACCTCGGTATTGAAGGCACCACGCAGGCTGCCGAAGAAGTTCGCTCCCCCGCACGCGCACTGCCTTTCGGCACCATGGCCGGCATGATCACGCTGCTGATTGGTGCTGCACTCACCTGGTATGTCTGCGCCAGCCTGATGCCTTGGCAATATCTCGGCATCACCTACTATCCCCTGTGGGATGCAGGCAAGCTGACGGGCAATCCACTGCTCGAAGAGATGATGTTCGTTGCCACCCTGCTTGCGGCCATCGCTTCGGCCAATGGTTGCGTGAACGACGCAGCGCGCGCCTGGTTCTCACTGGGACGTGACCGTTATCTCCCGACATGGTTCTCAGCGGTTCATCCAAAATATCGCACACCTTATCGTTCGATTATTTTCCTGCTGCCGATTGCCCTGGCCTTCGCGTTCATCTCGGACTTGAACCAGGCGATCACCTTCTCGATCCTCTCGGGCGTGTTGCAATACACCTTCATGAGCATCAACATCATCATGTTCCGCAAGAAGTGGCCGCTGGGTTCAATCCAGCGTGGATACACCCATCCATTCCACCCGCTGCCTGCCATCGTGTTGTTCGTTCTCTGCGTCATCACCTACTTTGCCATCTTCCTCGGCTATGGTGCGCAGCTGACAGCAATGGTGGTGTTTTATCTGGTGGTGTCGTTGTGGTTCCACTTCTATCGCTATCAATATGTGCGGCGCGGCGACCAGTTCACCATGCCATGGCCCAAGCCGAAGGGCTATTGATCACCTAACGAAAGGCATGGCCCGTCCGAAAAGGCGGGCCATTTTCATTGATGCAAAACTTTCAACTCATTATCGCTGTCATAGTTGCCGCAGCCCTTGGATATGTTCTGTGGCGCAAGGTGCAAGCTTCCAAGCAGAGTGCATTGAACACGCCGCAACTTCTGTTTGGCGATATTATACCTCTTGTCAGCGGTTCAGAGATTGAACCCGGCCCCACAGTGGGCACGTGGAAGCTGACGGGAAAATATCGCGGCCATGTTTTCCAGATTCAGACTGTCATTGATGTTCTTGTCACGCGCAAACTGCCCAGTCTCTGGCTCATGGTCACACTGCCTGAGCCTCAGCCTGTGGGTGCCACCTTCGATTTGATGATGCGGCCCGCTGGACCATCAACATTTTCCAATTTTGATTTTCTGGAAAACGTGATTGCCACGCCTTCAACATTTCCGCTCCACGCAGTGATACGCACCGATGATCCAGCAAAGCTTCCCCCTACGGCGGAAATTTTGCCCCATCTCAGCTTGTTTTTTGGACCCAAGGGCAAGGAGCTTCTGATCTCGCCCAAAGGTCTTCGCGTTGTGGTTCAGGCTGCACAGGCTGATCGCGCGCGCTATGGTGTTTTGCGCGAAGCAAATTTTGGTGCTGTTGTGATTGACGCGGAATTGACTGTAAGTTGCCTCAACATGCTCATTGATCTCAACAACGCGCTGAAAGACTCCTGATGACGGAAAAGACGATCAATCCCTATCTGGTTCTGGCAGCGGCCCTTGTCGTGCCGGGCAGCGGGCACATGTTGATGGGCCGGCAACAACGCGGCCTGATCTTTCTGTTCTTCGTGCTGGTTCTGGGTTGGGCCAGCTGGCATGTGATGCCAGAGACAGGCAGCTTCGTCATGCGCCATGCCGGAGGGCTGCTCGTCTATGGGCTTTCGGTGCTTGATGCCTA
>JBDSTO010000261.1:0-3198 GCA_039928255.1 Aestuariivirga sp. | reverse complement strand
CCCTGTCGTTGCGCGGCATTGGTGTTTTTGGCGGCAACAAGCCACATGCCATCATCGCCCATGTTGAAGAAAATGGCGAATTGCGCCGCTTGCAACAGGCGCAGGAACGGATTTGCCAGGAGGTGGGCCTTGAGGCCGAGGGCCGAAAATTCGTTCCCCATGTAACGCTGGCGCGGCTGCGCGATCCTGATCCACTGGCCTTGCGAAATTTCATTGAATCCCATGCCCTTTATCGCTCGCGACCGTTTCAAGTTGAGCGCTTTGTGCTGTTTTCATCCAGGCCCTTGCGCGGGGGTGGCCCTTACGCGGTGGAAGAAGCCTATGATCTGGTCGGGGCATGAGGGAGCGCCTCAGCACAGTAGAAATTCGCTCAAAACTTGAAACCTGCACAGGCTGGGCGCTGGCGGGTGATGGGCTTTCCATCGCGCGAAATTTTGTTTTTGAATCTTTTTCCGAGGCCTTCGGTTTCATGGCGGAAGCAGCGCTCCATGCCGAAAAGATGGATCATCACCCGGAGTGGACCAATGTGTGGCGCAAGGTGTCGGTCACGTTAACCACGCATTCTGCCAAAGGTTTGACGGAACTCGATTTTGCCCTTGCCAAGGCGATGAATGACATCGCCAAGAAACGCCAGAAGTGACCTTGACGCAGAGGGGTACCCACCCCATATTCCGCTGATAAAGTCCAAGGAGGGCAATATGTCTGACTATCGCAATTTTCCGCAGACCGCGTCTGGTGCCAATGTTGGCATCGACCAGGGCCTCAGGGCCTATATGCTGCGGGTCTATAATTACATGACTGCAGGTTTGGTTCTGACCGGTGGCGTTGCCTATGCCACTTATGCAGCCGCTGTTGGTGCTGATGGCCAGCTGACAAGCTTTGGTGCGACCCTGTTTCATGGTCCGCTGATGCTGGTCTTGATGCTGGTGACTGTCGGCATGGTGTTTGCCATGTCCTTTGCTCTGGAACGGATGAGCGTTGCCATGGCACAACTGCTGTTCTGGGCCTATGCCGCCTTGAACGGTGTTACGTTCTCATCGATCGGGCTCACCTACGCCCATAGCAGCATCACGCATGTGTTTCTGATCACCGCCGCGACGTTTGGTGCCATGAGCCTTTATGGCTACACCACAAAGCGTGATTTGACCGGCATGGGTTCATTCCTGTTCATGGGCCTGATTGGTCTGCTGATTGCCTCGATTGCCGGCATCTTCTTCCAGAGCTCGGCTTTCCAGATGGCTTTGGCCGTCATTGGTGTTCTGATTTTCACGGGCTTCACCGCCTATGACACCCAAGCCATCAAGAGCATGTATTATGCTGGTGGTTCAGGCCTCATGGAACATGCAGCCATTCGTGGCGCATTGAGGCTCTATCTCGACTTCATCAACCTGTTCTTGTCATTCCTGCGCTTGTTCGGCGACCGCCGCTAAACACAGCAGAATAGCTTTTTCTAAAGCCGCCGGGGTCAACCCCGGCGGTTTTGTTTTAGAGGGCTTCGAACTTTGGTTTTTTGGCTAGAACCTTCAGCACCTGGTCAAGGTCATTGCCGCGGCGCAGGATGAGGCCACCTGGTGCGATCACGCTGAAGAGCCCGCCCTTTTGTGCCAGGGCCGGAGTCTTAACAATTGAATACAAGGGCTGTTCTGAGGCCCTGCGGTGGATGTCAAAACGGGCTGATTCGTGGCCGAAATCCATGGCATAGTCACGCCATTCACCTTCGGCGACGTAGCGCCCGTAAAGTCCTAAAATCAGGCCTAATTCCTTACGGTCAAAGGCAACGGGCATGCTGGTTTTCCGGGGAAAACGCAGGACTTGTGCTTCATCCATGGTCAATCGGGATGGCCTGTCATTATGGTGTAACAATGAGCGAGCAGACAGATGATTGCAAGCGGTGAAATTTCCGCAGTTTCGCCGTAATTGCACCAAGCCTTGGTCAAAATGGAATCGGATAGTTCGGTTGTTGCCTCGACAGCCCGGCCGGGAGTTTCGCCCCAAACCCCAGCCCCTCGATGCTCCAGAACGGCCGGGCCCCTTTTTTGAGTAGTTTGTCAGTGGCTTTTAAAGGCGGTTGCAGTTGCAACCGCCATTTTTTTGTCTTGACGGATGGACGTCCATTCACAATATCCCGCCGGACAAGGGATATGACCATGACAAAGACGGCGGACAAGACATCATCCAACACTCAGGAATTCCAGGCCGAGGTTGGCAAGCTTCTGAAGCTGATGGTGCATTCAGTTTATTCAGACCGTGATGTCTTCCTGCGCGAGTTGGTGTCGAATGCCTCGGACGCTTTGGACAAGCTGCGCTATCAGGCCATCGCCAAGCCTGAGCTTCTGGAAAAAGAACCTGCTCTCGAAATTTCGATCACGCCTGACAAGACGGCCAAGACTTTGACCATTGCTGATACTGGCATCGGCATGAGCGCCAAGGAACTCACTGAAAATCTCGGCACCATCGCCAAATCTGGCACGCAGGCTTTTGTCGAAAAGATCAAGGATGCGCCACAGCTCATCGGCCAGTTTGGCGTGGGCTTCTATGCGGCCTTCATGGTGGCGTCGCGCGTTGAAGTTTTCTCGCGCAAGGCCGGGGCCAAGGCTTGCAACGTCTGGTCATCTGACGGTGAGGGCACATTCAGCGTTGACGAGGCGCCAGCAATGCCGCGCGGCACAAAAATCGTTCTTCATCTCCGCGATGACGCTCTGGATTATCTCGAAGACTGGAAACTCGAGCAGGTGATTAAGGCCTATTCCGATCACATCGCTCACCCCATTATGCTCAAAGGCGAGGGCGAGCCCCGCCAGATCAATTCCGGCAGTGCCTTGTGGATCCGCTCCAAGAGTGAAGTGACGCCGGAGCAGCACAAGGAATTTTATGGGCTGCTCAGTCATTCCACCGAAGCGCCAGCCCTGACGATCCATTACCGCGCCGAGGGGCGGCAAGAATATAATGTGCTCCTCTATGTGCCGGGCGAACGTCCATTCGATCTTTATGACCCTGCCCGCAAAGGCCAGCAGAAGCTTTATGTAAAGCGCGTGTTCATTGCCGATGATGTGGCGTTGCTGCCGCCGTACCTGCGCTTTGTGCGTGGTGTCATCGACAGTGCCGACATGCCTCTGAACTTGAGCCGCGAGATGCTGCAGAACAATCCGGATGTGAATGTCATTCGCAAAGCGGTTGGCAACAAGGTTCTGCAGGAAC
>JBDSTO010000260.1:0-33868 GCA_039928255.1 Aestuariivirga sp. | reverse complement strand
CGATCAAATAGAGTTCCTTTTGCTCGCCGATAAACTCCTTGCCGGCGCGCTTGACGCGAGCCGCCAGCGCAATTGCGGAATTGGGTGATATACGAAAGCGCAGATAGTTGGACTGACCTGGCGTTGCCGCTGAATCAGCAAACAACCTCTGCGGAGGGGCCTTCAGTTCCACCACGACCTCAGTTGCTGTTGCGGCGAGGTATTTGCCCGAGCGTAGATACCACGGCACGCCTTCCCAGCGCCAAGAGTCGATAAAAAGCCGAAGTGCGCAAAAGGTCTCGACATCGGAATTCGGCGCGACATTTGGCTCCTGTCGGTAATCGGCGTACTGGCCCCGCACGACATCATCAGGCGTCAGAGCGCGCATGCCTTGGAAGACTTTGGCTTGCTCGTTATGAACGGCGCCAAAATTCCTGCCGATTGGCGCTTCCATGGCAAGCAAAGCGACGATCTGGAAAAGATGGTTTTGAATGACGTCACGCAGACAGCCGGCGGTTTCGTAAAATCCGCCACGATCACCGATTCCGAAATCTTCGGATAGCGTCACTTGGACATTGGCCACGTAGTTGCGGTTCCAGATCGGCTCCAGAAAAGAATTGGCGAAACGGAAATAGAGGATATTCATGATCGCCTCTTTCCCAAGGAAGTGGTCGATGCGGAAGATCGAGTCCTCCGGAAATACCGCTTGCGCCGCGAGATTGAGTTTGCGGGCAGAGGTTAGGTCTCGTCCGAATGGTTTCTCGACGATGACGCGCGCATTTTCGGCAAGCTTCGAGGCCCCGAGCCCTTTAATGACCGTCTCAAACAAAGAAGGTGGAATTGCAAGATAGTGCGCAGGCCGACGCACCGCCCCCAGCGCATTCTTTATTGCCGTGAATGTGCCGGGTTCGTTGTAATCGCCATTCACATAGCTGAATTGCGAGAGAAGGCGGTCGAGAGCTGGTTGTTCATCCACGCTGCCCGCCAGCTTTATACTGTCGATGATGCGCTTGTGCAGATCCGCCAGACTCCATTTGGAAAGGGCAACACCCACAATCGGCACCGTCAGCGTGCCACGCTTGGCCATAGCATAGAGCGCCGGAAAGATTTTCTTATGGGCCAGATCACCCGTCGCACCAAAGACCACCAACGCATCGGAATGGGAATCGCTCATGCGCCCTCTCCTTTCGCGGCATCGGCCTTCTCCTCATGGCCGCCAAACTGATAGCGCAGCGCAGACAAAACCTTATCAGCAAAGTCGTCCTCTCCCCTGGAACTGAATCGTTGAAATAACGCCGCACTGAGAACGGGGGCCGGAACCGACTCATCGATCGCTGCAGCGATCGTCCAACGACCCTCTCCCGAATCCGAAACACGGCCCACGAAATTCGCCAAGTCTGGGCTTTTGAGAAGGGCCACCGCAGTCAGATCTAGCAGCCAAGACGAAATGACGCTGCCGCGACGCCAGACTTCAGCGATGTCGGCAAGATTTAGGTCGTAGGGGTAATATTCAGGATCGCGCAGCGGCGCGGTTTCAGCATCGGCGGTGCGGCTCTCTTTGCCGACGTTGGCGTGACGCAAGATGTTCAACCCTTCGGCATAGGAAGCCATAATGCCATATTCGATGCCATTGTGAACCATCTTGACGAAGTGACCTGCTCCGGTCGCTCCACAATGTAGATAGCCGTGTTCAGCGGTGCCACCCTCGTTCTCACGACCCGGCGTGCGCGGGGCCGCATCGATGTTCGGGGCCAAGGCTGCAAAAACCGGATCGAGTCGCTTAACGACAGCTTCCTCGCCGCCAATCATCAGGCAGTATCCGCGCTCAGAGCCAAAGACTCCACCGCTCGTTCCGACATCGACGTAATGTATGCCCTTGGGTTTCAGCTCTGCGGCGCGGCGGATGTCGTCACGGTAATAGGAGTTGCCGCCATCGATGACCACATCGTCAGTTTCGAGGAACGGGACGAGTGAAGCCAATGTCTTGTCTACGACCGCTGCAGGCACCATCATCCAGATGATCCGCGGCTTCTTCAGCTTGTGTGCAAATTCCTCAATGGATTTCGATCCTAGCGCTCCTTCCTTGACGAGCGCGTCCACCATCTTGGAGTTAAGGTCGTAAACGATGCAGTGGTGGCCAGCTTTTTGCAGGCGCCGTACCATGTTGGTGCCCATCCGACCTAACCCGATCATACCTAGTTCCATTTGGTTTTCCCTTATTGAAATTCGATTGGCCTTTTTGAGTAACGCGGCGGTGTTTCGTCCGGTTCCAACCCTCAAAACGGCAGGTTTGTCATGGCTTGACGTTTAAAGAGTTTGAGCTTCGCGCGTTTTTGGTTTTCAGAAACGCCAGACATGCGCTTCACAACAGGACAATAGGCCGTGAGCAGGTAATTCAAGATCGCACCGTCAGACATTTTTGGGTTTTTTTGGCGGAGCTGTACAATCATGGTTGAGATTGCTTTTGATCCGCCTTTTTCCAGAAGTTGCGAACCTGCTGCGATATCGGCTGCTGTTTGTAATATTGAGCCTTCAGAAGATATCAGTTGCGGCATTGGGCATTCGACGGCAGATGCCGAACCGACACCAAGAGCCGTGAACAAAAATGCGGCAACGACTACACGATTGTAAAAGGTCATGGTTGCAACTCCACTACAGCCCCAGCCCTCCGGCGGCACTGGGTTAATTTATCTTACCAGCATAACGATCAACAATGCAGGATCGGAAAATACCTATTTAGGCGCATCGGCACGCCGACCGGCTGTTTCACTATTATGGCCGCCGCTGCCGTCGCCGATCACTGGCAGGACTAGCCATGCGTTACAAAGGACGCGCGCCTTTCTGTGCCTCGTCTTGAGCCGCTCCGTAATCCTAAACTTTGTAATTCGGCATGATGATCCGGAGACACGTTCTATCCATTCTGCTGAAACTCTCATGGTTACATCTCAATCCGTCTCAAGCGCTCGCGCTTTCGCGACGCAGCTACTGTGGCGCGGAGCAATGCCTAACCGAATCGTCAAGAAAGTCTTGACCAGTTCCAGCTCAAGAACGGGAGTGATCACATTTCCGCCGGGACAAAACATGCTCACTTTTTATCTTCCTCGACCTCGTGCCCCGATCATTGAAGCAACTCCTTCGGCTCCGCCGTCGTAAGATGCTACTTCTTTACGTCGCGGTCCCTCCAAATAAGCCGAGCAAATGGCAGAAACTTTGGCAAGCGATTAACAAAGGGAATGTATGGGAAAGCAATGAAGATCAACATCAGGAGGCCGAGAAGCTGTGCAGCGACGCGATCGCCATGTTTGTTGTTGAGCAAATTGAAGCTGCTATTGAGGGCACCGATCGGCGCAAACCACCAAGGACCGGGCGGGAGTTTCAGCAAGCTTCCGGTCTCTTCTCTTGCCATGCCCCACTGCTCGGTGGCCATGTTGAGGGCCAGCGCCTTCTTGGAAATAACGTCCAGGTCGCTGAGGAAGCGCAGGGCGTGGACTGAGTCCTCGCTGCTGAGAAGGGACTCATAGGCTCCACTCTTGGCTGCTGGCAAGAGCGCGTTGATCATCACGCTTTGATCGGCCACTGCGGCAGCAGGAGGTGTACTACCAACCAGCTTCTCATACGGCGCGGTCACAAATACCTTCCGCGTATCAAAATTGTAAGGGTCGATGGAATCCAGATAGGTCGCAGTGCCGGAGGTGTGGTCATATTCTTGTTGAAGAGTCTTTGTGATCAGTGCCGGATCTTGCGCTGCGACATCGGCTATTTGTATCGCCGGCACGTAAGGCGACGGGAAAAAATAGGCCATCACCGCTATAGCCGCTACTAACATCAGGCCGCGGATATACATGACCCTGTGGTTGGCCGGCACCATTTTATAGACAACGTCGCTCCTGTATGGCTTGGAGATGCCATAGGCGTGAACTAAAATATAGTGAGCGATAAAGAGCATGATTATGGCTATGGGAATGATTGCGACGTGGAGGGGAAACACCTGCAAGGCGCTCAGTGGATCAACCCACCAGCCCAAGTATGCACCGTTCCAAAAATCCGCCCCCGACACGGCGCGCCATTGTGACGAAAAATCGCCTCTCAAGCCATAGCCGAACTCCGTCTGAATGAGTGCGAGACAGAAAATCATCGCGCCAAATACCCAAACCATGCGCCGCGGTGGCCGGAATGCGCTCGTGAAAAACCCGACCAGAAAATGCAGCGTCAAGACGGAGACAAATGCCTGCACGCTCCATAGATGTACACTACGCGTAAACGCGCCAAACGAACTGAACAGCCACCATGATTGGCCCATAAACGCCGTTATGCAACCCGTGACAACAAGGACCACCAAGCTCATGAGTGCCAAGAATCCTAGTCCGTAAAATATCTTGTTCCCATACGATGGCAATTTATGAATATATACCTTATCGGCGAGCGTCTTAAATGCGTTTGCACTCGCAGCGTATTCAGGCGGATTGATGATGGACGGCTTTGTCGGTTCTTGCGTCATGGGTTGCTCCTAGTTTTTTGACTCAGACTCTTGTCCGGCAACAAACGAAGTTCGGTATTAGTATCACTTGAACATTCGCGCCTCACGTTGGGGGCCAGCTTGGTGTTTGGGTGAATTGCAAGAACCCGGTGAATGCGACGAAACCAGACTCCTTTGTGTGGTTTGCTGCTGGAAGCGTCCAAGGGTATTCGTGATGGCAGTTTCCATCTGGCGATTCGCTCCTTCATTGGCTTGCGCCCGAATCCCCAAGGCCGAGGCTCGATATCTCGCAGGTGCCAACTTCAGTTGGCCAAAGGGGTAACGCAAAGCCTATCGCCACGGACAATCTCTGAGCGAACTTTGCGGAATAGGTAGTCCTACCGCCGTCTATTACGCTGCCGATGGCGATGTGGTTGGCGGCCTTATGCACCGCGGGCGCGATCAGCGTCGACGGCAGGCAGATCAGAATGTCGGCAGAGGGCGGCTTCGCCATCACCGAGACGGCAACAGCATCGATATCGCACAGCTGCGGTGCCATCCCGAGCATTTTCCAGTTTCCGGCAATCAAAGGCGGCATCTGATCCTCGCGCAACGCTGTCGTAGACGAAGTAAGCAGCACCGAATTATCAGGCGGCGGCCAGTTCAATGTCATAATAAGCGAGGTATTTTTTTTCATAGGCCTGATCGATTGGCACGGAAGAATCATAGGTCGGGCCGCCTTTGATTTTTTGGCGTTTAACGTCGACATTCACCTGATGTTCGTTCCAATCAATTTCCGTTACCGATCGCGGTGAAATTAGAACTTTCTTGCCGGGCCACCAATTTTTCGTATCGACAACCAAGTAACGCATGCTCCAATCGATATCTTCGATGAGAAAGTCTGCAACGTGTCCGATCGCGCCGTCGCTCGCATGGATATGATAGCCGTTGACTGCTTCGAAACTGCGAAGATGCACATCATCGCTATTTCTTTGCATATCGATGAGTTCTTGCTCGCTGCGCGTTCTTGGCGAATTCAGCCTAGCACCACCTAGTCCACCAACCCAGCCGAAGGCACCCATATAGCCGAGACCGCCGATATAAGAATAGCCGCTATTCCAGTTGGGGCTGTAACCATAATAGCCGTAAGCGCTGCTCTCCATCTGCCTCGAGACTGGACGCTCTGTGTTGATATCCGGGCTATCCTGGATCTGCTGTTTGGTGAGTTTGATTGAGCAGTTCTTTTGCTGCGAATCGAGATGCGCCAGCGCCGAGGATGGCAACAGAACCTTGCGACCGGACAACCAGTTACCGGTATCGACGACCAACCAACGCACGAGCCAACTCGTGTCGTCGAATAGGAAGTCGCTAATCGTTCCAATCTCGCCGTCACTCACCGAAATCGCGTAGCCTTGGATATTCGATGCATTCCACAACATTTTATATTCCTTTGCATTGCGTGGCCCTGTTATTTGGCTGAGCCACTCAGGGTGAAGTAATCAAGGGCTGACTTTGGTCGTGTCATTGACGGGCAGCCGGGCCTTCCAATAGGCATCGACCTTCTGGCTTTCCTGATCGAATTGGCCGGGTGTCGAAAATTGGTTATGGTTCACCAGCGGGCCAGCGGCCATGATGGTCTTGGTCGAATCCAGCACCATGAGGTTGGCACTTGGGGTTATCTTGAAGTTTTGCCATGGAACCGCGACGTATTTTTCGCCGAAGCCAAAAATCCCGCCACGGGCGATAATCAGATATCCAATCTTGTTGGTCTGCGGATTCATCACAACGTCATCGATGCTGCCCAGTTCCTGGTTCTGCGGGTTGCGCACCTCAGTGCCAACCAATTGGTTTAAGCGTGCTTGGCTATCTGTGTCGCTAACAGGTTGGGCAGCAGCAATCTGATGTCGTTCCCAGCCCGGTAGGTCTGCCATCGGTGCATTTCTGTTGTGCATGTCCGCCACATAGATTTTGTACGTGACGCGAATGGCCGCTAGAACGCCCTCGCAGGCCTGTTGCTGCCCGTCTCGCGCGAGGATGTTCGCAGCGGCGATCAGAGTCCGCACGTCAAAGCCCGGCCGCATACTTTGGTAGCCGACTACGCCCGACATTGGGGCGTTAACTTGCTGAACGGTGACCCCGTAACCATAAACATACGCGCCCATCATCGGATAGCCATAGCCGGACCCACCCAACCAATAGCCATCTTTCTACATCATGCTGTCAAAGGCGCGCAGATCGGTCAAACACTGTCCTGCCGTTTTGTTAATCGTCATGGACTGCTGCGCAGTCGGAAGCGCAGTGCCTGTTCCAGTCGCCGCAGTTCCGGCAGCAAGCAATGGGGTGGCAAAGCCAATGGCGACGTAGGTAGCCATTGAGTGGGCGAGAAGTGAATGTTTCATTTGAATCTCCATTTTTGTAATGATGGTGGCCACGGCCTGACTCATCATTTGGCAATAATGTCGGCCTTCAATTGCTGATATTGTGTGCGATCAATCTCGCCGCTTGCATAGCGCTCGTTCAGAATCTCGGTCGCGCCACGTCGAATAGTTCCGTCATATTTGCGGTGTGCCCGATAGGAGTAGCCCCAGTTTCCGAGATTCGAGAACATGAGGAATACGAATCCCATCCAGATGATCCAGTACCAACCGAAATAAGATCCGCCGTCGGTTAAGTTGTTCATGATAATTCCTCACAGATTACGATGGTGATGCGGCCGATTGGGCACATCCCTTGAAATTCATTTAGTATCCGACAAAGTTAGACGTGATTTTTGATGAGTAACAGACTCGGAATCTACTCACTGTTTGGCATTGGACCTTTGGTTGTCGTTTTCAGCTGTCCAATGCAGCTCCTTCTTTAAGGAGAAAAGCTAATCGGTCTCGTCTTGGCCTGACACTTCCGATTAAATTGAGCCGTGATTTTTTCATCTTTGACTCCTGTTTTGTGATGAAGCCAACTTAGGTGGAACTCAGCGGCTGAGCTCTCACGCCTTCAAATTGTGCTTCATTAGCGCCCCAACAACTTTCGGAACGCGAGCCGCGCCGTTCCCGTTAATCGACTTCACCGCCCCAGCCTTATTCATCGGTTCAAGAAGCAGTGCGATGATGTCGATCGGCATCGGGAATACGATAGTTGAATTTTGTTCGGCACCGATCTCGGTCAGCGTCTGCAGATAGCGCAGCTGCATGGCGGCCGGAATTGTCGATAAGATTTGTGCCGCGTTGACCAAAGTTTGCGACGCTTGAAATTCAGCTTCCGCGTGAATAACCTTTGCGCGCCGGTCGCGTTCGGCTTCCGCCTGCTTGGCGATTGCGCTTACCATGTTGTCGGTTAGCTCGACGGTTCTGATTTCGACGTTGCTCACCTTGATGCCCCAAGTTTCGGTCTGGGAATCAAGGATGCTTTGCACGTCGGCGCCGAGCTGAGTTTCTTGCGTTCGGAAAGCGTCTCGTCTAGTTTGTGTAGTCCGAGTACTGCGCGCAACGTCGTTTGCGCCAGCATGACGGTGGCGTGAATGTAGTTATGAACCTGTCTGAACCTGGATGATCGCTCACTCGGGATCGACGACTAGGACATCGCGTGCTCCGTTCTAGCGCGCAAAGGAAGACATGATCACCCCGAACGCCACTGGTATCGGAACGAACGAATTGAGACGAACAAATTAATCAGGCTCCATGGGCCTAGAGAATTATATGTCAGCAACGACGAGAGCGCGATAGGATCGGGATCTACGCAGCGCGCTCTATGATGTGTTGGTTCTGCGCGAAAAAGCCGATTGCTGGAATAAGCGGCTTTTAAGTACGGAAAAGCGGTCGACGCCCTGGTGTCACGCGCTGACCCGCCTCGGTCGCGTTGCTTTTCTGCACTTCTTGATCTGCGTGTCTCGGCCGCTCCGGATTCGTTGGCTCTAATTGATCAATCGTACCGGGCGGGATCTTCTCGTCGACTTTGATGTCTTCTGCTGCTGGTGTTTTGTTCATCACTTGGATCCTTTTTTGATTGGTAATTGCGGGGCTGCTCCGCTTGCCATTGGAGCGGAAGCGTTGTTATCGTGCAGTGCTGCTTGCTTACTGCCTGCCAAACCCAAGTTCTCAATTAAGAGCATCAGAACAAGTGCCACGAAGATGAACGTTTGGGTCTGGATTGCCGCTCGCGTGGTGAGACCGGGCGCGTTTCTCCCCGTCAGGGCATCAGAGTAGGTTTGGCGCGGCAGGCGCGCAATCAAGCGCGAGGCAATCTCCGCAGGATCTCTGTGCACTAAAAATTCATTGGGTAGCGCAGCAATTAAGCCTTCTAATCGTTCGGTCGCTAACGGCCGCGGCAAGCGTGCCAATTCGGCGGATTCCTGCCAAGCGTCTAGATCCAGCCGTGCTAGAGCCGAAACAACGCTAAGCATCATGCCGTTTTTCTCCTCGCCGACTGACGCGAACAAAAAATCATTAAACTGTGGACCAAGAAACTGTGGACCAAGAAGAGGAGCCGAAAGTGAAAGCGCCATTTCAACCTCCAAATTTACCTGCTGCCAAACCAGATTGATTGGCTTGTCGATCATAAAGAGGAACGATGCGCTGCGGTAGACTCGGAAAATACCTAAGCTCAGGACTCATTGATCACAGTCAGAAGAGGACGGCTGCTGCGATTCAGACCGCCAATAAGTAGGCGTGGAGCCAGTCCTCGATCCATGGTGGCAACGCATTCCCCGCCTATTTCCTATCCGAACCAGCACCATCTTGCTGCAAATGTTTCACAAGCGTACGTAAGTTTCCGCCACAGCACCGCCCCAAAAACTGCGCGGCCACATACGCGGCCGCAGAATTTCTCAGGGACTTATTGAATTTATATAGAACAAAATGGTGGTGGTACAGGGATCGAACCTGTGACCATTACCATGTCAAGATCAGTAACTTTCACCTAATTCGATGTTTTTCAATGACTTAGTGAGACGTTGGAGAACCGTCACATACGAACGAGAACTGAACAAACCACCCGTTTCCGCCAAGTTTATTTTCTCCGGGCAACACCGGAATTGTTCAATTGAAATTCGTTCAGGATCAGAGCTTGCCATACATTTCACTGATCTTCCACGTGCTCAGCACTTATTGACTCATATCAGTCAAATAATCTTCGCGCGAAGTTTCGGTTCTTAAACTGAAGGTCGTCAGTTCAAATGTGGCTCCCGCAACCAAATTTAATCTCGCTGTCTCGCTAAGACAGAAGAAATTATTTTTCACCAGAACGCGGCGATTAAAGCTGAGGATTCTAAATCTTCCTCATAGCAAATGACAGTGGCTCTGATCTTTTGCGCAGTTGCAAATAAACGCTAACGCACATGGCCGCAAATCCGGTTATGGCCAAGAAACCCAGATAGCCCCATGGAATGTTGAGGGCCTCAGGTGGTGGATCAAAAACATGTGTCATCATTTTCACCAGCACCCAAGCGAGGCCGGTGCCGATGACTAAGCCCGACACCCCACCAACTACATAAACAATAATCGCTTCACTCCACAAGAATGCGCCGAGATGGCGCGTCTTGGCACCCAGCGCCAGCAAGATAGCGAAATTCCTGCGGCGCTCTTCTAAACCGAGCGCAAAAACCAGCCCCAATGCACCGGCAATGATCGGGAGTGCAAAAGCCAGTTCAAGTCCCGTCAGACTTTTGAGATCGACCGCCACCAGAGACGATCCAATACGGTGCGTTACTTCGGTGATGTCGGTCACCTTCAACGCAACTTGGTCGGCCAGCGCAATTCGAATATTCTTTGCCACTGCAGCGGGCGCAGCCGAAGTCCGCACCAAGACTATTTCAGCTGCCGTATTTTCTGTGGCCGTTGCGATGTAGGAAGAATTTGCAATCAAGAATGAATCCTTCGGAGCTGTGGGAAACTCGCGCACTAATCCAATGAATATGAAAGGTACCACATGATAGGCATTGTCCTTGGCTGATTGCAGGCGCAAATTTAACGTGTCGCCCTCATTCAATTGAAAATCAGTCTTGGTTTCGTCGGAAACCAACACGCCATTAGGAGTGGCCTGCAATTTTGCCAAAGTCGCCTTTGCGTCATTGTTGGTGAAATAGGCATCGGCGATGGTAGTTGCTTTGCCGATTGTTGCGGGATTAATGCCGTAGATATCTTGCAAATCCGTTCCGACATAGGCGAAACGGTGCTGCATCGGCTCGGCCCAAGCCACGCCAGTGGTCGATTTAATTTTCGCGATGGCGGCGTTGGCCGGAGAAGGCATAGTTCCCGTAACCGCCACATCCGCGCCATTGGAAAGTTCTGCGTCAACATTGGCTTGCGATTCATAGGTTGTGTTGAATATTGCCGTTGATGTGGCAAACGAAAAAGCCAGCGCCACCAACACCACGCCCTTGGCGATGCGCAACCGGTCTCTGCTCATCGAGGCTGCAACGATTCCAGAAAACCCACCAGCGACGGGCGTTAACATCGCGCCAAGCATCGCTCTTCCACGAAACATGAACCCAGTCCACAGCCGCATCAGTAAAAGTGCTAAGCCAATCCACATCAGCCCTGGGGCAAGATAGGCCTTGTAATCAACTGTTGCCGTGGCGACGCCTTCAGGGGCCACCACCACTTGGTAGCCCGTCGCCGCCGATTGCCAGAATACGATGGCGGCAATCACTAAAAGCACAACATCGACCCACAACCGCTGCCATGCGGGCTTGAAGGCGCTGTGCACATCAATTGCAGCGAGGTTTTCGCCTACCGTGCGGTGCAGCGTCGTCCACGTCGATAGAAAGAAAATCAGCAGCACGGCAAGCAACCCACCGACCAAAGCCAGCACAAACCAAATAACTTCGCCAGACCCCGTGGGTAAAGGCATCCACGTATGCGCAATAACCCACGCAACCAATAAGCCGAGGAGTGAACCAACAATGCCCACAGCTAGAGCCTCAAGTCCTACGAGGACCATTGTTTGCGGTGTGGCAGCACCTCGCAATTGTAAGAGAGCAATGTCACGGCGGCGGCGAACAGTGCCGGATTGAACGATCAACATCGTCAGCAAGATTGCAACCGCAGCACCCGGCACTCCGAGAAACAAAAATAAAACTTTCGCAAAAAGCGCATCAGCGCGCACGCCGTCAAGTCTTGCTGCAAGGTTGTTGGCAATGACACCTGCGCCCGCTAGCTTCGCCGAAAGATTATTGGCCCGACCCGTGGCGGCCAGATATGCCGCTACCGGGTCACCCGGCAAAGATCCATGATCAATACCAACATGCACTTGTCGTTTCGTGGTTTGTGGCATTGAATCGAGTTGGTCAGCAAACAGCGTGTTCCACTGCGCCGCCGGCAAGATAATGATGTTATCAGGCGGCGCTGTGGGTGCTGATTGAACGGTTGTTCCCACCGTCTGAAAGAATTGATCAGCAAATGGCATTTCGACGATACCTGCAATGGTGATCACTTCCGGCGCACCGATCAAGCGTTGCAAAGTGACTTGCCCCCCCGGCACAACATGCAGGTTTGAAGCCGTCTGCTGGGCTAGCAATGCGCCATCAAAGGAACCCGCCAAAAGACGAAATTGATTTGCAAATGATGTATGATAGGTAAGATCGAGGCCAACGGCTTTGCCAACACCTGTCGTCTGCACTGTGCCTTGCGTGGTTGCAGACATGTTTCTGATATCAGCATAGTCGACAATTTTGGATGTAGCGTCAGGCTCGGATTCTTGAAGCGCAGTTTGCACCGGCGCAGCATCACTCGTACCGACCAGTTGCACTTGCCAATCTGGAGCTACTGCAGACACCGCCCGCGCTGTCATAGTTGAAGCACTGTGAGACACAAACAGCCCCAGCAAACCCAGTAACGCAACGGCAATGGCAACGCCCAACGCCGCCGCTCCCAGCGTTGGCCAACGTGCGCGCAACAGCCCCCGCAACCAATTGCTGATCATAACGCATTCCTTATTCTATTGGACGTATCCAACGCACCGTAGCGCATATGCCAGACCGTATTCATCTCCGCTGCAATGATGGGGTCATGCGTGGCAATGAGAAGTGCTGCACCCGTTGTGTCTGAAATCTCTTTCAACTTGCGCATGACCAAATGCCCGGTCTCTTGATCAAGCTGGCCTGTAGGCTCATCTGCCAAAATAAGAGCTGGCGATGTCACTAAGGCCCGCGCCATAGCGATCCGTTGCGCTTGCCCGCCCGAAAGTTCCTCGGGCAGTCGGTCCGCCAAATGCTCAAGGCCAAACACTTTCAACATCTCAAATGCTTTCTCTCGCGCCTTACTGCCAAGTTCCAAAACAAGCAGCGGAACCTCAACATTTTCAACAGCGGTCAATGCCGCAATCAGGCTGGGTGATTGAAACGATAGGCCAATATATTTCGGACGCACAGACTCTGCAGGCGGAAACTTTGGCCAAGAAATCGCACCCGACGACGGCATATCCAGTTGCGCTATCAAGGCCATCAACGTAGATTTTCCGCTGCCCGAAGGGCCCATCACGGCGATGCGGTCGCCTGCATGGATCACGCAACTGGCATTGGCCAAAGCCGTCACTTCTTCCGCACCAACCACGAATTTGCGTGTAACATCTTGAAAAATAAGAACTGGGTCAGCCATTGCTTATTTTCCCGTCCTTCATTTTGATTACTCGTGTTGCACTTTTGGCAGCCGCAGCATTATGCGTGGCAATCACGATGGCACCACCGCCGCGTTGGAAGTCACCCAACATTTTTAAAATGTCACTTTCGGTTTCACTATCAACCTCGCCAGTCGGCTCATCAAGCAGAAGAATTTTAGGGTGGCTTACCATTGCAACCGCAAGTCCAGCGCGCGCAAGTTCGCCGCCGGAAAGCTGTGCTGGAAGCGAATTGGCACGTTTGTCTATGCCGATGCGACCAAGAATGCCTTGTTGATCAATCGTTTCAGGCGTGGGTGTGAGCGCATGAACCATCGCCATATTCTCCGCCACGCTCAGATGGGAAATGAGATTGTCTTTCTGCCGCATCACACCAAAATATTTGGCTCGTAGATTGGTTTTGGTGATCTCGGATTGGCGCGACATGAGCTGGTCCATCACGTAAACAGCACCGCCGTCAGGTTCATCTAATCCTGCAAGGCAATGAAGCAATGTTGATTTTCCGCTTCCCGATGGCCCGACCAAGGCAATCATTTCACCTACACCCAGCACAAGATCAACGCCGCGCAGCGCTTTTACTTCTTCTTCACCGGAGTGAAAAAATCGGTAAAGCTCACGGGCCTCAAGCACACTCATTTCAATTCCAGGCGAAGCTTGAAGAGATCAACTGCCATTGATCAACGTTATCGACACCTTTGGGGGCAGAGAGTTGCAGCGTGACCAGTTTGCCATTTTTCACGAAATAATAGCGCTCATTTTCTTCGCGCACTTGTTTGTTGGTCACCGCATTGGGTTCTGAGTTTGAATCGTAGGCGATTTTGACCGTCTTGCCAGATTTAAGCTGCACTTCTTCAAGTTTTGTAACCTTCACAGCGCGGCCGTTTTTTTCCAGTTCGGGCACTAAGGTCGACTTGGCGTAGGCCAAATCAATCGGCATGGCGCTTGTGCCATTGATGAGAGAGATGTGATTGTATTTGTCGTTGAAAACGGTGGCGTCTGTCCCGTCTTTACGACTCCAGCCTTCGGGCACTTTAATTGAAAAGCCAGATGGTGACTTATAAACGATGAAGGCTTGACTATCGGGAATGTCCCCAGGTGCTGAAACTTCAGGAGCGACGGGCGTTTCGGCAGCAGCCGCATAAACGGTGACAGGCACGGTAAACCACATTGCGCCTGTAACCAACAAAATTGCCCACAATGATTTTGACATTTGAACTTCCTAATCCCAAGCACGATAAATAGGTGATGACTTGGCAAAAAATCTAACATAACCGTTGGCGCCAACCTAGGTTCGGAATCTACTCAAGTACGCAAGTCGTGCTTGGTGACATAAAAAATCAAAAAAATTCGTTCCACGGCCATTGATTTTGTTTGCTTTATCCAATCATCACCCTATTGGCAACTTTCCAAAGTTTAAGAGATCGAACACCCTTTGCACTTGTTCTAACCACCAAATACACTTGATGATGTTCCAATATCCCTGGTGCCTAGGCATCACGTCCCGCCTCGAAAAATGACAACCTATCAACTCAAGGGACATAGAGGAAAACAAAATGAAAATTATCAATCTGACTTTAATGGCTGCAGTTGCGTCTCTCGTTGCAACGACAGCGTTTGCAGCCAACACGTCGATCAGCGGCGTTATCAAGAGTGTCGATGCTCCCAATGATTCTATTACGCTGGTAAGTGGCACTACTTACATCCTCGGCAATGAAATGGAAGCCGAAGATTTCAAGGTCGGCGAGAAAGTAGACATTGTTTTTGACACAGTAGATGGCAAATTGACCACATCATCTGTCAAAGCTGCTCAATAATAAATCTTCTTTTCTCGGTGCCTAGCAGAACGCATGAACTGCGTTTTGCATGGCGCGGGAACTCCGTCACTTAAACGCCTTCTGGGAGCGGCCTTGTGATTGAGTATAATGATTCAGAAGTCTGGTAGCCGTGCAACACGATCTTCTCAAAGCGCCTGAACATTGAGCGCCGTGAGCGCCGTGAGAAACATTGCAAGTCTGCAATTTTTACGCGGCGGCAAGTCCGCTCCAATCACGTCAACCTTTAGTTTAATATACTGTCCCCGAGTTATGTAGTTGGTTCATGAGTTCATGGCGGCGTTTCTACAGTTGAAGGCGGCGCACTTTGGGGCCGACGGCGGTGGTCGCTGTCCGCCAACAGCCAATAGAGAACGCCGAGTGAGAGTGATAGTCCGCCCAGCGCAATCAATACGTCCGCGCCCACCGACTTGTAGTCCAGAAGGATCAGTTTTCTCGCAAGGGCCAAGATGGCGATCAAGATGACAATACGCACTTGAACAGCGCCAGACTTCGCCTTTATTGCTGAAACAATCGAATAGTTTATCTCCAAAAGGATCAATACATTAAACTTATCTCAGACCGCACTGAGTAGATTCCGATCCTGTCCCGCTCCAGCCCGGCGCCGTATCTGTTGCTTGGCATATTCTGAGGAAAGTCGTTCAAGCTCGTCCTAGACGGGCACGGATAACTTGTCCAAAGACAGAAACTTCGAGTGTTTCCGGAACCTTTGCACAAGGAACAGCGTTATGGTTTTTGAACAGCTGGTGGTACAAGATGTTTCTCCATAGCTCACTGTTATACAATCGGCTCGTTGCAGTGCTGACTGCTTTATGCGGCCTAGGTCTCTTGGGTGGCGGTATTTGGCTGGCCTTTCTTGGTGGATCGCGGTTTTACCTTCTCTCCGGTGTCGCCCTGATGGCGATCGCAGCACTTCAATTACGGCGTAGCATTTTGACGCTGTGGCTAGCTGCGGCAACTATCGTGGTTACATTGGTGTGGGCGCTATGGGAAGTCGGCTTGGACTGGTGGCAGCTTGTGCCTCGCGGTGACGTGATAGTCGTGTTGGGCATTTTGATTGCATTGCCGTGGTGCGCCAAAACTCTCGGAGACGCATCCAATCGTCGCCCTGCTTGGCTAGCTCTCGCCACCAGCTTAGTATTGGCAATTTTTGTCGCTGGCGTCTCAATGGTTGTCCCATCCAACGATTTATCTGGTTCTCTGCCTGCACATCCATCTACCGAAGCTGCAACGGCCACTGTTAATCAGATTCCCGATGGCGATTGGCAGGCCTATGGTCGGACGAACCTCGGTCAGAGATATTCACCCCTCAGTCAGATAACCCCTGAAAACGCATCCAATCTGAAAGTCGCTTGGACTTACCACACCGGCGACGTGCGGGGCAAAAATGACCCTACCGAAACCACCTATGAAGTTACACCGCTTAAGATCGGCAACACGGTTTATTTGTGCACGCCCCACGACCTTGTGATTGCCCTTAATGCAGAAACCGGTGCAGAAAAGTGGCGCTATGACCCGCAGATCATGCAGCCTCCCAAGAATGACACCCAACATCTGACTTGTCGCGGCGTGTCTTATTCCCCTGACGCTATGCCTGCCGCGACAGCCAATGCGAGTGCCGATTGCGTGGGACGCATATTCCTGCCGACAGTTGATGCGCGTCTGATCGCTTTGAGCGCCAAAACGGGTGTCGTATGCCCTGGTTTTGGTGGTGACAATGGCACAGTCGATCTTTGGAACAACATGCCCAATGTTTTGAGCGGCTCGTACTACTCAACATCTCCGCCAGTCGTTACCCCAACTCTCGTTGTCGTCGGAGGTGCAGTCAACGACAATGTATCCACCACGGAACCATCAGGTGTCATTCGGGCATTTGACATTAATACGGGCGCACTTGTCTGGAACTGGGATAGCCGCAATCCCACGCAGACAGCTCCTCTGGCGCAGGGTCAGAAATATTCTGAAAACTCTCCCAATAGTTGGAGCGTGTCCAGCTACGATGCAAATCTTGGTCTCATCTATATTCCGATGGGCAATCAACCCCCCGACCAGTTTGGTGGCAAACGGGACGCCAATGTCGAAAAGTTTTCATCTTCCATCGTGGCCCTCAATGTCATTACCGGTCAGGTAGCATGGGTATTCCAGGCCACGCACCATGACTTGTGGGACATGGATATTCCCGCTCAGCCCAGCCTGCTTGACTTAACGATCAATGGAAAATCGGTTCCAGCATTGGTTGCTCCAACCAAACAAGGCGAATTATTCGTGCTCAATCGGGAAACTGGCGTTCCGCTGCTTCCGGTCGTGGAAGAGCCAGTGCCTCAGGGCGGGGCGGCAGGCGATTTTACATCGCCCACTCAACCTCTGTCGGCTCTATCATTTAAGCCGCAGCCCTTAACCGAAGCGTCCATGTGGGGCGCTACACTTTTTGATCAATTAGCCTGCCGCATTAAGTTCCGGTCACTGCGCTATGGTGGCCGGTTTACGCCGCCCACTGAACAGGGCAGTATTATTTATCCGGGCAACTTTGGCGCTTTAAATTGGGGCGGAGTTGCGGTTGACCCTGATCGCCAAATTGTGTTCGCCATGCCGGTGTATCTGGCATTCACATCAAAATTGGTTCCGCGTCCAGATCCGACAAGCCGCGTTGTCACGAAGCCTGGCACACCGCCTTTCAATGAAAACTTTGGTGCGCCTTATGCTGCCAAGATGGGGCCATTCCTTTCCCCCCTGGGCTTTCCTTGCCAAGCACCGCCATGGGGCTATGTAGCTGGGGCTGACCTCACAACTGGCAAGATCGTTTACAAGCATGTAAACGGAACAGTTCAGGATCTGTCGCCCATTCCGCTGCCGCTTAAGCTTGGTGTGCCCGGCATTGGTGGGCCGATCATGACGAAGGGTGGTGTTGCTTTCCTCTCTGGCACGTTGGACTATTACGTGCGTGCTTATGATGTGACTACGGGAAAGCAAATCTGGCAATCGCGTCTTCCCGCAGGAGGCCAAGCAACGCCGATGAGCTATTGGTCGGACGCCAGCCAACGCCAGTTCATCGTTGTTGTTGCAGGTGGTCACGGGTCTACGGGCACCCAGGCCGGGGACTCGATTATCGCTTACGCACTTCCCAAATGACAATAGCAAATGGACTCTCTGATCAAGACACATCCAACGGAGACAGAGGTGTGCCAACGCTGCGGGAATACAATATCAAATTCGTAGTCTGGGCAGCCTTGGCTGGCAACCTTTCGATCGCTGCTATAAAATTCATTGCAGCGTTCTTTTCGGGGTCGTCCGCTATGCTGTCGGAGGCAATCCATTCGGCCGTAGACACAGGAAACCAAGGGCTTTTGCTGCTGGGTATCCATCGGTCCAAGAAATTGGCTGACACACTTCATCCGTTTGGTTATGCTCGAGAGCTCTATTTTTGGTCCTTTGTTGTGGCAATCTTGATCTTTGGTTTGGGTGCGGGGGTCTCGGGTTATGAGGGTATCTCCAAGCTCAATCACCCTGCACCCATCCACAACACTCGCTGGAACTTTGCAGTTCTGTTTGTCGCTGCGGTGTTTGAAGCCATAACGTGGTTCATCGCGTTCAGGGCGATTAATTCCAAGCGCGGCAAGACGGCACTGTTATTGGCCGTGCATCAATCTAAGGACCCCGCAACATTTATCGTGCTTTTTGAAGATTCTGCAGCTCTGATTGGGATTGCAATCGCAGCCGTGGGCATAGGGATGACCGATGTCCTCAGGCTGGAATGGGCTGACGGAGCCGCGTCGCTTTTGATTGCTGCGGTGCTCGGCACAACAGCTTGGCTTCTGGCACTTGAAACCAAAAGCCTGCTTACGGGGGAGTCCGCAAGCCCAAAGACCGTAGCACGGCTGCGCGACTTACTGATCACCAATCCTGGTGTTGTCGCCATTAATACACTCAAAACCGTCCACCTCGGCCCCAATGAGATTCTGGTGATCGCCAACCTCAATTTTCAAGATAGTCTGACGGCTGAAGAAGTTGAAGACGCCGTTGTCGAGACGGAAACGCGGATCAAAAGCGAGTTTCCTTCTATACGGCAACTCTTTCTGGGCGCGCGTTCGTCACAAACAATTTCCCGTCACGCAGCCAAAGCATGATGGCGGCTTCTGCCAGAGTACTGCATTGCGCAGGCAAAGCAGTGCTGGCTTTGGTTTGCATAAGCCAGCTATCGGGTTGCAGCGACCAAAGGCCGCCGGTGCTCTACCCCGACGGGCCCGTGGCACTGGCGACGCGAGACCTTTTGTTAATCGCAGTCGGGCTCATGTTCATCGTGGTCATACCGGTCTTTGTGTTGACCGCATTCGTTATCTGGCGTTATCGCGCCAGCGACCCCAAAGGCCGCTACACGCCTGATTGGGGTTTTTCATGGCCGATCGACATCGTGGTCTGGGCCGTTCCAATTGCAATCGTAACTATTCTGGGTCTTCTGGTCTGGATCAAAACGCATGAGCTTGACCCTTATCGGGCCGTGGCCGCTCCAGGAGCCCCGATTGTGGTCGAAGTCGTAGCGCTCGATTGGAAGTGGCTGTTCATCTATCCCGAGCAGAACATCGCTTCCGTCAATCGGCTCGTTTTTCCTGCCGGTCGCGGCTTAATGCTTAAGATCACCTCCGACACCGTCATGAATGCATTTGTGGTTCCCGCACTGGGTGGGCAGATCTATGCCATGGCGGGCATGCAAACCCAGCTGAATTTGCTCGCAGATGCTCCCGGGACGTTCGAAGGGCATAACACCCAGTTCAGTGGGAAGGGTTTCTCACAGGACAGGTTCACGGCCGAGGCGACAACTCAGCAGGGTTTCGATAACTTCGTCTCCAACGCGCGCACCGCTGGTGAGAGGCTGGACGCTCAAACCTATGACGTGCTCGCCCAGCCAACCACAAGCTCACCACAGCGCGTATATAGCGACGTAGATCCAAACTTATTCTCAAATATAATCGTCAAGTATATCGACCACGTTCAACTGCCAGAACGCTCGCCTAACATTGCCCCCCTACCCTAGCCGATCCGTAGACCGATTGGAGAACCTATATGTTCGGAAAACTCTCTTGGGATGCGCTGCCCTTTTACAGTGTGGTCGCGGCTGGCGGGGCCAGTATTGTCATCTTCAGCGCTATTGCTGTGGCTGTTACCATCACCAAGCTGGATGCGTGGCATTACATTTGGAGTCAGTGGTTGACTAGTCTGGATCACAAGCGCATTGGCATGATGTATATCCTGCTGGCTCTGGTCATGCTGGTCCGCGGCTTCATCGATGCTGGACTCATGCGGGCGCAGCAGGCCATCGCGTTCAATGGCGATGGCTATCTGCCGGCCGACCACTTCGAGCAGATTTTTTCCTCACATGGCACCATCATGATCTTCTTCATGGCAATGCCATTCCTCACCGGATTGATCAACTATGTCGTCCCGCTTCAAATCGGGGCCCGCGACGTCGCCTTTCCCCTCCTCAATTCGATCAGCCTCTATTTGACTGGTGCTGGCGCAGCACTGGTCATGGCCTCTCTCGTGCTGGGGCGATTTTCTACCGGCGGATGGACGGGCTACCCGCCTTACACCGAACTGTCGTACAGTCCCGGCGTAGGGGTCGATTACTGGATCTGGGCTCTGGCGCTCAGCGGCATCGGAGCCACGCTGACTGGCATCAATTTCATAGTAACAATTTTCAAGAAACGAGCGCCCGGCATGAGCCTCATGCGAATGCCCCTGTTCTGCTGGACTGCTTTATGCACCAGCATCCTGATCGTGTTCGCGCTGCCAGCACTCACGGTCGCCACCATACTGCTGGCATTGGACCGCAATCTCGGCATGCACTTCTTTACCAATGACGCGGGCGGCAACGTGATGAACTATGCCAATCTATTCTGGCTGTTCGGACATCCCGAGGTTTACATTCTCGTTCTGCCATCTTTCGGCATTTATTCGGAAGTCATCTCGACTTTTTCAGGCAAGCGTCTGTTCGGCTATACCTCCTTGGTCTATGCGACTATGGCTATCGCCGTGCTGTCCTTCACCGTCTGGCTGCATCACTTTTTCACCATGGGTGCCGATGCCAATGTCAACGCCTTTTTCGGTATCATAACGATGGTGATCGCCGTCCCGACGGGAGTCAAAGTCTACGATTGGCTGCTGACCATGTTTCGAGGACGGCTGCGGTTCGAGACCCCCATGCTGTGGTCGCTGGCTTTCATTGTCACCTTCGCCATTGGAGGTATGACTGGCGTGATACTTGCGATTCCGCCGCTTGATTACGTCTTTCACAACAGCCTGTTCCTCATCGCGCATTTCCACAACATGCTCATTCCGGGGTCGCTGTTCGGATTTTTTGCGGGATACGCATTCTGGTTTCCCAAGGCAACAGGGTTCCGCTTGGATGAGATATGGGGCCGCCGTGCATGGGCACTCTGGGTGTCGGGCTTTTATTTGGCCTTCATGCCGCTCTACGCGCTCGGCTTTTACGGTATGTCCCGTCGCACCAGTCAGTATTACGATCAGGCATGGCAGATCTATCTCGTGGTCGCCGCTATTGGCGCAGCTCTGATCGGGATGGGCATTGTTTGCCAGATCATCCAACTCGTGGTCAGTTTACGCAATCGGAATATAGATCCAGTTGGCGATCCATGGGACGGGCGCTCACTTGAATGGGCAACTTCATCGCCGCCACCCGCCTACAATTTTGCCGTTCTGCCGCAAGTCGAGGGACGCGACGCCTTTCTGACTATGAAGCAGAAGCGGAAAGCCTATCGTATTCCGGAGAAGCTGGAGCCGTTCGAGATGCCTAACAACAGTATGGTCGGCTTGCTGATTGGGGCCTTCGCCTTCGGCTTCGGTTTTGGCCTTGTCTGGCATATCTGGTGGTTGAGTATTGTGGCGTTCTTGAGTGTCTGGACAGTCATCGGCATTCGCAGCTTTCGGACGCGGACCACGCATCAAGTCAGCGCTGCCATGCAGTTGGCCGATATCCAAAACTGGCAAGACAACATCAACAAGACCGCGGTCCGGGACGGCATAGCCGGATATTGGGTGACCACATCCAAGCCGCCCGTAGGCCCTCCACAACGGGTAATCACTCCATGACGACCGGGGATATGAAACATGCCGGGGTTAACCTGGACCATAACAATCCCGATCACCATCGGCTCGACGAGGAAACGGTCTTCGGCTTTTGGGTGTTTCTGATGAGCGATGCCGTGCTGTTCGCGCTGTTGTTCGCGACCTATGCATCGATGACCAACCGCCTCGCCAGCGGTCCTTCGGGCAGCGATCTCTTCAGACTGAACGGGGTATTTGCGGAAACAATGTTTCTGCTGCTCAGCACGCTGACTTTCTGCCTGGCCTCGGCAGCGCTCAAGGCGCGCCAAAAGCGGCAAGTGCTCGTCTGGCTTATGCTCACTGGTCTTCTCGGTCTTTTGTTCCTTGGTCTTGAGTACCGTGAGCTGGCTGGTTTGCTTGCCAAGGACGCAGGTCCGCAACGCAGCGGCTTTCTCTCCGCTTTCTTCGTACTGCTGACCGCCCATGGCGTGCATGTTTTGGCCGGCATCATCTGGATTTGCGTTATGATGATGCAGATCATGATTTTTGACCTTCAGGTGCCAGTGCGGTCACGCCTGCTGCGGCTCGGGCTGTTCTGGCATTTTCTCGATATCGTCTGGGTCGCGATCTTTTCGATCGTCTATCTTGGTGGGGTCACTGCATGACGTCGGATCATAACAAAGGCGGCCCTGAACGCCGCTCGGCAATCATCGGGTTTACACTGGCACTCGCCCTCACGCTCGGCGCTTTCGGCATCGTGGAACTCGGATCGGGATCCCCTTTCATGATCCTCGGTCTGGTCGCCTTGCTCGCCGTTTTGCAGATCATCGTGCACTTGCGCTTCTTTCTCCATCTCGATCTGTCGAAATCAAGACGGGAAGATCTGCAACTCATCCTCTTTGCCACTTTGCTGATTGTCCTGATGGTTGGCGGAAGCATCTGGATTTTGTGGAGTCTTCACATGCGAATGATGCCAGTGTAAAATGGTTCAAATGACTGAATGAATTTCAACGACAAGGCAGCAATGACGGCTCCAGGCCGCGGCTCACAAAAAAATAAGGCCTAAAATCATTCGTGACCAGAACCCAGAACATGGTGAATTGTGGCGCACACCTGGCCTCTCGACTTGCGCTCCAACACTTTGCCAAAATTAACGGCAAGCGTGCACGCAGCAGGCAGAATGTCAATCCAGAAACTTTTGTGATACTTGGCTCGGAGTTTCAGCGGAGGGTACAGGTTTTTTATTTTCGCGAATACCTGCGGACTAACCGATATTCATGCCAGATCAGTATCATCACCGCTAGGTCGAAGACTGTCAGAACGATGAGACCAATGCCATGGCTGTATGAATACCGGTACAATTGATAGAGTATGAATAGGCCCAAAGCGGCAAGAGACGCTGGATATGCCCATAGCATGTCCTTAAGGAGTCCGATCACCAAGAGCAATTTTACAATTCCGTGGCTCAGTAAATAGATGGCGTAAAAATGTGCCGTACTAACGGAAAAATGTTGTGCATAGTTCAGCAGGCCCGTCGCAATCAGATCGTGTGGGTCCTCGATAAGTTCTTCCTGGGTAAGAGTTTTCACAACGCTAACTATGGTTGAAGTGCTGATAAACACAAGTAAGATGCCGCTGACACACTCGAGCATCGCATGCGCACCCTTCAACAGAATGCTGATTTCGAAGATCTCGTGTATGGAGGATTCTTTCATTTTTATCATCTGAGAATCTCAATGTTGAATTGGCGAGCATAAGGTAAAAAGAAATCACGGATCTTCAATTAAACTGAAGGGAAGAACGGTCTCAGGTCATGCTGTTTGGAAATAGTCGACCAGATGGGAGTGGAGCAAGAGTGCTTTTCTCCCAAGTAGCTGGGGCATTTTGAGTGAGTGTGTTCTGCTGCAACTCCACCGATATCGACGGGCAATTGTCCCATTGTTCCTCTCTTTGATGCCTATTAGCTTGCATACTCATAAACAGTTTCCAAATCAGCTGAAAGATGATTCAAAGTCTTGGGAGGATTTTGATCATGGTGCGATACGATTTGACGGAGTTTGAGTGGAAGATCATTTAGCCTTTTTTATATCCTTCATTCTGGCTCGCCGTGGGGTGATATGCCTGAGCGTTATGGGCCTCCAACGACAGTTTACAACCGCTTCAATCGCTGGCGCAAAGGTGGTGTGTGGGATCGTTTGATGGATGCAATCATTAAGGCTCATGATGGCAGAGTACAAATGATCGACTCCACGAGTGTGCGTTTCCACCAGCAAGCTGCCGCCCAAAAAAACAGGATGGAGACGCTTGTATCGGTCGAAGTCGCTGAGGACTAACAACCAAGATTCACTTGCGTGTCATCGAGAATGGTTTGCCTGTGCAGATCGAATTGTCGCCCGGTCAGATGCACGATTCACCAATGGCAAAGCTGTTGCTCAACGACCTACCCAAGGCGCACATGTGCTTGCCGACCGGGGTTATGATGCTAACTGGATCAGGGAATTGATCGAAGACCAAAGCTGCAAACCCCAGATTCCATCAAAGTCAAATCGCACGCACCACTAGGGCTACAACAATCTGCAATACAAAAAGCCAAATCTGATCGAGCGCTGCTTCAACAAACTCAAACAGCTCAGGCACATCGCCACAAGATATGACCGCAGTGCCTTCAACTATCTCGCCATGGCAAAGCTTGCTTCAATACGCCTCTGGCTCAGATTTAATGAGTCTACAGCCTAGTTCATGCAAGGATAGGAAGCCGATACGCAAAAAGACCATTTTTGCTGACGTCAAAGTGAATTCAATGACTTTGTCTTAGCGCCCAAGATCCGCTCCCCTACTAGGTCCGCAATTTCACGAACCGGATTGGCGTCAAAGTTTACGTACTGCCCTGTTGTAGAGATGTTGGCGTGACGTAATAAGTCACGAACGATGAACCCAGATACTCCGGCCTGCCCAGCATAGGTTCCCACTGTGTGGCGCAAGTCGTGGAGGTGCACATCCTCGATTGCTGCTCTCCATCGTAATCTTTGCCAAGAGCTCTCCATGACTTCTTTGGATATTGGAATACTTTTGTTGGTGTTGCGTGGAAATACGAAATCCGATCCCTTCATCCGTGGTAATGAAGCTAATATGCTCAATGCCGCAGCGCTCGCCGGAAATGGCTGACGCTTGGCGCCCTTTATTTTAGGCAGCGCAATTGTACCCACCTCGAAATCAACATCTGACCACTTGAGTAACGTGATTTCGCTCAACCTTGCACCAGTGAGTAGTAGGAGCCTTACTGCGCCGACAACCTGCCAAGAAAGTCGTGTCCGTCGATTTTCCTCCTTGGCAAGGTGCTTCGACGCATTTCCCTCAACATTCCACGGCAGCCCAATTGTCTCTGCTTCAATCAATGCCGCAAGCAGGCGTTTCACTTCGTCTTGCCCTAGAAACCGGGTGCGATGATTTTCCGGGTAACGCTTGATGCCGATGCAAGGATTGCTGTTTTGAACTCTTAGTCCCCAAAGTTCGGCCAAGGAAAGGGCTTTTGAGAGGATCGCCAGAACATAGTTGGCGCGGCGTGGTATGTCTTTCATTGACGTGTGAAGCTTGGCCACATCCGCGCGGGTCAAATCATTGACCTTTATAGTTCCGACTGAAGGCTTCAACTTTTTTTCAATGATGACCCTGATATCCCTTTGGGTAGAGACCGCATTGTGCGGGTTCACGTGATCCGTGAGATAGCGCTCCAAAAGCTCAGACACGGTGGGAGCTTCGCGGTAACTCTGCTTACTGCCAACCGGATCAATTCCCTTTGCAATGGCGACAGCCGCCTCTTGGGCTATTTCACGGGCCTGGCCGACAGTAAGAGCTCCATGCCGGCCAATCGTCAACCTTCTCGATCTTCGCGCATCGTTGCGATACTGCAAGACATAGGACTTAACGCCACTCGGCAGCACGAGGAGCCCAAAGCCGCGCAATTCGCCATCCCAAAGCAGGTAGGACTTGGAATCTGATCGCGCTTCATCGACTGATCTCTTCGTAAGTTTTGCCATGGATTCACCGCGCTTTAATTAAGCAGCACAAGAGCTTGGTGGGTTTGGCAGTTCATTCTCCAACAGTTGCCTGCGCCAACACCCATTCTTCCGTGTAAGCACTATGTAAGCAAAATGCGGAGATTTCTAGTGAAATTGCCAGAAAAATTTACTACTGATTTACAGCTAATATATTGAATTATAGACATTATTGGTAAAACAGAGAATTCCCCAGTTTCGACTAATTAAAGACTACGAATCTAGGGGTCAGAGGTTCGAATCCTTTCGGGCGCGCCAATCATTTCAGTGACTTACTAAAGAAACCGGCTGTGGAAATTTATTCTGGGGTTTCACTGGGGTTTCAGTGGCGCGAATTATTGTCATTTTTCGCCCCAATCGCAACAGTCAGAGGTGGATTGCAGATGGTGGCATCGGCAAACTGCTTAAAGTGCTGTATGAGGATTCATGCACGTTTTCTACCAACACCTGCCCGTTGGGCATCCCGATCGACAAAAGAAAGCAGTGGAAGATATTCGCTACCATATGGGCGATGAGGCTTTCGGTGAAGTCACCAAGCTATTCTTGAAATACACACGAGATTCTATGCCCTTTGAGAAGTTCAAAGAATATTGCAAAACTGCGGGCATTTCTGGCTATCTCGTTGAGGCATGGTACGAAGAACTGTTTGGTAGGTGCAGTGGCAAAAAGTGCGGCCAACGCGAATTTATGCGCGGTCTTGTGAAGCAACTTGGGCAAAATCAAAAGCTGGTTTGCGCCACTTACTCGCAAGCGGAGAGAGATGGCATTGTCGAACGCAAAAACAACGCCACAGGACTTTCGGCTGAAAACTATGCAATCGCGCTCTGGAAAGACGGATTAAAGAAGGGCTGGCTGACATAGTCGCATTATGCCGGGCGGGTGGCGGTGCAGCCACTTTTCGGGGATCAACCTGAGCCCGGCAATTGAAGTTTGAAGAACGTAACGCACCGTTTCAAGCCTATAAAGCGTTATCAACAATGACTGTTGGTAACTGCAGGCGACATCAAAATTGCCGCGCTTTAAAAGGGGCTGCTAGACCTCTGCCTCCCTGCAATCCGGAACAGCTGGTGCGTCCTCAGGGCTTAAACGCCACCACGATGCGGCCCCACTGCGAGACTGTGTTCAAAGGAACAGCTTGCAGCCGGTCACCGGCATTGAAGCCGCGCAGATACATCGCCTTCTCGTCCCGATGTACCAAGCTGGCGATGACGTGCGCGCCGGTCTTTCGGATGACGCACACATGATCGGCAGGATCTGCGCTGCCTGGCTTGATGAACAGCAACGTGCCCGCGCGGTGGTGGGGCTCGAAACTGTTGCCTGTGACTTCCACCCCTACCAACCCTTGCAACGCCTGCGTCAGGTGGGAGCAACCGTCCGGTGCCTGTTTGGTCCCAGCCTCCGCCTGCAATGGAATAGCCGCTGCGATGGTGCCAGCGATGGCGAAGCGGCGATTGATGAGTTTCGCCATGGCTCAAGCCCTCCCAATGAATTGTGGGGCCAGGCGCTCTATGTCTTTGACAAGACTTTGGGCAACCTCATTGAAGCTGCAGTGCCATTCGAACAGGTGCTCTGTATTGCAAACGTGGCACTTGGCAAGCAACCCCTCAAGAGTGTTGGCTGGCGTATCGGCCAACTGCAAGATCAAGTCAGTATTGTGCGAGACAATTTGGTCAAAGCGTTCTTGCCCCGCCTCAGCTTCTTTCCATACTGCATCATAGGAAGCGTCATAGCGTTTCTTGACGGCTAACAGTTCCTGAGCCTTCGTGCGGACTGCTTCGGGCACGGGCACTTCAGTGAAACGCAAATCATATCCCCGATCCGTATCTATACGAGTGAATTTGCCTTCACTGGTCAATTCAGCAAAGCGCTCAAGCTCCTTCACGGTCCAACCTCGCGCGTCACTTGGCTTTTCAAGGCCAGAGGGCAGTTCAATTGCCTGCATGAGTTCGGAAGGCACTGGAGGTTGATTGACCTTAGCCAATCGCTCCATGGCAGTGTGTTCTGCGCCAAATGAGATTTCCAGCGCCTTGCCCGTTTGCCATTGGCGGATGACGTTAAACAACGCGGTATCTTCATCAGACACGGCGGCTCGTGCGAGGGCAGGCAGAGCAGCGGCAGCAATAGCCAAGGCTCCAGTGAGAGCATGACGGCGAGAGAGGTTCTTTTCCATGGTTTGGTCCTTTTTTCTTTGGCGGGTTGACGGTTAGGCGGTGACGGCTTCGAGACGTTTGAGAACATCAAGAACAATGGCGTCGGATGATTGCTTGGGGTCGGGAGAATGGCGGTTGACCCAAACATCCAGCTTCAACCTGAGCGAATGGGGCGAGGCACTCGCTAGCGCGCCAATTTCAGCTTCAAGGGAATCGACTTCTTCCCATCGGGCTTCCGCTTCGTCTGACAGCGCATCGTAGGTGCTGGCGTCAAGCGCGCTGGCTCGGATTGCCATCCATTCCTGAATGAGGGCCGTGTCTCGCGCCCTGAGCTTCTTTCTTTCGTCCCAATCGGGCTCGATGCCCCAATGATTGATGTTTCGCAGGTCGGGTTCTTGCCAAATTTTCATCGGCCCACGGTCACTGAGATTTCGGGTGATGAACGGATGGGGCTGCGGAAGCTGGTCATCAACGCGAAGGTATTCGGTTTCGGCGGTTTCGTCCGCCCGCCGCGCGGCGGCTAGCGTAGCCAGCCAGCGACGACGAAGTTGCTCAACTAACGATTTTTCATCGGTGACGGGGTTCGGGCCCGCCAGTGCAATACCGGCAGGGCTTGCGCCCAGCATGGAAGCACAAAGGCCGCGTATGTCTGAACGGCGGTTAAGAGGATGGGACATGGCAAAGGTTCCTTGAATTGTGTTTCAGATGGGTGAGCAGGTGGAAGGTGACTTGCGCATCATGCCGGGCGCATCAGCGCGTCATTGAAGCTGGACTGGTAAAGGCCAATGACTGCACCCACCAACTTGCTTTCGAGATACGCGGTTGGAAGCGCTGTCTCGATGCAATGGCCCGGCGACAATGGGCTGAGCATCCATCACAGCGCACCAGCTTTGGATGACGGAAGGTGATGGCGGGCCCGACAGATGCTGCCGCTACCGCTTTCCCATCGGACCAAATACACGTCACCATGGCGGGCGGTGCGGTCCTCCGTGTCGATCACCGCCCATTCGCCGGGGCGGAAGTCGGGCAAGGAATGTTGGTTCTGCACCAGATGCAGGACGCAGCCGGGCGGAAGGCTGGAATAGACGAGCAGGGAATGTGCCATGGGATTGCCCTCAAGCCGCGCTAGCGAGGTTGTGAGGCTGGCCCGGATCGGCTGGCGTGGCGAGGATGGCCTGTTTCAGTTCCTCTTTGGTGACATTGGCCCATTGCCATTGTTCCAGCTCATAGGCGCGCTTGGCTTCCTTCGCAGTCGGACGAAGGGGAAACATCGTCAGGATGCCGGGGAGCGGCTCATCTGCGATGACGTAGAAGGTGGAACCCATCGCGCGCATTTCCGTGAGGTACTGAAAAACGTCCGTGGCGGCGGGGTGAGGGTTGCGATTGGTGGCGTTCATGTTGGCCTCTAATTTTGGACGTGGTTCCGCAGAACCCAAGACCGGGATTGGCCATGGGCTGTTCGAAGAGCGATGGAGTTGATGAGGTGGCTTAGGCCGCGACGGCCGCAGGTTTTGACGCTGCAATGCGCAAGGTTGAAATTTCAGCCAGCTTGCAGTGGTCATCGTACCAAGACTGGCCCATTTCGGTTTTGACCGTGGCTGTATCCAGCGTGGCGCGGATTGTCTTTTGCAGCATTACCGAGAAGGCTTCCCCTTCGGCAATCAACACACCACGGGCCTTGAAGGCATCCTTGGCAGCATCGAGTTCGGCGGTGGCATCCTTTGCCTTGCGGTCAAGTTGACCGATCATGTCAGCCAACAACGCGGCCGACAGGTTGTGAAAACGGTTCGAATTTGTGCTATTGATTGCAATAGCCATGATTGCAAATTCCCTTTGCAGTTGAGGTTAGGGCCTTGGGGAAGTTCCACCTTCCCCTTGGCCTGTAATTCTTGTATGACCTAATTATTGCAATGTCAATATAGGTATGACCTTAATTATGAAAAAAAGTTCTGTTAAGCGAGGTCCAGGCCGTCCTGCCACAGGAAAGGACCCCGTCTTGGCGATACGATTTCCAGCCGAGCTTCGTGAAAGTCTGGACACTTGGGCTGCAGGCCAAGAAGACAAACCGTCGCGCTCAGAAGCACTCAGGCGTATTGCGGCCGATTTCCTGAAGCGGCGAGGCTTACTGTGAGCATAAATTTTTCTCGGGGCTTCTTCAGGGGTTGGCTTGTTGTCAGCGCGGTTTGGGTTCTCGCATCCATTTGGCTTGGCGTTGCCGATGCCAATTCACGATTAAAGGTGATTGACGCACTAGAAAGCGGTTCAATCGCCAAGGGAGCGCGATTGCTTTTGCCAGGCGAGTATGAGGCTAGAACGACAGCTCCGTTGCTGGCGGATGACAAAATCATCGTAGGAATCGCCGGAACCAACGTCTTGTTTGACAAGTCGCTGATTAATGAAAGCGAAGAAGACCAACGTGAGACAGTCTTTATCATCGCGCACAAATTTAAAATTGCCATGGAAGTCAAACCCCGTTTAAGCCGCATATGGACCACTGAAATCGCAACTACTGCACCGTGGGCAATTGGTGCGCCGCTAATTCTTTTCCTTTCTGGAGCGCTGGCGCGTTGGATTTTTTTGGGATTTAAAGCCAAGAAATAATCTGGCCGGAAGACGTCACGGGAATCTCTTTGCGTGAATGGGCGGGATGGTAAGAAATAACTTACTCAAAATTAGAATGGCTGACATGTAAATGCCGACACTCTAGCAGTGTCTTTAATCGCCTCCCTGTCGGCCTGCGCCATTCCAAAGATTGCGCTTGTGCCACCGTTTCTGGTGATTTCATCGTAAAAAAGATACCCACCGCTCGTGTCAAAACAATAGGATTGGTTCAAGATGCTTTTCGCACACGTCAACCCTATCGCATTCACTCGCCCGATGTGGACCACTGTCGTTCAATCTGAGCTCGATTAACCCTTAACTCGCGGTAGACAACCAGAGCGTTCGAGCTAACCAGTTCGGTTTTAGGCTCGCCTTCGATAAGGCTCATGAAGTTGATAGTGTTGCGCGCCCAATAGTCCGGGTCAATTTTCACATAGATTCCATGTGTGTCTATCTTTCCCCAAACCTGCACTGTGCCGTCCCCGGCAGCTTGCCTGATTTCATCATACGCAGTGCTGGCAGAACGCACCACTGTTTCGGCCATAAGGTAAGTGGAATAGACCTTTCCCCATTTTCCACTTGCGATGAAGGCCAATGCTTCGCCCAAGCCCACATCGGCGGTCAAAGGTTTGGCAGGTTGGCTATCGGCACCGTTGTTGGCCCTGGGCGCGTGTTCTTGATATTGGTTTAGACCCGACTCTGTGATAAATTCTCGGTGCAGGTATTCAAGTGCCGTGGTCAGTCCGCCAAAATGCTTGCCTTTGATTTCGGTGACCGCTTCAGCAGGCAAAACCGAAAGCAGGCACTTGCCGATTGGCCCATCCCCCCGCCAATCATCAAACTGATGCGCCTTGAATGAGTTTGTGATCAACATCGCGCTCCGGGCATAGAGGACGTTGACCGCATAATAGATTGCCCAAAGCTTAGGCGAAACGAAAATTCTACATTGGGAAGCTCGATTAGTTCCAGCACTCTCAAGTTTTCGAGGAACACTTCCGAGGTCTTCCAATTCCCGGACGCACTCCAAGATCGGATTATTCTGCGGTGGCTTGAAACACTCTTTGATTTCCTGAGCGGTAAGGATGCTGTCGAAGAACACTGAAGTTCCAAATTCTTTGCCGAGGTTTTGGATGATGTTCCACAAATCTTCTATTGCTTGCACGCGCCTGGTATCAGCGTGAGAAATTGGACCAGTATTTTGAAAGTTGATCGTTTGCGCATTGACGGTCTGGGCTGCCAATCCTCCGGTCTGACCGATGTTCACCCAATTCTGGTAAGCGTGGGCAAAGGCTGAGGCGGTGCTATCGTCAAGTGTGCTGGCCTTTGCTTCGTGATCTGCTTTGATTTCGCGGAGGCGTTCCACGGTATACGACACCTCGTCGTCGTCAATGACCGCGTGATGGATTTTGCACATCAAAACCAAGTTGGGTTCGGCGTGACGCTCGTTATCGGGCTGCGATGGGTCGAAACGCGCGCCGCCTTCATTTGCACCCTTTATATGGCAAACGTCCGCAACATTGGTGTCACCTTGGAACAGGGTGGAAGTACATCGCGGAAAAGCGCAGCGGTTCCCGGAATGGGCAAAAAGCTTCTTGATAGTCGTGATTGTCGGACCGCTATTCGCCATGGTTCATCTGCTAGGAAAACACTAGGGAGAAGTGTTGCCTTTGGCTCCTAACCCGTTTTTTGTAGACCCTACGCGTCAAACTCAATACTTTCAAACCGTTTAGGGAACAGTTGACAACTATAGCCCGACCAGCCGGAGCATGCTCACTTAAGGGCAAGTTAATAGCGCCTGACTGCCAAAGCTTTATGGCAAGGCTGCAAAATTCACGTTCTTCGATGATGGGAAGTATAGCGACGTTGTCACTGTCACCCCTCGTCGTGTCATGCGAGCGGGAATATAAGATGGCCCACGATGGCACGTGCCCACGGCTCCGCCATTTTTTGATTAGTTTCTGGTTGATCTTTTGAGAAAGCTCGAGAGGATGACTCTCACTCATCCTTCACACCCCCTCCTGGCGGTTGCAGGACTACGGCGGTTCAAGAGTAAAAACTTTGGTCCCCTTATTATCCCAAATTTCCACCGTATGTCCTCGCTGGACCATTTGTTCGGCTTTTTCTTTGGCTTGTTCCAAGTCTTCGGCCTTGAAGAGCTGCGAGCCCGCAAATGCCCCGTTCAAGACGGATTTTACTGTGTACGCCATGTCCCCACCCAATTTTGTTCCCTTGAGCGGTGCGGAAGTTGATGCAGTCGTAGGTTTGAGTCAACTGCCCCACAGAACGCAGGAGCAACGGAAATGGAGAAGCCCGCCAGCTGGGGGCAATGACGGGCTTCATTGGCAGCTTTGACGTTGGGGACGCCATTGGGGCAGCAGCCAAACTTGTAAAAACAGCCAAGACCGTATTTTGAGTCGTGTCAATTTTAGGCAAACTCTGGCCTCGCAACAGCCAGTCTTTGGCATTGATTACAGCCTATGACGTCCGGGCATTGAAGCGTATTGTGATAATGGGAAAGCAGGCACGTCATGACGAAGAAGCGAGATACGGCAAATCGAAACGCCTTCGAAAACGGTCAATCTGATCGGCGCGAAGGCAAGAAGAAGAATAGCAACCCATACAGGCCCTTGACCTCAAATCGAGACTCTTGGGAACGGGGATGGAAGAGCGAAGCGGGGGGCTATATAGACCTTGTTGAGCTTGGATTGGAGCTGGGCCTTTTGCATATCGGGCAGAAGACGATTATTCCTTATGGCGAATATGCCACGCTCTTCCCCGCAGTGGATCCTGATCAAGTGGGCCCGGCCGACAGCTACCATTTTGCAAAAGCAAATAACTGCCACATCGAGAATAGACCTTCGCAGCAAGAAGTTTGGGTTATCAAGGACCGCTAAAGGTCCAACCAAGAAGACTAGTCGCCGACTTCTAACCACTTCAAAATCACATCCTCATCAATGAGCAACACGTCAGGATGGGCAATCTGAAACTCGCTAAGGGCAAGCGCTGTAATGTCGGCATAGCGGCGATCAATAGGCGCGGGAAACGTCTTGGTAAAAATGGTATCGCCGTCGCGGATGACCTGAAATTCGACCTTCATTTTTTGTCCTTGCCTTGCTGGCTCTTGCCCTC
>JBDSTO010000259.1:0-3890 GCA_039928255.1 Aestuariivirga sp. | reverse complement strand
TGCAACATCACATCGTCAAACTGCATGACAATTTGAGCGTTGTTGTTGGAGTTCAATGTGTCAGCTAGCTCTTCAACCAAACTGGCAAGTGACAGCGCACCCCCCGACTCCAGAATGCGGCTCTGTGCCATCGCAAGCGACGTGAAGCGCGAAGCAAGCGCTCGGGCAAAATCCTGCAATTCAGGAAGTGTTGAAGCGGAAATTTTTGCAATGGCCGCACTCACGGCAAAGGCGTTCTTCAGGCGATGCCGCATCTCTGCAGACATCACTTCAATTTCTTCCTTGCGCCGAATTTCTTCAGTCACGTCGCGGTTGATGACCAGCAATGATTCAATTTCGCCCGAGGCACCATAGACAGGAGAAACCCCCACATCCCACCATCGTGGGGTGCCCTTGGCCGTCGGGCGAAAGGCGGTGAAACGGGAAGATAGCCCAGCGTTTGCATCGTCGACGGCCTTGATCACCTGCTGCTTTGAATCGTCGGGCCATAGATCCCACCAAGGAATTCCAGCATGATCAGCAAGGCTGTCCATCTCCATGGCAGTCAATCCGTTGACGTTCATGAAAAACAAATGGCCCGAAGGCGATAACATTTTTATGCAATCAGGGCTTTGTTCAAAAACGGCGCGCAAAGCGCCCGCCGCATCTATTTCAGAAAGATTATGCAGGCGCAACTTTGCGGCGTCGGGGCCAATTTCAATGGACGGCATTTATCTACTCCCCAAGGTTAGCCTACGATAGAATTTCTCCGTCCCAATTGAGAATTTCATATTGTAGCAAGTTCACTTGCCGTCGCCATAGTTTTTCTTCAGCGCGTGGGGTTGATATCAGGAGGTCGGCGAAAGAGTAAGCCAGCATTCATAGGTGTATGAATTGGCCCTACGGTATTCCACAGCGCGACCGCCAAATTGACCCGGCAATGCGGAAAACAACATCTTGTGGCCAAACCCCTGCCGGGGGCTTCTAGACCGGGTATTAAACCCGGTTTCAAGCCATGTGAGATGAAGTTGCTTTTCTTCATCCTCTGTCTGCGGAATGACCTCGCCGGTGAAATCAACGCTGCCGCCTTGGCTCAGCGAACCAAAGGCAATGGAATTGCTGGCAAGTTCATGGAATGCGATTGCCAAAGTTTGTGCGTGCTGCGTGCTGAGATGCAAGGACACAAGCTTCACCCGAAGGTTTTGACTTGCAAATGGCTCCAGTGTTCGTTTGGCGAGGAAGATGAGATCAGCACCTTCCCATGACGCATCAAACAACACATCTTGCGCGGCGCTTAAGGCACCCAACCGTCGCCGGAATTTGAAATCATACTCCTCGACGTTGGCAACCGACTTTGCCGTTTGGCGCGCCATGCTGGCAGTCAATTGCACGGTGTTTCTGACGCGATGTGCCAGTTCTTTCACCAGATTGTTCTTGCTGGCTTCCATGTCCTTGCGCTCGGTGATGTCTATGATCGTCGTCAGGAAGCGCGCCCGATCCTTATAGGCGCCGGTGAAATATTTGGTCTGCACCAAGGCCCAAAAAAAAGAACCGTCAGACTTTACATAGCGTTTTTCAAACTGTCGGGCTTCGCTGGGGTTGGCTTTCATTTCCTCCACAATCAACTGGAACTTTTGGGAGTCTTCAGAATAGGTAATCTCGTGAACAGCTTTCCCTACAAATTCTTCTGGTGAATATCCGAATAGGTCGCACATGGCTTTGTTAACGCGGATCACATTGCCAGTTGCGGCATCAGTCTCGCAGTTTGCCGTTCCGGAATTTTCAAAGAATGTGGCTTCCCGGTCTCTTGTGTCGTCAAGAACCGTGCGTGTCTCTCGCAAAGTGCTGATCAGATGATCGGCATTGTGGATGGCCCGTTGTCCGGCTTTCCATGTGAAAACCAAACCTGTTCCAGTCAGGCCGATCAGGAAGGAAAGTATCCAGAAATGCGGGTAGCCTGGGGGAGGCGGACTGGTGAGGCCGAGTTCAAAGGTGAAAGGCTCCGCCACGACCGTACGCACGTTGGTAGGTGGGGTATCGCTTGAAGTGCGGGTGAATCCGGCCATTGACTGCACACGGTTCCCCACTTTCACACTGAAGTTAAATTGTTGGGCTGGATCGAGAGCTGCGTCCACTTTCAGTTTTGCGATGTTGAACCCGCGGACCACGTAGAGCGGTGGCGCATTTTGGCCAAGTTCAGCGCCGGAGGTAGCTCTCTGATAGACCCACAGTATATCAGTGGGTAACGGTCCAGACATGGTGAGAAATACGCCAGCTTGCATTGGGCTCAACCGATCAGGCCCAGTTTGGTTGGTGATCAACTCCTGGTAGATTTCTGGCGTTGAGGATAGATCTTGGCCCAGCATCGAAACGGTCCAGGAACCAGCCGTCCGCAAAACATAGAGGTTCGTGGGTGCCGCTTTTGGATTGGCTTGAAAATTGAATTTGGGGTCACCCAGCTCCTCGCGAACCCATTTCAGGGCTTCAACCGTTTGGCCAGAATCCACGGCTGCAATCAAAAGCCACCGTGATGACTTGGCGTGCGTAAGCGCCAAGCGGCTCACAAAGTCGTCGAAATTTCGCAACGCCAACGGCGCCCGCTCGACAAAAACACTGGCGGAGTCAATTTCACCCCGCGCATTGGTTAGGCGATCGGCAATTTTGTCCAGTTGAGCATCAGCCCGAACAAAGGCCTGGCGCTGTTGATCAACCCGTTCCATCCAGTATGTGAACAGGGCAGCCAGAACCGCCAAAGCAAGACCCCCGATCAATAGTGCATAGTGTTTTCGGAAGGATCTTACCAAAACCAAAAATCTCGAAATTGTTGCTGGACGAAAGCATATTGTACTTATTTCACTATCCCAATGCTCGTTTTAGTCAGAAGTTCCATGCATCATTAAATAATTACAGGAAATACGACCATGGGGGTGCCACAGCCTCCGAGCCATTCCTGCCTTTTCCAGTTCTGATATCGGCGAAAATCACGAGAAGAATGGGCCCCGTCCGCCACCAGGTGGAACTTTGAGGCCATCTAAACATTTCTTTCCGACGAGGCGAATGACGCCATTAACGAAAAGCTAAGATTAATGGAGGGCAACTTGCAACAGCACAGCATGTATCACCGCACTGCAGCATCGGGATATGAATTTGAAATGGCAGACGACATTGGTTACGCCAATTCAAGGTTCATCAGACCCCGGCAAAATGCCAAAAATCCTGCGCCCCAAACAGGTTTTGTGAGATCTAAACCAAAGACAGTTGCGAAAGAAGAATTGGACAAATGGATTAGAGCCATTTGAAGGTTTGACTCTCAGCACAACGAGGGGAAACTGCCAATTAGGACGCGCCGCAGATCATCTCGCTCGGGATAGATCTGCGGCGGTTTACCCGTATGGCTTATCCCATCACCTTGGTGCCCAAGGCGGCGCTGACCCCGGCAACCGCCTTGGCCTTTCGCATTTCCTCTGTGCTCCGCACATGTTGGCGGGCAGCGCCTGCCCATTCGCGCGTTTTCACCTTGGGATTTTTCAACCGTTCCCTGGCCTCAGGGATGGCATGGGCATATTGGGGCAGCCACTGCGCCTGGGCGACCAGCATTTCATCGACCATCTGCCAAACTTCCTCAGGAGTGGAAATGGCACCCACGAGAGGATCATGCAAAACGGCGAGTTTTAAAAGTTCAACATCGCCGGTGACGGCGGCCTGAACTGACATGCGCTGCACGTTGATAGAGGCCATGCATGTCGCCGCACAGCCGAGGGGCAATTCAATTCCCTCCACCATGTTGATGCCGAAGCGATCAACAAAGCCCGGGCTCTCGATGATGCAATCAGCGGGCAAATTCTTGATCGTGCCGCCGTTCTTCACATTGAAATGCCCGCGATAGGTGCGACCGGTCTCCAAAGCCTCGA
>JBDSTO010000258.1:0-6472 GCA_039928255.1 Aestuariivirga sp. | reverse complement strand
GCGGTGCTCGATGAGATGCTGCAGAAGGCCAAGAAGCAACTGGCTGAAGGCTGAGTTTCATGTCAGGCGCATCATTCTCCCTTCGCCAGAAGCTCAAAGGCGATGGCACCGTAATTTTCCCCTGGATCGGCAATCCCGGAGATGTGCACGCTGGCCAAATTGCGCGCATGGGATTTGAAGCCGTGGCTTTGGATTTGCAACACGGCACCATCGACAATGGTGAAGCTGCCCGAATGACAGCGGCCATTAACGCCACGGGAACGCCAACAGTTGTGCGCATTTTGTGGAACGACCCTGGCCTTGTGGGCTTTGCACTCGACATGGGTGCTGCCGCCATCATCGCGCCCATGACAAACTCGGTTGCGCAGGTGCAGGCTTTTGTGAAGGCCGCGAAATATCCGCCCCTCGGCCAGCGCAGCTGGGGCGGTTACACCATGGTTCAGGCTTCGGGCGTGACACCGGGTGAATATTTGAAACAAGCCAATGAACAGACGCTTGCCTTTGCGATGATTGAAACCCAGGAAGCTTTGGATATTGTGGATGAGATTGCATCGGTCAAAGGGCTTGATGGTTTGTTTGTAGGCCCAAGTGATCTCTCAATTGCACTTACAAAGGGTGCGGGCATTGACCGGCTGGGGGCGCACACGCTGGTTGCGATGGAAAAAATTGCTGCGGCTTGCAAGGCTCACGGCCTGATTGCGGGCGCATTTGGCGGAACACCTGAAGGCATCAAAGCCTATAGTGCCCGCGGTTATCGTTTCATGGCCGGTCCCACGGACACTGATTTGTTGCGTAGTGGAGCTACGACTTTTCAAAACGCTGTGAAAGGTTGACGCAAGACCCGATTTGACGCTTCAAGGATTTTCGGTTCTAAGGGGCGGCATGACAAAAACCATACAAAAGCTTCAGCTTGAAGCTGCCCATGCCGTTGTTCTCGACAAGCTGATCGCGCTTATTCATGCGGCTGGACCAATTTCAGCGCAGACCGACAAATATTTCACCAACACCAGTCGCATTGTTGCCGCGGAAGGTGACACGACGGTGACTTTTGCAGTGTTCATGCGGCGACGCGTCGTGGCGGCCCTTGAGCCTGCTATCCGGCTGATCAATCACTTTGTGCCTGATGCAAAAATCACGCGGTTTGTGGCGGAGGGTGAAGTTGTTCCATCCGAGCACAAGCTGATGGAAGTGACCGGAAGCATGAAGAAGCTTTCGGAAATTGAAACGCTGCTGTTGCAGAAGACAGGCTTTCCCTGTGTGTCTGCCAATAACGCATATGAGATGTGCCGCGCCATTCCGTCCTCCGCATTCATGGACATGCACGCGCGTCATGCCTCTGGCGCCGAGATGAATATCCTTGCGGCTTATGGCGCGATGGTGGGCAGCAACGCTGCCAAGCGCGATGATGCCAATGTCAGGGGATTTGTCGGCTCGTCACAGGATTTGACGGCACCGTTTTTTGGCGCAGCCCAAGGTATGGGCACCATGCCTCATGCGCTGGTTGGCTATGCCGGTGGTGATGTTCTGGCGGCGATGAAACTTTTTGCAAAAACATTGCCGGAAGCCAAATCACTTATCGCACTGGTTGATTATACGGGCGAGGAAATTTCTGACTCGCTGCGTTGCGCCAAGTGGTTTTATGAAGAAGCGAAGCTCGACGGGCAGGGCAAGAGTTTCGGGATCCGCCTTGATACTCACGGCGGGCGATTTGCCGAGGGGCTGGACTATGAAAAGTCGGTCGGGGTTGTGGGCGAATGGCTCAACGTCCATGGGGAATATTCAATCGTCGAACAGGTTCTGGGCGGTCGCGCCTTCCAAATGGACCCTAACAACATCCTTGTCGACAAAGTGCGCCGCATCCTGTTCGGCAAGGGCGTTTCGGTAGCGTCCATCATTCACGCCAGGCGGGCGCTGGACAAAGCTGGCTACAAACAGGCCATGATCGTCGCCTCTTCTGGGTTTGATCCACAAAAATGCCAGATCATGGGGGCCGCCAAGGCACCACTTGATATGGTGGGGACGGGAAGTTTCCTTCCTGCCACAATGACCGAAACCTATGCCACTGCAGATATTATTGCCTATGACGGGGTGAAACGGGTGAAGGTCGGGCGCGAATTTTTGCTGTAACCGTCTCACTTGCAGAATCCTATGCAATCTATATGTTGCGGGCGGGGCATTCGAGGGAGATTTTCGTGAAGATTCTAGTCAAAGTCGTTGGGGCAGCGCTTTTGGGAGCACTACTGTTCTTGTCACCGGCCAATGCCGCAAATTGGTTTGAGAGCCATGGTTGGGCATCCAATCAGTCCAGCGATGATGCCGCTCCCATATTCAAGAAACGCTCTGCAGGCGGTGCCGCAGTTGTTGCCCATATTGACATCAGCTCGCAAACTTTGACCCTTGAAGTGAATGGCTGGCCTGAAGGGCGCTGGGCCATTTCGAGCGCACGCGCTGGCTATCACACGCCACGCGGAAGTTATGGCGTGACGAGGACTGCACGGGTTTACTACTCCAAGAAATATGACAATGCGCCCATGCCAAATTCGGTATTCTTCCATGGCGGATATGCAGTTCATGGCACATATCATATTGCCAATCTTGGACGGCCCGCATCGCATGGCTGCGTCAGGCTTGCTCCTGCAAATGCCGCCGCATTCTATAACCTGGTGCAGAAGTATGGTGCATCCCGGACGCGCGTCATCGTAACGGATTAAAAGTGTCGAAGGTTGCGTTAGTAACGGGTGGCGCGCAAGGCATTGGCAAGGCCTGCGCCCAAAAGCTTCTTGAACTGGGGTATGCGGGCGTTGTGTTGGTTGATCGCAACGCTTCGGCGTTGCAGCAGGCCGCCCAGGACCTTTCGAAATTTGGCAAGGTTGAACATCTCTCCGCCGATCTGCGCGATGAAGCCACTCCTACAAAAGCCGTTGCTTATACCATCGCACGGTTCGGCAGGATTGATGCTTTGATCAACGCCGCAGGTAGCACCGCCCGTGGTGGTGTCGGTGATACGAGTCGCGACACGCTTTCCTTGCTTCTTGATGTCAATGTCAAAGCGCCATTCTTCCTGATGCAGGAAGCATCGCGCCATATGGTGGCCCAAGGCCACGGGACCATCATCAATATAGCCAGCATGATTGCCTATGGTGGGCCCCCAAATTTGGGTGCTTATTCCGCCAGCAAGGCTGCGCTGAATACAATCACCAAACATGCTGCACAGGAATTCGCTTGGCAGGGTGTTCGCAGTTTTTGCGTTAATTTGGGTTGGGCGCTGACCGAGGGCGAAAAGGAAACCCAGACCAAGGTTCACGGCTTTCCTGAAAACTGGTTTGAAGACATTGGCAGTAAAATGCCTGCTGGGCGTCTGATATTGCCCTCAGATATTGCTGATCTTTGTGCCTATCTTGTCAGCCCATCGGCGCAGATGATGAATGGTGCCATCATTGATTTTGAACAGATTCCTGTGGGCATGTTCCGCAACCATCCGGTGTTGAAAACGTCCTGATCAGCCCAGTTCGAGTACAGTGATTTCTGGTGGAATGCCAAAGCGCACGGGGATCGTTGAAACGCCCAAGCCGCCCGACACCAGCAAATGCCTGCCATCTTCAATGATGTGGCCATAAGCAAACCGATTGCCATAACCTGACGGCACAACCGGCGAATACCCCAAGATGCGCACCTGTCCGCCATGAGTGTGGCCTGAAAGGGTAATTGAAACCCGCTCCGGGATTTTGACGAAGAGATCGGGCTCATGGGCCATGTGGATGATGGGGGCATTGTCAGTCACTTGCGCCAATGTGCCAGGCAGATCATCCATTCCCTGAAAACGGTTGGGCCCCAGCCAATAAGCCAGAATGCTGTCTGTGCCGCTGACCCAGAAGGGCAGGCCATCTTTGACGAGGCGAACCGCTTTGTTGGACAGGACTTCTATGCCAGCGTCTTCAAAAGCCAGTTGAGATTGCGGTGGACCGGTATGCGTTGTTGCGGCGTGGCGGTCGCCCCACCAGTCATGGTTGCCATTGATGCTGAATACGCCGAGCCGCGCCTTGGCAGCAGCGGCCGCTTTTGCTGTTTCGGTGATTGGAACCGTGCCGGTGCGAAAGCGGATTCCTGAAACATAATCCCCCAGCATCAAAATGAGATCAGGCTCCAACTCATTGGCCGTGGCGACAATTTTTTGCCAGCGCGTGAGCGGCATGTAAGGATCCACCACGTGGGGGTCGGCCAGAAGAACGGCGCGAAGCTTGAGGCCCGGGGTCCACCGGGGCGGTGTGATTTTATAGTTAACGACACGCAGCATGAAGTCGGGCTCAATCACGAGGCCATAAGCTGCGGTGGCAAGGCCTAAAGCTGGCAGAACGAGAAATTGGCGGCGGCTGATCATGGGCGCAGGAGTTGGCAACTCATTGTGGATTTTCTGTGGGCAGGGTTTCGGTTGCCTTGGCTTCGTCAAAGCACCAGTTGCGGAAGAGCGGCACCAGCGGATTGGCTTGAGCGTTGCGCGGTGTCACCACATAGTAAGCAAATTGCGGAGGGGCGTTCAGAGCGAGTTCAAACGGCTTCACGAGGCGGCCTGCTGCCAGGTCGGCGGCAACCAAATTGGAATCGCCCAGCGCCACGCCCATGCCGTCGATTGCGGCTTGAATGGTAAGGGATGAGTGACGAAAGTGAAGGCCGGAACTGTCGTCAAAATCTTTGATTCCCGCAGCTGCCATCCACATGCGCCAGTTGGGCCAAGGGATGCCCTGTGGTGATTCCCAGTCGAGATGGATGAGGCTGTGTTTCAAAAGATCGCGCGGCTGCGACAGGGGCTTCGCCTTGGTGATGATTGAGGGGCTGCACACAGGGAACAGCGTGTCGTGAAATAGCAGTTCGGCATCAAGATCGCTGTATTTGCCATCGCCAAAGCGGATGGCAATATCAATGTCTTCGCGTTCAAAATCGGTGAGCGTCGAGGAAACGTCAATGCGGACATCGGCACCGGGCGCAATTTTCAGAAAACGGTCGATGCGCGGCACCAACCATTTGGCGGCGATTGAGGGCGAAGCTGAAACCTTGATCTGGTTTCGTTGTCCAAGCCTACGCACACGCTTGATGGCTCGGGCCATCATTTCCAAGCTCTCTGCCGCTGCCGTGCTGAGAATCTCGCCTTCGCGCGTCAGGATCATGCTGCGACTGGTGCGGTTGAACAGGCTTAACCCCAACTGATCTTCAATTTCCTTGATCTGGTGGCTGATGGCAGCAGGCGTCACGCCGAGCTCGTCGGCGGCCTTGGTGAAGCTCAAATGGCGGGCGGCGGCATTAAATGCACGCATTGAACGGAGGCCCGGAAAAAGGTCAAGCATGGCGAAAATGTGTCAATCTTCAAATTCTACTTGATGATGCAATGAGAATTAGTCGTTTGTCTGTTGAATCACAAGGTGTTATCTCTTGATCATCAAACAATTCTTAATGAAAGCTAAAGATTATGACCAAGATCGTGGCAGCCGCCGTACAAAAGACCCCTTCAAGCTCTGTCAGGAAGTTCGTGCGCGGCGTATTCACCTTTGATCCTGCAGCTTCGCGCATGCTGGACGATACTTTCGTACAGGTGCACCTCAGTTCACGCATCTGGATGGTCTGAACTTTCCAAAACTGTCTAGCCCTCGATAGACTGCCCCGCAATTTGCGGGGCTCTTTTTTCTCGGCCAAGGCCAATCAATCTTCTGCAAGCTTCCATATATTGCCTTGGAGCGGCATCGGCAAAGCACTGATCACTGCAGCTTTAGCACTGATATATCCAGAAAAAATGGATAACGACGTTAGCGCTGATGAGCCGACCAATGTGCAATGGCCTTGGGGCCAATCCTTCAAGTAAGAAATCATCGTAGCTACATTGGACGATGCCACACCAAAAAAGCGGTCGGCAAATGTGGCGAGATATGAATCAAACATGATCTCCTGCCCCAGACTTTGGCCTTTGGCGCCTTCCAATAAATGAATCCCAGTTTTTCCGCTGCCTCTCGTGCTGGATGTGAAGATTGCCCGGCTGCCATAGCGCGAGGACATCTCACGATAGATATTGGCGTCGTCAGTCAAGACCAGAATTGGCAGGCTCTGGTCCGCCTCATCTAGATTCGAGATACATTGTTGATTGAGTTCCTCAAAGTTAGCCGCCTCTACACCTTTGTCCAATCCGCGAAGGTGGATGCAATGAAATGGCTTCTGATCAAATTGTTCGTGCCAAAACTTCATGCATTCATCAAGGATGTGTTGTTTGGGAGAGAGATATCGTTTGACCAGATATGAAACTGTCTGCTGTGCCGTGCACCCACGCAAGGGATGGGACTTCCGGAGCCAGGGGAGCAGTCCCAAAATTGGCATATAAGTATCGATGACTATGACCCGTTCTCGTCTCTGCATCAGCTCAAGGGGCGCTTCGGGCCTGTCATTTGGTGAGAATGGAAGGCTGGTGCTGATGTTGGTCCAGTTCCATTTT
>JBDSTO010000257.1:0-11025 GCA_039928255.1 Aestuariivirga sp. | reverse complement strand
TTCAAAAAAGGCGATGTGGATGTGCGCATTGAAACTGATCCTGTACGCTGGACGACGGGTTACAAATTTCCGGCTGTCGATGAGGGCAAGGTGCTTCTCGAAAAGATCGAACAGAAGGCACCTGCATCAACCTCGGGATTTGCCTTCAACACCCGCCGCAAGATTTTCGAAGACCCACGCGTGCGAGAAGCCTTGATCATGGCGTTCGATTTTGAATGGGCCAACGTCAACCTGTTTGGCAGTGCCTTCGGGCGGACCTATGGATATTATTCGGGCTCTGCATTGTCATCCAAGGGCAAGGCCGCTGATGCTGCCGAACTCACCGTTCTGGGCGACAATAAGGGCGGGCTGCGCCCTGATATGTTGGATGGTTCCTATTCCCTTCCCGTGTCGGATGGAACGGGCCGCGACCGCAAGCTCTTGAGGAAGGCCGTCAATCTTTTGGCCAGTGCGGGATGGCAGGTGAAGGACCAAGGTCTTGTCAACGCGGCGGGGGTGCAATTTGCATTTTCCATCACTTTGCAAAGTCCTGACCAGCAGAAGATCGCGCTTCATTATCAGCGCACGTTGCAACAGATTGGCATCAAGCTCGACATCAAGATGGTGGATGCGGCGCAATTTACCTCGCTTCAAAAAACCTATGACTACGACATGATCCCCGTCACCTGGTTCAATTCGCTGTCACCTGGCAATGAACAGACGCTATATTTTGGCTCCTACGGGAAGACCCAGGAAGGTACGCGCAATTATCCGGGCATTGCGGATACCGCTGTGGACCACGCCATTGAGGCTATGCTGCAGGCAAAATCATATGAGGATTTTGCGGCGGCGGTGCGTGCCGAAGACCGCTTGCTTGTGGCGGGATTCTATATCATTCCATTTTTCGATGCTGGCGGCCAATGGGTGGCGCGCTGGTCGACGATCGGCAGACCCGACATTCAGCCTCTGCCTGGCTTTGAAGGAACAACCCTATGGCACAATCCGTGATTTCTATTGATGTTGTTGCTGACGTTATTTGCCCATGGTGTTTTTTGGGAAAACGACGCTTGGACAAGGCCTTGGCTCAGGTTCCCGAGATCAAAGTTGAAGTGAGCAATCGACCTTTTTTTCTGGATCCGACAATACCACCAGAAGGATTGGACCGGCACAAATACATGGCCGAAAAATTTGGTGAGGCCAGGTTGGCCACCATCCACAGGCCTCTGGAGGAAATGGGTGCGAAGGACGGCGTTCCGTATCAATTCGACAAAATAAAAAGAACGCCAAACACGTTGGATGCTCATCGTCTCATCCGCTGGGCCCAGCAGGCCGGACGGCAGCCTGCCGTGGTTGAAGCGCTATTCATGGCCTATTGGAATGAGGGCCGCGATGTTGGCGATCATGACACGCTTGCTGCCATTGCCACCGAATGTGGAATGGATGGCCGCGAGGTTGCGCAATTGTTGAAGCAGGATACAGACAAGCAGGCGGTTCTGACCGAGGCGCAGCGCGCCGTGGAGATGGGTGTCACCGGCGTTCCTACTTTTATACTTCAACAGCGCTTTGGCATTTCCGGTGCCCAGGACGTGGACGTGTTGGTGGACGCCATTAAGAAGGTTGCTGCACAGGCCACAGCCTAAGCCGCCAACTTCACCAGATTTTGCAGCAGCAAGCGCGTGCCCTTAAGACGTTGTTCAGGCGTCGGCCATTCACGCGTCAATACAAGTTTCATGTCGGGGCGAAGTTTGGCCAATGTGCCTTGCGAGGCAATCCACTCCACCAGCTTTGTGGGGTTGGCAAATATGCCGTTTCGGAATGCAACGGTCGCACCCTTGGGACCAGAGTCGACTGCCGAGACATTGGCGATACGGCACAAGAGTTTGATCGACACGATCTCGAGCAAATGTTCAACTTCGTCAGGACGCTTGCCGAAACGGTCATGCAGTTCTGCTGCAAACGCATCAAGATCATTCTGCTCCACAAAATCCGCCAGACGACGATAAAGACCGAGGCGCACCTGGAGATCGGTGACATAGGACTCTGGAATTAGAACTGATGTGCCGATGTTGATCGTGGGTGACCATGCACCATCATCCGCAACCTCGTCACCGCCGGACTTCATGGATGCCACTGCATCCTCGAGCATGGATTGATAAAGCTCAAAGCCAACTTCACGAATGTTGCCGTGTTGCTCTTCACCGAGGAGGTTTCCTGCACCGCGTAAATCAAGATCATGGCTGGCCAAGGTAAAACCTGCGCCCAGTGAATCGAGAGATTGCAGCACCTTCAAGCGGCGTTCTGCAGTCGGGTTCAAAACCTTGCCCGGAGGTGTTGTGAAAAGCGCATAGGCCCGCGCTTTAGAGCGACCAACCCGACCGCGCAATTGATAGAGCTGCGCCAGGCCAAACATGTCAGCGCGGTGAATGATGAGCGTGTTGGCAGTTGAAATATCGAGGCCTGACTCAACAATAGTCGTTGAAAGCAATACGTCGAATGAACGGTCGTAAAAGCCCGTCATAATGTCTTCAAGTTCAGTCGGGGCCATGCGACCATGGGCGGAACGGAATTTCACTTCCGGTACTACTTCACGAAGGAATTCTGCAATCTCATCAAGATCAGTGATGCGCGGCACCACATAGAAGCTTTGTCCGCCACGGAAATGTTCACGCAGCAGATGCTCGCGGATAGTGACGGGATCAAACGGCGAGATATAGGTGCGTACCGCCAGACGGTCGAGTGGGGGCGTGGTGATCAACGACATTTCACGCACCCCCGAGAGGGCGAGCTGCAAGGTGCGCGGGATAGGTGTTGCCGACAGTGTCAGAACATGCACGTTGGCGCGCATCTGCTTCAGTCGTTCCTTGTGCTTCACGCCGAAATGCTGTTCCTCATCGACGATCATTAAGCCCAAGTCTCGAAATTTCACGGCGTCTGCTAAAATGGCATGGGTTCCAACGACAATGTCGATGGCGCCTTCCGCGAGGCCCTTGCGAACCTCTTCAATTTCCTTCCGACCGACCAGCCGCGAAGCTTGGGCAATGCGCAATGGCAATCCCTTGAAACGATCAGTGAACGTCTTGAAATGCTGACGCGCCAGAAGCGTGGTGGGGACAACAACGGCGACCTGTTTTCCAGCATAGGCCGCAACGAAAGCAGCGCGCAGGGCAACTTCGGTTTTGCCAAACCCAACGTCACCACAAACGAGGCGATCCATGGGCCTGCCCTTCTGCATATCTTCCAGAACAGCTTCGATGGCGGTAAGCTGGTCTTCGGTCTCCTCATAGGGGAAGCGCGCGCAGAATTCGTCGTAAGCGCCTTCCGGCGCTGCCAGAACGTCACCCGCCTTCAGTTCACGTGCTGCTGCGGTTTTAATGAGATCATTGGCAATTTCGCGGATGCGCTGTTTCAGCCTGGCCTTCTTGGCCTGCCACGCGCCGCCACCCAGACGATCAAGCTGCACGCCCTCGCCTTCCGAACCATAGCGCGAGAGAAGCTCGAGATTTTCAACTGGCAAGAACAGCCTGCTGTTTTCGGCATAAATCAGCAGCAGACAATCATGGGGTGCGCCTTGCACCTCAATGGTTTTCAGGCCTTCGAAGCGCCCGATCCCGTGATCGACATGGACCATCAGATCGCCGGGAGAGAGCAGCGAGAGCTCATTCAGAAAATCAGCCGCCTTCTTGGCCTTGCGGGCACGGCGAACTAACCTATCGCCTAATATGTCCTGCTCGGAGATCACCGCAAGATCTGCAGTCTCGAATCCTTGCTCTTGGGGCAACACCACAAGTCCTACGATGACTTGTTCCAGTTTCTCGACATCTGCCCAGTTTTGCAGTGTTACCAGAGGCGAAACTTCATGGTCCTTCAATATTGAGGCAAGACGATCAGCCGAACCTTCGCTCCAGCAGGCAATCAGCGCCTTCTTGCCCGCCTTTCGGAGATCCTCCGTGTGCTGACGAACAGCATCATAGACCTTGCCTTGCCCTTGGCCGCGTTCCGCCGCGAAACCCCTGCCCTGACGGCCTTCAAAAGAGATCACATTGGTTTCGGCCCGTTCGAATGGCGACTGTTCTAAAACTGTTCGATCAACGGCCAGCTGATTGAACTCGTCAGGCGTGAGATATAATTTGTTGGCTGGCAAGGGTTTGTATGGTGCTGCGCCGAAGCTTTGTTTATGAAGTGCTTCAGACCGGGCATCACAATATTCGATGACCTGTTCATGGCGGGCCTGCAGCGACTCGGCGAATGAGGGAGCAAGGCTCCATGTTGCGCCGGGCACATGGTCGAACAGCGTTGCCAACTCACCATGAAACAACGGCAGCCAATGTTCCATACCTTGATAACGCCGCCCGCTTGTTATGCTTTCATAGAGCGGGTCATTGACGTCGATGCCGCCAAACGCCTCCGCATAGGCAGTTCGGAAACCACCAATGGCCGCCTTGGTCAGCATAACCTCGTTGGCGGGAACAAGATCAAGCCGCTTCAACTGCTCTGTCGAACGTTGGCTTTCAGGGTCAAAGCTTCTGATGCTTTCCAGTGTATCGCCGAAGAAATCCAAGCGAACAGGCGTTTCCGACCCCGGCGGAAAAATGTCGATCAGGCCGCCACGCACTGCAAAGTCACCATGATCAATCACAGTGCCCGTTCGTGAGTAACCATTATGAATGAGAAAGTTTTGCAGCTTTTCGCCATCGACGCGATTGCCTGGTTTCAAAGCGCGTGCGCCCGCCGCAATGAGGGCGGGCGTGAGAACGCGTTGTGAAACGGCGTTCACAGTTGTCAGAAGAATGAACGGCTCCATCGGCTTTTGTGCCAACCAGGCCAATGTTGAAAGCCTGCGCGCCAGTACATCAGCCGAAGGGGATACACGGTCATAGGGCAGGCAGTCCCAGGCGGGAAAGCGCTTCAAGGTCAAAGCAGGGTCAAAGAAATGAAGTTGCTCTTCCAGGGACGCGAGGTGCTGATCATCGCGGCACACATGAACCATGCCTGCACTGCCAATGGCACGAGCGATTTGAGGTAGGACGAGAGCGTCCAGCCCCTCCGGCAGCCCAGATAGGATTGTGCGGCCCGGCACGTTGAGCCGCGGCAAAAGCTGGTCAAGAGCCTTCATGGCTGAAGCCTGGGACGAAAGGCCAAAATATCGTCGAGCATTTTCGATTTCTGGTTCTGCGGCACGGGTTCCTGATTGGTCACCCAGCTCAGGAGCAATTGATCTGGAATTTCCAGTATCTCCGCGAAAACCCCAAGGTCAGTTGCATTCATCGTGGGAAGATTGGCCTCTGCATAACCCCCCACAATCAAATCCATTTCCTTGATGCCACGATGCTTCGCCCGCCACAGAAGGCGGCGGCGATCGACATCAAGATTGGTGGCGGCGTTACTCATTGGAGGGTGGGGATTGCCACAGCTGCCCTTGCGCCGCAACAATTTCGAGGTGAAACTGGGCACATGCGTCCTGTCATTCTCAATCCGCTTTTTGCTGATGTTTCTTCCCTTAAAGGTGTTGGGGCCAAATCGGCCCTTCTGTTGTCCAAATTGTTGCGTTCAGATGGAAATGAGGCGCGGCTGGTTGACATTCTGTTTCATCTGCCAACCCATCTTATTGACCGGCGCTTTCGGTGCACCATTTCGCAATTGCCAGTCCAAGGCGTTGCCACCGTCGAAGTTACTATTGGCAAGCACAAGGCGCCACCGCGCGGCTCCCGCCTGCCTTATCGGATTGAAGCGCACGACGACACCGGCGTGATGTCTCTGGTGTTCTTTGCCAGTTATGCCGATCATTTGGCGCGCTCTTATCCGATGGGCGAAAAGCGGCTGATTTCGGGAGACATCAGCTGGTATGGCGCTGAGGCGCAGATGTCTCACCCGGATTATGTATTGAACGAGGCCGAATATTCCAAATTGCCGCTACTTGAGCCGGTTTACCCCTTAACAGCGGGTCTTTCCTCGAAATTTCTGCATAAGTCGGCTGTGGCAACGCTCGAGAAATTTCCCCACATGCCCGAATGGCAAGATGCCGAATGGATTCGACGAAAGGGCTGGCCGTTGATGGAGGATGCCTTGCGCGCTTTGCATCACCCTCGAGAGCCAGCCACTCTGGAGATCGCTGCGCCTGCCCGGTTGCGTTTGGCCTATGACGAGTTGCTCGCAAACCAGCTGGCGCTTTTGATGGTTCGTTCACAGATGAAACGTGCGAGCGGACGTCGACAACCCGGCACAGGAAAATTGCGGCAAGCCATTATATCTCGCCTTCCCTATACGCTGACCGCCGCGCAAGTGCGTTCTGGCGAAGAAATTCTGGCAGACTTGGGGGCTCCCACCCGCATGATCAGGCTTCTCCAGGGAGACGTTGGCGCGGGCAAAACCGTGGTTGCTTTGTTGGCACTTGCGACTGCGATCGAAGGTGGCGCTCAAGGTGCTTTGATGGTGCCAACAGAAATTCTGGCGCGTCAACATATGGCGTCGATTTCAAAGCTTGTCGAAGGACTGGATTTGAAGGTGGCGTTGCTCACGGGCCGCGAGAAGGGTAAGGTGCGGGAGGATGTTTTGGGCGCATTGCGGGTTGGTGCAATAGATTTGCTCATCGGCACGCATGCCCTGTTTCAGGAAGGTGTAGAATTTTATGATCTGGGTTTGGCCGTCATTGATGAACAACATCGGTTTGGCGTGCATCAAAGACTGGCCCTGCAGGCCAAATCAAATGAAGCCACAGATTTGCTGGTGATGACAGCAACACCGATTCCCCGGACATTGGCGCTTACTGTTTATGGTGACATGGATGTTTCCAAGCTTGACGAAAAACCCACAGGTCGCAAACCCATCGATACGCGGGTATTGCCACTGTCACGTCTCGAGGATGTTATTGAAGGTTTGCGCCGTGGCTTGAATGGAGGCGCGCGGGCCTACTGGGTTTGCCCGTTGGTGGAGGAAAGCGAGCTGGTTGATTCAGCGGCTGCCGAACAGCGATTTAAGGCCTTGGCTGCTGTGTTCCCAGGACAGGTCGGTCTTATCCATGGCCGCTTGAAAGGGACAGAAAAGGATGCCGTGATGGAGAAATTCAAGCGGGGTGATATTTCAATTCTTGTCTCCACGACGGTTATTGAAGTTGGCGTTGATGTTCCCGAAGCTTCCATCATGGTGATTGAAAACGCAGAACGGTTCGGCCTTGCCCAGCTTCATCAATTGCGCGGTCGTGTGGGACGCGGTGCTGCTAAATCAAGCTGTGTATTGATCTATCAAGAGCCATTGGGCGAGACAGCCAAGGCACGACTTTCGATCATGCGCGAAACCGAAGACGGATTTCGCATTGCCGAAGAAGACATGAAGCTGCGCGGTGCTGGCGAAATGCTGGGCACACAGCAATCAGGATTGGCGATTTTCAAAATGGCAGATTTATCCGTGCACGGAGATTTATTGGCAGCTGCGCGTGACGATGCGCAATTGGTTTTGAACCGAGATCCGAAACTTCAGTCGCCCCGAGGGCAAGCCTTGCGCATCCTCCTCTATCTTTTTGAGCGCGATGAAGCTCTCAGGCTTTTGTCTTCCGGCTAGATTTTTTTACAGTCTTGGCAACTCGCAGTTCTTCTTCCGGCAATAGCGGCTTGTCGGGGAATATGAGGCCCATAGAAATGACCAGCTTCAGGCCGTCTTCAACCGACATGGAGAGGATCTTGACGCTGTTCTGGTCGACGAAAAACACGTAGCCCGACGTTGGGTTGGGTGTGGTTGAAACGTAGACTGCATACATCGCCCTGCCCTTGGCCAATCCCAATTCTTTGCCATCCACTTCGCGTGAAACAAAGCCAATCGACCAGCAATCTTTTCTCGGCCATTCAACCAAACACACCTGACGAAACGAGGCACCCTGCTCTGAGAAGATGGTCTCAAAAATCTGTTTAGAGCTTTTGTAAATCGACCGAACAATAGGGGTGCGGTTAATTAGCCGGTCCCACAGGTTGATCAGGCTGCGCCCCAAGATGTTTGCGGCCAAGGCCCCAACAAGCGTAATGCCCACCAAGGCCACGACAAGGCCAAAGCCCGGAACCTTTATTGGAAGATAGCTGTCCGGGTTGTATATCGACGGAATCCACGGCTTGACGATGCCATCAAACACCGAAATAAACCACACAGTTGCCCATACGGTAATCGCGGCGGGTGCAGTAATCACGAGACCTGTAAAGAAATAGCGCCGAATACGTTGTACTCCGGATGAGCGCACGGTCACAGGTTTTGGAGGTGAATTGAAATTGGTCATGGCCCAATTGACACAATCTGCGCGCGGGATGCAAGTTGCTGTTGATTAAAGTCTGTGTCGTTGGATGGGCTGCTGGCATCACGCGGAAAGTCTGTTAGGGCCTCATGAAACGGAGTTAAGGCGGTTTCCATGATCTATGTTCGCTTAATGGGTTTAGTCGTCTTCCTCGTCGGCTTGAGCGGTCATTTTGCAATGGCAAATTGTGTCGCGCATGCGGAGCGCAGCTGGGGCAAAAGCCGGATTATCGCTGATTCTCTTGGACCTGATTGTGCCCATGCCGTTCTGGTTTTGACAGTGCGCGATGTCCGCGGAAATGCCATCTGGACCAACGTTCACCGCTCGTCCGATTTAATGACATTTCAGAACATTCCGAAATTGAACGCAAAAACCATTGTGTCCGAACTCGTGAACTGGATTGCACTAGACAGCCGGATGAACACCAGCGCCAATCTGCCGGACTGGCCGCAATCTGAGAAGGATGGGAGTTTGCCGCCGGGCGCTGAATTTCCTTTTCGCGTGAGCGAAAATCTAGACCGAAGCGCCTATCTCGCCGTACGGAAAGCCGGGCTGCCGATCTTTTGTTTTGTTTCGGGCATGGAAAGCCAAACGTGCCTCGTTCTTGACAAGGGAAATGTTACTGAGGTTGGAACCCAGAGTTTTCCAGGTTGATCAGTCCTGCGGCGGGGTGGGGTTTGCTTCGATCCACACGCGGGCGCGTGCCGTTGCTTCCAGTCTTACGTCCTCGGACACGGAAAAGCGCAACTCATCGGCCCGGCCAAATATTCTCGGGTTTTCTTCCTTAGCAACACTGCTGGTGGCAATGATATACCACGTCAAAGCGCGGGTTTCATCTTTCGGCACAACCTGTCCGGAATAGTAAAGCTCTCCCAGATAGGCGGCGGCATCGGCGCTGCGTTTGCGGCAAGCTGCATAAAGCCATTTCAAACCCTGCTGCGGATTTTGCTTCAGGCCTTCGCCCTCGATACTCATCACGCCCAAAGCATACAGCGCTCTGGGGTGCCCATAATTTGTTGCAAATTTCAAGAAGGTACGGGCAGCGGCTTGCGGGTTTGCTTTAAGACCGGATGCGGGAATTCCGATGCGTTGATAGTCTGCCACACGGAGCTGGCTGTCGATTTCAATGCGCAGACGCGTCTGGTCGGGTTCCTCGGGATCGAAGTTTTCAGCGACGCGGGCATAATAAGAATAGGCGATGGCGGGACTGGGGGCGACGCCGCGTCCCAGGCGGTACATGTGACCCAAATACCAATCGGCCACCATGTTCCCTTCTTCGGAAGATTTCTGGAAGAACAACATGGCATTTTGGAAATCGCCATTCGCATAGGCACTGCGGGCGCGCTTGAAATCGTCGGATCGGAATGGGTTAATCAAATCAATCCGGGGGAGATGCAATTCGGGCACCCGCGGGAAATACGAGAAGAAATCCCCCTGATCATCGGCCTTCAAAGGTTGGGCAAATATCACCAAAGACAGGAACAAGAGTGGCGCAAGCCACCACCCCGGACGGCGCGACGCCGTTTTCCTGTTTGTGATTAAGTTCATAGCCGAATAGTTGTTCCCGTTACGCCAGACTTAAATTGCAAGTGTTAAAGCGCCCTCACCGAGCGTTAAAACGCAAAATTCTGGTTAGTTTTCAATTGCGGCGGAGTGTAGCCAGCATTTTGATCTGTGCGACAATTTGTATGACTGTTGCGTTTTGGCCACAGATCATCATAACTCGCTGGCATCCCTTCTTAAAAATGGCAAACAGACCAGATGACTGAATCACCTTCAAATCCGCCCATCCACCTCGAATTTGCCTATGTTCCGCGGCCGGGTCTGTTGAAAATCGCCGTTGTAAATTTCCTTTTGGGGCTCATTACGCTGACAATTTTTCGCTTTTGGGCCAAGGCTCGGGTGCGGCGGCACATTTGGAGCTGTATTCATATCAATGGCGAGCCGTTGGAATACACTGGCACCGGGGCTGAGCTTTTTCGCGGCTTTTTGATGGTGTTTGGGCTTTTTATTCTTCCCTACATCGTGCTGGCGGCGGCGTTGGGGTTTTGGCTTGGCCCCAACGATCCGAGTTTAGCCGGTCTGCAAGGCCTGTTTTTTCTTTTGGTCTATCTGTTGTGGGGTTTTGCTCTCTACAAACAGCGCAAATATCAACTGTCTCGCACGCTCTGGCGAGGAATCAGGGGAACACTGGCGGGTTCAGCCTTCACCTATAGCCTCACCTATTTTGGCTCACTGCTGGCCAAGGGCATGTCGCTCGGCTGGGCAACGCCCGTCATGGACACAGTTTTGCAAGAGCAAATGATTGGCAACATGCAGTTTGGAGATATCAGCTTTAAATTCAAAGGTAGGGCTGGCCCGCTTTATCCTACCTATGCGGCCTGCTGGTTTCTCACGCTGCTGGCGCTTGTTATTGGTGCTGTATGGGTCGGAATGGAGTTCTATTCGGTCATTGGCACCGAGATCAGTGCTGCCTTTGACCGCGTGTTTCGTGAGAAAAATGATCTGCCCAAGCCAACCGCCGATGACTATTGGACGGTTTGGCGCATTATTGGCCTGATTGGAGCAAGCGTGTTCGCCATAATCCTGGTGGTGCCGCTGTTGTGGACCATCTACACCACGAAGAAGATGCGTTATTTCGCAAATTGCACCCGCTTTGATGGTGCCCAGTTTAAGTTGGAAGCGACGGCGGGAAGTTATGCTTGGCTGATCGTCGGCAATGTTCTCTTGGCCATTTTCACGTTGGGAATTGGTGCGCCCTTTATCGCGCAGCG